>NZ_JBMDKH010000028.1:0-37171 GCF_057809615.1 Hydrogenophaga sp. FG152 | reverse complement strand
CCCCCCCCCCCCCCCCCCCCACGTCGGCGAGGTCGCGCACGACCTGCTGCAGGTCGAACAGGTGCGCGTCGGCCATCAGTCCTGCACCCATGGCAATCCGTGGAAGCGCCAGCCGTCCTGCCCGCCGCGGTGTTGCTGCGCGTCGATCTCGCCCTCGAAACCTTCGAGCACGTTGAACACCTGCGTGAAGCCGGCCTTGGTGGCGGCCTCGGCCGCCAGCGCCGAGCGCTTGCCGCTGCGGCACAGCAGCAGCACGCGCGCTTCCTTGCCCACCTTGGCTTCGAGCTCGCGCACGAAGCGCGGGTTGCGCGTGAGGCTGGTGCCCGTGGCCCAGGGCACGTGCAGGCTGTCGGGCACATGGCCCACGAACTTGCGCTCTTCCGCGCTGCGCACGTCCACCAGCCGGGCTTCGCCGGCCGAGACCAGCGACCAGGCGAGTTCGGGCGGGATGCCACCCGCGTAGGGCAGGCCCCGGGCCTGGGCGTCGCGCCCGATGGCGTCCAGGGCGTCGAGCAGCGTGGGGGATTCGATGGCAACCGTCATGTTGGAGACCCTTGGTGTGAAGTTGGAATGCACTCTAAAAGCGCCGCTTCAACACACAAACCATTGTTTTTTTGTTTCTTAATTGCCCAAACATCTGAGCCAGGGTCACGCTCCAAAAAAAACCGGCCGATGCAATCCTCCCCCCAGGAGACAACCAGGGTTCTCTGCATCCCCGCATCGGCCGGACCAGTCGTTTCCAACACCGGTGCATGAATGCTAGGCCGCATGCTGCGTTGCCGCAACGAATCAGAACGGCTATGGATATGCGGTTTGTTTCCTTCCTCGGGGGCGCTCGCGCGCCTAGATTGGCGGGCTCGATCCACTGGGAGCACACCCGCATGAGCAAACGACAGCTGCGCCTCGGCGCCTTCATCATGGCCACCGGCCACCACGTCGCCGCCTGGCGCCACCCGGGCTCGCAGATCGACTCGGGCACCAACATCGACCACTACATCGAGGTCGCGCAGACCGCCGAGCGCGGCCTGTTCGACCAGGTCTTCGTGGCCGACAGCCCGGGCATCTGGGGCACGGGCGACGACGAGTCCTTCAGCCGCCAGGGCCGCATCTCGCACTTCGAACCGGTCACGCTGTGGGCCGCGCTCTCGGCGGTGACGAAACACATCGGCTTCGTCGCCACCGCGTCCACCACCTACGAAGACCCCTACCTGCTCGCGCGCAAGTTCGCCTCGCTGGACCACATCAGCAAGGGCCGCGCGGCCTGGAACGTGGTGACCACCAGCAACGACAGCGTGCACGGCAACTTCGGCCTGGACGCGCACCCCTCGCCCGGCGAGCGCTACGCCAAGGCCACCGAGTTCGTGGACGTGGTCAAGGGCCTGTGGGACAGCTTCGAGGACGACGCCTTCGTGCGCGACCGCGAGTCCGGCGTGTACTTCGACCCGGCCAAGCTGCACGAGCTCAACCACATCGGCAAGCACCTCAAGGTCAAGGGGCCGCTCAACCTGGAGCGCTCGCCGCAGGGCCACCCGGTGATCGTGCAGGCCGGTTCGTCCGAAGACGGCAAGGAACTCGCCGCCGCCACCGCCGAGGCCATCTTCACCGCCTGGACCAGCCTGGCCGAAGCCCAGGCCTTCTACCAGGACGTGAAGGGCCGCATGGCCAAGTACGGGCGCCGGCCCGAGCAGCTGCTGGTGCTGCCCGGCATCTCGCCCGTGATCGGCCGCACCGAGGCCGAGGCGCAGGCCAAGTGGGCCGAGCTGCAGGCGCTGATCCACCCCTCGGTGGGCCTCTCCACCCTGGTGCCGTTCTGGCCCGGCGAAGACCTGCGCCGCTGGAACCTGGACGCGCCGCCGCCGCACTACCCCGAGCCGCCCAAGGGCATCAACAGCCGCGCGCACGTGGTGATCGAACTCGCGCGCCGCGAGCGCTTCACCGTGCGCCAGCTCTACGAGTACCTGGCCGGCGCGCGCGGGCACTGGGTGGTGATCGGCACGCCCGAGACCATCGCCGACCGCATGCAGGAATGGTTCGAGAACGGCGCGGCCGACGGCTTCAATGTCATGCCGCCGGTGCTGCCGGCTTCGCTCAACGAGTTCGTGGACCTGGTGGTGCCCGAACTGCAGCGGCGCGGGCTGTTTCGCACCGCCTACGAAGGCCGCACGCTGCGCGAGAACCTGGGCCTGGAGCGGCCCATCAGCCGCCACGCGGGGGCGGCGCGGCTCGTGGCCTGATTCACAGGGCCTGCAGAAACGCCTGCAGCGCGGCGATGTCCGCCGCGCTCAGCGGCAGCGCCTGCAGGTGGGGCGAGACCCGCTGCGCGCAGGCGTACAGCGGGTCGTTGGCCACGCCCACGCGGCCGTTGCGCGGGTCACCGCCGCCGCGCGCGTACAGGTTCAACACCCCCGCCAGCGAATCGAACAGGCCGTGGTGCATGTAGGGCGCGGTGCGCGCCACCCCGCGCAGGCTCGCGGTGCGAAAACGTCCCACGTCCTCGCACCGCCGCGTCACCCCGAAACGGCCCAGGTCCTGCGAAGGCTCGCCGAAGAAGGCGATGCCCAGGTTGTGGAAGCGCCCGTCGCTCAGCGTGGGGCCGAAGTGGCAGTTGGCGCAGCGTGCGCTCGTGCGGAACAGGTGCAGGCCCTGGAGTTCCAGATCGGTCAGCGCGCGGTGCTCGCCCTGCGCGAAGCGGTCGAAGCGGCTGCGGGTGTGCAGCGTGTGCTGGAAGGCCGCGAGCGCTTCGCCGATCCGGGCGGGTGACATCCCCATGCGCCGGCCGACCGCGCCCAGCGACGGGTTGGCCATCTCGCGCGGGTCGGTCAGGGGGCGCAACGACTGTTCGGCGAGCGAGCGGGCCGCGCCGTCCCAGGCCCAGTGCGCCCGCGTGGCCACGTCCTGCAGTCCCGGCGGATTGCGCCGGCCCGGCGCGCCCCTCACACCGGAGGCCGTGGGCGCGCGCACGGTCCAGCCCTGGTCGGGCCGGTGGCAGCTGGCGCAGGCCACGCGGCCGTTGGCGGAGAGGCGCGCGTCGAAAAAAAGTCGCTGGCCGAGCTGAACGAGCGGCGCAGGTGGCGCGGGTGGTAGTGCGAGCGCCCCCAGCTCCACGAAGGCCACGCCGTTGTCGATCCAGGGGGCGGGCCATTGGCTGGCCGGCTTCTCGTAGAGTGCGCGCAGTCGCTCGCCCGCGACTGCCGGGCCGCTCAGGCCCAGCGCGAGCGCCAGCGCCACGAAGAACCGGGTCAATGGCAGTCCGGTCCGGTCTGGTCGAAGTAGACCTCGAAGGCCACGTTGGCCGCCCACTTCTGGCGCCGCTGCGCCCAGGCCGCCGTGGAGCCGATCTCATGCACGGCCGCGCGGATGGGCGCGGCCAGGTCGTTCCGGCCTTCGGCCAGCCAGGCTTGCAGCGCGCTGTCGCGCGTGGCGGGCAGGGTGGCGGAGAACTTGCGCCATTCCTTCTGCGCCAGCAGCGGCTCCAGCTGAGAGCCGTCGAGGATGGCCGCCGCGCACTCGCCGGTGCGCACCTGCACCAGGGCCTGGGCCGGCGCCTCGAACACTTTGAGCCGGCCCTGGACGCGCTCGGCCTGGGCCTGGGCGCGCGGATTGTCGGCCGTCACGCACACCACGCGCCCGGCCAGGTCTTTCCAGGCGCGCACATCGGTGTCCGCCCGCATCGAAACGCTCAGGCCCGACTGGTAGCCCGTGGCCAGCACGCGCAGGCCGTCTTCCCGGGGGCGGGCCTCGTCGGCGCGCGTCAGCACCAGATCCACATCGCCCTGGCGCAAGGCCTGCGCCTGCGCATCGGGCGGCAGCGGCACGATGAGCGCGTCCACGCCCAGGTGCCGCGCCAGTTCCCGCGCATACACCGCCTCGAAGCCGGCGTTGGTGTAGTCG
This sequence comes from Hydrogenophaga sp. FG152, assembly GCF_057809615.1. Taxonomy (NCBI): domain Bacteria; kingdom Pseudomonadati; phylum Pseudomonadota; class Betaproteobacteria; order Burkholderiales; family Comamonadaceae; genus Hydrogenophaga; species Hydrogenophaga sp. FG152. The sequence goes on along the minus strand of NZ_JBMDKH010000028.1, from coordinate 33,280 downwards.
CGCTCGCCGGTGCTCACGGGCAAGGTGGCGGGCGCCACACCGATGCGCAGCTGTTTCACCGGCAGGGGTGCGGAAGACGCGGCGCGCGACTCGATCGCCATGAACACGGCTGCGCACAGCGCCGCGAGGCCCAGCGCGGTGAGCCAGGCCAGGCGGCGCAGCGGGCGTTGGTGGGAAGCGTCGATGGAGCTCATGGGAGAGGGATTCTGGGCGCGCCATCGCCTTCGTGTGGCTCGAAATGCGCATAAGCATCTGCGCCATTTGCGGCCGCATATCGGTGTCCGTTTTCCTTCGTTGGCCAGTGCGCGCCGCGCCCCAAGAATCGGCGCGTCATTCACACCACCTGACAGACGAACCCTTGGAGAACCTCATGACCGTCGTGACGAAACACAGAAGCCCCCGCAACCGCCTGCGCGCCCTGAGCAGCGCCGCCGCCCTGGCCCTGGGCCTGATCGGCCAGGCCGGCACCGCCGCCGCCGAGGTGCTGCCGGCGATCAACCTGCAGCTCACACCGTGGACCGTGATCGCCCGCGAGAAGGGCATCTTCAAGGAAGAGTTCAGCAAGGTCGGCACCAAGGAGGTCAACCTCATCGCCTCCGGCGGTGCGGAACTGGTGGGCGCCGAAACCGGCGCCCTCAGCAAAGGCGCGATCTCGATCGCGCAGCGCATGATCTACCCGGCCACGGTGCACCGCGCCAACGGCCTGGACGGCGTCATCATCTGGGCCTCCGAGACCTCCAACCGCTACCGCGCGCCGGTGCTCGCTGCCGTGTCGAACAAGTCGGTGAACACCCTGGCCGATCTGGACGGCAAGAAGTTCGGCAGCAGCCGCATCAGCTGCTACTGGTCTGCCCCCACCGAGGCCTTGAACTCGGTGGGCCTGCCGCTGGACACGCGCCAGACCAAGGGCCGCGTGCGCTACGAATCGATCGACAACCCCACCGTGGCGATCTCGGCGGTGATCTCCGGCGCCCTCGATGCCACCACCACCCACCTGGCCGCGGGCAACGCCACCGGCGCCTGGCTCTCGGGCAAGCTCAAGGTGATCGGCCATGTGCCGGACGATGGCGTGTACGTGAACCACGCCGGCCGCGTCACGTACTTCGCCAAGCGCGAGTTCGTCAACAAGTACCCCGAAGCGGTGCAAGCCTTCCTCGCCTCTCGCGAACGCGCCATGGCCTGGACGCTGGACAACGTGGATGAGGCCGCCAAGATCGTCTCGCGCGAAACCCGCGTGCCGGTTGAAGTGGCCAAGTTCCAGATCACCCACCTGGGCCAATGGGAGTTCATGGCCGGCGAGCCCAACGCGCAGCGCGCGCGCAACTCCATCAAGACCTTCATCGACTGGTACGTGAAGCAGGGCGACGACATCCTGAGCGAACGCCGGCTGACCGACGCGCAGGTCGATGCCTTCGTGGACGGCCGCTTCTTCGCGGGCGGCTCGCACTCCATCTACCGCTGAGCGCACCATGAACACGCTGACGCAAAACCTTCCCTCCACGGCGCCAGCGTCGGAAGCTTCGTCCTTCGGGACGAAGCTCCAGCAATGGCTGGTGCCCAGCCGCGCGATCGGCTTCCTGCTGCCCGCCGGCGTGCTGCTGCTGTGGCAGACCGCCGCCAGCCTGGAATGGATCGACCCGGTCTTCCTGCCCGCCCCCATCAAGGTGGTGGAGGCCTTCTTCAAGATGCTGACGGAGCAGCGGCTGTTGTGGGACTTCGCCGTGAGCCTGTCCCTGGTCGCGCAGGGCTTCCTGTACGGCGCCTTCGCCGCGCTGGTGCTGGGCGTCGGCGCGGGCCTCTCGAAGCGCTTCGAGCAGTTCCTCTCGCCCACCTTCGACACCATCCGCCACATCCCGGGCATTGCCTGGTTTCCGCTGATCGTGCTGTGGCTGGGCCTGGGCGCGCCGGCCAAGATCCTGGTGATCGCCAAGACGGTGTTCTTCCCCGTCTTCCTCAACACGCTGCAGGGCATCCGCAGCGTGGACAAGAGCTACATCGAGCTGGCCGAGGTGATGACGCTCACGCGCTGGCAACTGGTGCGCAAGGTCATCCTGCCCGCCGCCACGCCGACCATCATGGTTTCGCTGCGCTACGCGGCCGGCCTGGCCTGGGCGCTGGTGGTGGTGGCCGAAGGCCTGAGCGGCCTCGAAGGCCTGGGCTTCCTGATCTTCCGCGCGCAGGGCCTGCTGCTCACCGACCAGCTGCTGGTCTGCATGGTCATCATCGGCCTGGTGGGTTTCGGCATCGACCGCACCATGTATTTGCTGCAGCGCCGCGTGCTGCGCTGGAAACAAGGCTTCGAAGGCTGACCCACCCCCGCGCCACGCCTTCGGCGTGTCACCCCCTCAAGGGGGCACCGCCAGTGGCCGGGCAAAGCCCGTTCCACGGCGGTAGCTAGGTCAGGCACTTCGCTTCGACAACTTTTTAGGATTTTCCATGGCAGAACCCGGTCGCCTTGAAGTCAAGGCCGTTTCCAAAAGCTACTCCGTGCCAGGCCGCCCGCGCCTGGATGCGCTGGTCAATGCCAGCTTCAACGTCGAGCCCGGCGCCTTCGTGACGCTGGTCGGCCCCAGCGGCTGCGGCAAGTCCACGCTGCTGCGGCTCATCCTTGGCCTGGACAAGGACTACGAGGGCGACATCCTGCTGCACGGCGAGCGCATCGCCGGCACCAGCCTCTCGCGCGGCATCGTGTTCCAGGACCACCGCCTGCTGCCCTGGATGACGCTGGAGCAGAACATCGGCCTGGCGCTGACCAACGCCACGCTCCCGCCCGAGCAGCAGCGCCTGACCATCCAGTCGCACATCGAGCTGGTGGGGCTCAAGGGCTTCGAGAAGGCCTACCCGCACGAGCTCTCGGGCGGCATGGCGCAGCGCGGCGCGATCGCGCGCGGCCTGGTCGGTCAGCCCGAGATCCTGCTGCTCGACGAACCCCTGGGCGCGCTGGACGCGCTCACCCGCGTGCGCCTGCAGGAAGAGCTTCTGCGCATCTGGCGCGCCGAGGGCGTGACCATGATCCTGGTCACGCACGATGTGGACGAGGCCATCTTCCTGAGCGACACCGTGATCGTGATGAACGCCAACCCGGGCCGCATCGTCAGGCAGGTGAAGGTGGACCTGCCGCCGGGCCCACGCGACCGCGTGAGCCCGGCGTTCGCCGCGCTCAAGCGCGAGATCCTGGTGGCCATGGGCGAGGCGGCACCGCAACTGGCGGAGGCCTGAGTGAGGCGCCGGTTCGCCGCCGTCGTGGCGGCCATGCCCCTGGCCCTGGGCGCGGCGGGGGCCCCGCCGTCGTCTGACCTGCCCGATCTCTCCGCCGTGCGCGCCCTGGTGTACGCCGGCGACTACACGAAGGCGGTGCAGCGGCTCACGGCGCTGAGCGAGACCGTGCAGCACGCCGAGGTCTACAACCTGCTCGGCTACAGCCTGCGTCAGCTCAAGCGCTACGCCGAGGCCGGGCATTGGTACCGCGAGGCCCTGCTGTACGACCCGGAGCACCGGCCCGCGCTGGAGTACCAGGGCGAGCTGTTCCTGGCGCTGGGCGACGTGGCCGGCGCGCGCAAGAACCTGCGTTACCTGGAGCTGCTCTGCACCGCCAAGCCCTGCGCGGAATACGAGCTGCTGAAGAAGGCGCTCGACAAGGCGGGGCGCTGAAGCGCCTCGTACACGTCCGGCAGCATGCGGTGGATCTGCGCCGCGATGAACATCGCCCCGCCCGGGTCGCCGAAGGTGCCCAGCGTGGGCGGGCCGATCAGGCGGATGCGCGACAGCGCCTGGCCTTCGCTGTCGATCACGCGGCAGTTCGCATCCACCGCATAGCCGATGCCGCAGGCATCCGGGCGCAGCGTGCCGTGCGACACCAGGGCCTGCAGCAAGGGGTTGCCGGCGGTGCGCGCGGCGGCGTCCAGCCCGGTGCAGTTCACCACCACGTCGAAGGTCTCGGTGCGTGGCGTGCCACCGCCCGAAGGCTGCAGCACGGCGTCGATGCGGTGCGTGCCTGCCTGCGCCGCCAGGGAGCGCAGCCGCGCCGCCACATGCACCACCCGGCCGGCGGCCAGGGCCTCGCGGTTGATCGCCGCCGTCTGCGGTGGCGAGCGGAAGCGGTGCACGTCGTACCAGGGGCGCACGCTGCGCAGGAAGCGGCGCTGCTGCGCCGGCGGCAGGGTGGGCCAGAGTTGCCACACGGCGTCGCGCAACTCGTCGAAGGGCACATTCCAGCTCTCGCCGCGCGCCACGGTCTCGCGGATGCGCGCACGCAAGGTCTTGATCCAGGTGCGCAGTTCGGGCTTCACCTCGGTGAGGAAAGCGGGCGCGGGGCCGAGCAGCCGGTCCAGGTTCTGGCGGCCCACCGGGTGGGCCACCACGCCGCTGGCCAGCGGCTGCGGGCGAGGGTGCAGGCCCCGGCGCGAGACCACCGTGACGCCACCCGCGTGGCCTTGCCGCTGCAGCGTGGAGACCACGTCCAGCGAGGTCAGGCCGCTGCCTATGACGAGCACGCGCGCCTCGCGCGGAATGCCCAGCAGCCGCGCCGTCACCAGCGGGTTCTCGATCACGCCCGGGTGTCGGGCCAGCGCCGGGTCCAGCGGGGCCTGCAGGCGCGGCTCGGCGTTGCCGGTGGCCAGCACCAGCAGGTCGGCCGCCAGCGTCTGGCCGTGTTCGGTGACCGTGGTGACCTCGCCGTCGGCCTCCCAGGCGTGCACCGCGCGGTCCTGCAGCGTGCGGATGGTCGAGCCCGTGGCCGCCCAGCTCGCGTGGCTGCGCACCATGGCTTCGAGGTAGGCACCGAGCACCGCGCGGCGCACGAAGGCCGTGCCATTGGCCTGCACGGCCTGCGGGTCGGCCTCGAACACGCCGTGCGCTTCGCACCAGCGCGTGAAATGTTCGCCGTCGACGGGATCGACCGCATGCACCCAGGTCGGGCCGTTGAGGCGGTGGTCGGGGTCGTGCGTGGCGTAGGCCAGGCCGGGGCCGACGCGGTCGCGCGATTCGATCAGCGTGATGGCCAGCGGCACCGGGCTGTGGCGCACCAGCTGCACGGCCGCGCTCACGCCGGAGAAGCCACCGCCGACGATGGTGACGCGGCGCGGCGCGCTCATCGCGCCACGCCCCAGCGTCGGATGGTGAGTTTTTCGACCGTCTGGAACACCACGCTCTCCACCAGCAGGCCGATGAGGATCACCGTGACCAGCCCGGCGAACACCTTGTCGGTGTAGAGCTCGTTGCGGTTCTGGAAGATGTACCAGCCCAATCCTCCCTTGCCGGAGGAAGCGCCGAACACCAGCTCGGCGGCGATCAGCGTGCGCCAGGCAAAGGCCCAGCCGATCTTCAGGCCCGAGAGGATGGCTGGCAGGGCCGAGGGCACCAGGATCAGCAGCACGTAGCGCACGCCGCGCAGGCCGTAGTTGCGCCCGGCCATGCGCAGGGTGTCGGGCACGGCCTGGAAGCCCGCGAAGGTGGCCAGGGCCAGCGGCCACAGCACGGAGTGCACCAGCACGAAGACCAGGCTGCCGTTGCCCAGACCGAACCACAGCAGCGCCAGCGGCAGCAGTGCGATCGCCGGCAGCGGGTTGAACATGGACGTGAGCGTGGCCAGCAGGTCGCGCCCGATCTGGGTGGACACGGCCAGTGTGGTGAGCACGAAGGCCGCCACGATGCCCAGCAGGTAGCCCTGCAGCAGCACGGCGAGTGACGCGCGGGCGCGCAGCAGCAGCTCGCCGCCCGCGATGCCGTCGACGAAGGCATGCGCGGTCTGCCCGAAGGTGGGCAGCAGCAGGTCGTTGTCCTGCCAGCGCGCGAGCACTTCCCACAGCAACGCCAGCGCGAGCAGGATCAGGGTCTTTCGCACCCAGGCCTGTTGCCACACGCGGCGCTGCCAGGGCAGGGGGCGCTCGGCCGGGGTGTCGCCCAGCGCGGGCAGCGGGTATTCGGCCTCGGGCCGGATCGGGGGCAGGGCGTCGGCCAGGCTCATAGGTGGGGGGTCTCGGGCCCGAACAGCAGGCCGTGGATGCGTTGGGCGGCGGCCTGGAAGGCGGTGCCGCCGCTGCTGCCCAGGCCGAATTCGTGCGCCTGGATCTCGGCGCGCAGGCGGCCCGGGTGCGGCGAGAGCACGCCGATGCGGCTGCCGACCACCAGCGCTTCTTCGATGGAGTGCGTGACGAACAGCAGCGTGAAGCGCACCGTCTCCCACAGGGCGAGCAATTCTTCCTGCATGCGCCGGCGCGTGAGGGCGTCCAGCGAGGCGAAGGGCTCGTCCATCAGCAGCACGCGCGGCTGCATGGCCAGGGCGCGCGCGATCGCCACGCGCTGCTTCATGCCACCCGAGAGCTGGTGCGGGTAGGCGTTGGCGAAACCGGCCAGGCCCACCTGTTCGAGCACCGCGTGCGCGCGCTCCAGCGCCTCGGCGCGGGCCAGGCGCCCGGTGGCGCGCAGCGGGAACATCACATTGCCCAGCACCGTCTTCCAGGGCGGCAACTGGTCGAATTCCTGGAACACCACGATGCGGTCCGGCCCCGGGTCCGTGATGGCCTGGCCGTCGAGCCGGATCTGGCCCTCGCGCGGTGCGATGAAACCGGCCGCCGCCTTCAGCAGCGTGCTCTTGCCGCAGCCCGAAGGCCCCAGCAGCACATAGCGCTCGGCCTCGAACACCGACAGGCTCACGCGGTGCGTGGCGCGCACCACCTGCCGGTCGGTGGCGTACTCCAGCGAAACACTGTCGAAGTCCAGCAGCGGCCGGGGCAGGGCGGCCGTGGGCAGCTTCTCGGGGCCGAACACGGCGCCGCCTTCCTGCTCGCGCGTGGCGCGCAGCAGGTCCTGCATCGGCGTGCCGATGGCGTGGCGCTGCAGGACGTGGGCCGCGTTCATGTCAGTTCGCCGCCGCACTGTGCGGATCGTCGAAGAAGTAGTCCTTCGCCGAGGCGGGCTTGTTCTTGATCGCGCCGATGCCGTGCATGAAGGTCGCGAGCTTGAAGGTGTTCTGCGGCGCGAGCTTGAACTGCACTTCGGGGTTCCTGATGATGGAAAGCAGCAACTGGCGGTCGATCGCGCCCTGGCCGGTGCGCAGGTAGATGTCGGCCGCACCCTCAGGGTTGGCGGTGATGTACTGCGCGGCTTCCTGCAGCGCGGCGGTGAAGGCGCGGTAGGTCTTGGGATTGTCGTTGCGGAATTTTTCGGTGGCGTACAGCACCGTGGCCGAGGAGGGGCCGCCGAGCACGTCGTAGCTGTTGAGCACGATGCGCGCGTTCGGGTTGCCCACCAGCGCCTGGTTCTGGAACGGCGGGTTGCCGAAGTGCGCCGTGATCTCGGTGCCGCCCTTGATGATGGCGGCCGTCGCGTCCGGGTGGGGCACGGCCACCTGCAGCTTGTCGAGCTTGTTGTACTGGTCGTTGCCCCAGCGCTGGGCCGAGGCCAGCTGCAGCACGCGCGACTGCACCGACACGCCCACGGCGGGCAGGGCGATGCGGTCCTTGTCGCTGAAGTCGGCAATCGTCTTCACGGCCGGGTTGTTGCTCACCAGGTAGTACGGGAAGTTGCCCAGCGAGGCCACGCCGCGCACGTTCTGCTTGTCCTTGGTGCGGTCCCAGATGGTCAGCAGCGGGCCCACGCCCGCGCCGGCGATGTCGATCTGGCCCGAGAGCAGCGCGTCGTTCACCGCGCTGCCGCCCGAGAGGCGCACGAACTCCACCTTCACGTCCAGGCCGGCGGCCTTGCCGTGTTTCTCGATCAGCTTCTGGTCTTCCGCCACGTTGAGCAGCAGGTAGACCACGCCGAACTGCTGGGCGATGCGGATCTGGCCTTCGGCGTGGGCGGCCAGCGGCGCGGCCAGCAGGGCCGAGGCCGAGAGCAGGGAGGCCAGCAGGCCTTGAACGAAAGGGCGTTTTTTCATGGTGTTCGCGTTGAGAAAGGAGGCATGGAATGGAGGGGGAGTTCGTCCAGAAATGCCGCGGAACTGGCTTTGCCAGGCCGCAGGCATTGGCCCCTGGAGGGGGACGCGCGAAGCGCGGCAGGGGTGTTCATTTCTAGAACGGCACGTGGCCTTCGATCGTGGTGCGGAACAGGCGGCGGCGCTGATCGGGCGGACAACCCGCGGCCAGGTGCAGCACCGAGCGGTTGTCCCAGAACACCATGTCGCCTGGCAGCCAGCGGTGGCGGTAGATGTAGCGTTCCTGCGTGCTGTGGGCGTACAGGGCCTGCAGCAGCGCCTCGCTGTCGCCGTCGGGCAGGCCGACCACGCGGGTGGTGAAGTGTTCGCTGACGAACAGCGCCTGGCGGCCGGTTTCCGGGTGCGTGCGCACGATCGGGTGGCTCACGGTGGGCACGGCGGCGATCTGCTCGGGCGAGAGGTTGGGCCGCCAGGGGCTGCGGCGCTGCAGCTCGGCGTACACCTTGAGGTAGCTGTGCTCGGCGCGCTCGCCCTGCACCGCGCTGCGCAGCCGCTCGGGCAGTTCGTCCCAGGCCAGGTGCTGGTTGGCGAACAGCGTGTCACCGCCCTCGGCGGGCAGTTCCTGCGCGTGCAGGAAGGAGCCCAGGCTGGGCCGCTCCTTGTACGACAGGTCCGAGTGCCAGAACACCCCCGCATCGCCCAGGCCGATGGGTTTGCCGTTCTCCACGATGTTGCTGACGATCAGCACCTCGGGCTGTTCCGGGTGGGCGAACTGGTGCAGCACATGGCGCTGCAGCGGGCCCCAGCGCGCGCTGAAGGCGACCTGTTGCGCGGGGGTGATGCGCTGGTCGCGGAACACCAGCACGTGGTGCCTGAGGTGCGCGCGGTGCAGGCGGGCGAAGTCGTCGTCGGACAGGGGCTCGGCGAGGTCCAGGCCCAGCACCTCGGCGCCGAGCGCGTCGCTCAGCGGTTGGATGTGAAAGTCCTGCCGCACGGGGGGAAGCTCTACAAGAATCATGGTCCGCCCATGCTAGGCAGCCCGTCGCGCGCAGGGAACGATCCTTATCGAGCAGCGATATGCGGAAAACGGATATCGGCGCACGGTGGAGGAAAAAACCGTCGCCGCCCGGTGAATCTGACAGACGTTTTTACCGATTCCGGGTGGGCGTGGGTCCCATGTCCAGCAGCTGCGCCTCCATGCAGGCGAAGCGCGCCTGTGCCTCCCGCACCAGCCAGCCGCCGGTGAAGAGGGAGAACGCGGGCAGCACCAGTTGCCGTTCCGTCAGGGCGAAGGCGGGGAAGCGGCCCCGGAAGCCGGGCACGTTCACCACCGGGTGCACGTGGCCGCAGACCGTGAAGTGGGCGCCGGTGTCACGGCCTTCGCCCGGTGCGTGCGCGAAGCGCAACGGGCCGTCGTCCAGCGGTTCGCGGCCGTGCGGGATGCCCAGCCCCGCGCGCGCCGCCGCCCGGTCGTGGTTGCCTTCGACGAGCCGCATGTCCAGCCCGGCGTGGCGAGCGCGGAAGCGGGCCCATTCCTCGCGCCAGCGCGTGTCCACGCGCGGGCCATGCAGCAGGTCGCCCAGCACCCAGAGCGAGGCCGCGCCGCTGCGTTCGATGAGCGCCGTCAGTCGCTCCAGGTCGTGGCGCGTGCCGCCGGTGGGCAGGGCGATGCCGGCGGCGCGGAACGCGTCGTCCTTGCCCAGGTGCACGTCGGCCACCAGCAGGCGCCGCCGCGCCGGCCAGTACAGCGCGCGGTCGGCGAACAGGCGAACGGGCTCGCCGGCCAGCACCAGGTCGATGGTTTCAGCCATGGCGCGCCTGCAGTTGCTCGGCCGCGCGCCGCACCCGGGCCGACCAGTCTTCCGTGCTCAGCTCGCCGCGCACCGTCTCCGCCCACAGCGGAAACGACAGCGGGGTCAGCGTGCGGGGCTGGCGCAGGTCGATCGTGCGCGCCGCGCAGCGCGTGAACGCGGCCGTGAGGGCCTGCACGTCCATCTGCGCCTCGAACACTTCGCGCACGGCCTGGGCCAGCAGCAGGTGATCCGGGTCGTGGCGCCGCAGAACGTCGAACAGCAGGCCGCTGGAGGCCTGCAGTTGCCGCGCGCTGCGCTGTGCGCCGCCGGGCAGCGAGGGCATGAGCATGCCGGCCACGCGGGCGATCTCGCGGAACTGGCGGCGCGCCATCTCGGTGAGATTCAGGCCTTCGTGCAGGTCGTCGAGCAGATTCGCCGGCGCGAGCAGCCGGGCCAGGAGGTCCGCGTCCACCGGCGCGGGCTGCGAGGCATTCAGCACGAAGCCGTAGTCGTTCACCGCGTACAGGAACGTGTTGGGCGCCAGGCGCCCCCAGCGCAGGGCGAACAGCGCGGCCATGCCTTCGTGCACCGTGCGGCCCGCAAAAGGGTAGACGAACAGCGACGCGCGACCCCGCGTGCGCACCGTCTCCACCAGCAGGGTCTGCGGCGTGGGCAGGGCCGAGACGCGCGCCTGCAGGTCCAGCAAGGGGGCCAGGGCGCGCAGTTCCGGGCTGTCGCGCGGGCCGTCGAGTACCGCCTCCATGGCCGCGCCCAGTTCGGTGGACAGCGGCATGCGCCCACCCTGCCAGCGCGGCACGGCGGCGCTCAGGCCCTTGGCCATGCGCACGTAGGCCGTCATCTGGTCCACCGCCACCAGCTCCAGCGTGCGGCCGGCGAACTGGAAACGGTCGCGCGGGCGCAGCCGGGCGATGAAGCTTTCCTCCACCGAACCCAGCGAAGCGCCGCGCAGAAACCGCACCGCCACCGCGCCGTCGGCGGTGATGGTGCCGATGGACAGCCGGTGGCGCAGCGCCACGCGCCGGTCCGTCACGCGGTAGACGCCGTCGTCGCCGCGCACCGCGCGGTGGAAATCAGGGTAGTTCTCCAGAGCCTGGCCGCCGCGTTCGATGAAGCGCAGCACGCCCGCCCATTGCGTGTCGCTCAAGGCGGCGAAGGCGTGTGTGCCGCGCACCTCGGCGAGCAGCGCGTCCGGCTCGAAGCCGCCGCCCAGCGCCAGCGTCACGCAGTGCTGCGACAGCACGTCCAGCGACAGGCGGGGCGGGCGCCGGGCCTCGATCTCGCCGGCCGCGATGGCCTTGCGCGCGGCGGCGAACTCGGCCAGTTCCAGCGCGTGCGTGGGCACGCCGTGGACCACGCCGGCCTCGCCGGGCCGGTGGTTGGCGCGGCCGGCGCGCTGCAGCAGGCGCGCCAGGCCCTTGGGGCTGCCCACCTGCATCACCCGTTCCACGGCGGGAAAGTCCACGCCCAGGTCCAGGCTGGAGGTGGCCACCACGCAGCGCACGCTGCCGTCGCGCAAGCCCTGCTCGGCGGCCAGGCGCAGTGCCGTGTCCAGCGAGCCGTGGTGCAGGGCCAGGGTGCCTGGCGCTTCCAGCCAGATCGACGACAGCGCGCGGTGCCACAGCTCGGCCTGCGCGCGCGTGTTGGTGAACAGGATGGCGCTGCGCGCGCCGGCAATCAGCTGCATCACCCGCTCCAGCTGCGACAGGCCCAGGTGGCCGGCCCAGGCGAAGCGCTCGCCGTGCTCGGGCAGCAGCGTCTGGAGCACCAGGCCCCGGCGCCGCGCGCCGCGCACCACCGGCGCGCCGGGCCGGTGCGGCAGCAGCACGTCGCGCGCTTCGTCCAGGTTGCCCAGCGTGGCCGAGAGGCCCCAGGTCACGGCCGTGGGCGCCAGCGCCCGGATGCGCGCCAGCGTGAGTTGCAGCAGCACGCCGCGCTTGTTGCCCAGCAGCTCGTGCCACTCGTCCACGATCACGCCACGCAGCCCCGTGAGCAGGGCCGCCGTCTCGGGATAGGACAGCATCAGGGCCAGCGACTCGGGCGTGATCACCAGCACCTCGGCCAGGCCCTGGCGGGCCAGGCGCCGATCGCGCGAGCTGGCGTCGCCCGTGCGCTTGGCCACCGTCCAGGGCAGGCCCAGGGCTTCCAGCGGCGCGCTCAGGGCCTGGGTGGTGTCGGTGGCGAGGGCGCGCAGCGGTGTCACCCAGAGCAGGCGCAGGCGCGGGGTGTGCGGCGCAGGAACCGCCTCGCGCAGGCCGTCGAGCAAGGCGCCGCCCAGCGCCGCCAGGGTCTTGCCGCTGCCGGTGGGGGTGACGAGCAGGCCCGACTCCCCGCGCTGCCAATGGCGCCACACCTGCCGCTGGAACGGGGCCGGGGACCAACCCTGGGCAGCGAACCACGCGAGCAGCGCTGCGCCGGCCGCGCGGGTGCGGACAACCGGTGGGCGTGGGCTCAGGGTCACCCGGTCGTCAGGGCATCAAACGGCATCGCCACCCCTGTCCGCGCCGCGCGGTTCGTCCACCGGGCGGTACGGCACCTCGGCCGGCGCGTGGTCTTCCTCGGGTGTTTCGGCGTCGCGGTAGGCGCCCCGCTGGTTCTGTTCCAGGTGGGGGTCGTCGCTGCTGCCCAGCGGCGCGTGGTCGCGGCCCCGGCCAAAGTCGCCCTGGGGCTGGCGCGAGGAGGCCCGCACGGCGACGGGGCGCTTGCTGTCTTCAGGTCGGGTCATGTCTGTCCTTTCTGTTCGTGCGCGGAGCCCGGGCAAGGCGCGTACCCGGGCTTTGCCTTCAAGCGGGCACGATCGCCTCGTGCAACTGCACCGCGTGCCCTGTCGCCTGATGGAAGACCGCTTCCAGCGACGCGGCGAACTCGGTGTCGTCCACGATCAGTTCGGTCCCTTCACCCACCTTTGCGCCCGGCACGTCGACCGCCAGGCTCGACCAGCTGCCATCCACGACGGCGTGGCAGGGGAAGGGGCAGCTGTCGTCCGCGCGGTACACGCGCGCCCCGACGCTCAGAAGGTCGGCGCAGCGTGCCTGCCACCGCCAGCCCAGCGCATGCCGGTGCACCACCACGGTCACCCCCACGCCGCTGGCGCCTGCCGCGAGCAGGGCCTTCATCAGGCGGCGCGAGGGCGCGCGCTCGACCATGCTCACGACCACCTGGGCGCGTGCCCGCTCGATCTGTTCGACCAGGGATTGACCTTCCTGCATCGGCGTGCCGCCCACAGCGGGTGGCACCGCCAGCCCCATGTGCGCCCGCCCGACCGCGATCAAGGGAGGAAAGTAGTTCGCCTGCGGCAGGCGCGTGGCGGCGCTGGACGCATGCCAGCTTTCCAGAAAGAGGCGCTGAAAGCGCTGCACCACGGGCCCTCGCACCCGCACATGGGGGCCGAAGCTGCAGAGGTCCGGCGAGCGGATGCCCGGCCCGCACCAGGCCACCTCGCCATCCACCACCGCCAGTTGCCGGTGCGTGGCGCGCAGGCGGCGGTCCAGCCAACCGCGCCAGCCGCGCCGGGGGTGGTCCTCGTTCAGGGTGATGCCCGCCTCGCACAGGCGAGAGAGCGCGTCGGTCGATCGCGCCATGTCCAGCGTGCGCGCGATGACCTGCACGCGCACGCCCTTGCGGCATTGTTCGGCCAGGCAGCCGATGATGTCGTCGCCGAGCCCCGGCGCCTGCAGCAACGCCGCATCCAGATTGATGTGGTTCACCGCGCGCGTCAGGGTGCCCAGCAAGGCCGCCCGGACTTCCTCGGTGTGGTCGAAAAGATCGGCCTGGTTGCCGCCCAGCAGGCGCTCGCCGGGCTCTTCGTCCGCGTCGGCGGCCACGGTGGCTGTGTCGGGGCCGAAAGGGGTGAATGCAGGCTGTTTCATGCGCTGCGCGGGCAAGAACGGTGCCCGCTCGCAGCGCCCGGCCCGCCGGCCGGCGTGAAAGAAGCTGGCGCCCTCGGCTCCTGTCACGGCGTGTTCCCCGCGTGGCTGGCCTCCAGCAGCGCGCTGAGCTGCGCCAGTTCCGCCGGCTTGATGAGGTGGTGGTCGAAGCCGGTGGCCATGATGCGATCGCGGTCGGTGGCCTGTCCCCATCCGGTGAGCGCGACCAGCACCGTGTCCGCCAGCGCGCTGTCCGCGCGCACCAGCGCGGCGAGTTCGTAGCCGTCCCGCACGGGCATGCCGATGTCGACGAAGGCGATCGTCGGCACACACGCCTTCATCGCGGCGAGCGCCTCGTCCACGCCATAGGCCACGGCCGAGCTGGCGCCCATCAGCCCGAGCAGTTCGGCCAGCGAGTCCGCCGCGTCGCGGTTGTCGTCCACCACCAGCGCGCGGTGGCCCAGGCCGGCCTGCCCGTAGGCCGCCAGTGTGGGTGTCTCCACCTCCGCCGCTTCTTCGGACACCAGCGCAAGCTCCACCGTGATCGTGGTTCCCTGGTTGATGCCTGCGCTGCTGGCCGTCACCCTGCCACCATGCAGCTCGACCAGACTGCGCACCAGCGTCAGACCGATGCCCAGGCCGCCCTGCGCCGCGCTGGAGGTGTCGCTGACCTGCACGAACATGTCGAACACCGAGCCGAGCATGGCCTGTGGAATGCCCACGCCCGAGTCGCTGACCTGCACGCTCGCGGTGTGCCCATCGGAGCGCAAGGCCACCTCGATGCGCCCCTTCGGCGGGGTGAATTTCGCGGCGTTGTTGAGCAGGTTGGCAAACACCTGGGTCAGCCGAACCGCGTCACCGTTGACGGTGCAGGGCAGCGCCGGCAGGTCCAGCACCAGCTCGTGGCGGCCCGTCGCGAGCAGCGGCTTGCTGAGTTCGGCGGCGTCGCGCACCACGCGGTCCAGCGCCACCGGCGCCAGGCGCAGCTCGATCTTGCCCCGCGTGATGCGCGAGACCTCCATCAGGTCGTCGATGAGGCGCACCATGTGCGTGACCTGCCGGTCCATCATGGCGTAGAGGCGCTGGGCCGTGGCTTCGTCGGGCTGCTTCTCCGCGAGGATGTTCAGGGACGTGCGCAGCGGCGCCAGGGGGTTGCGCAGCTCGTGCGCGAGCGTGGCGAGGAATTCGGTCTTGCGTTGATCGGCCTCGCGCAGGCCCTCCAGCGTGGCCCTGAGCTGGTACTGGCGGCGGCGCGCCGCCAGCGCTGTGCGCACCGTGCTCACCAGCGACGAGACGCGCATGGGCCGCTCCAGCACGGTGAGGTTGGCCAGCTGTTCCAGTGCATCGGTGATGGCGATCGACTCCACACCCGACCGCGCCACCACGATCACCGGCACGTCGGACCACGCGGGTTGCGCCCGCAGCGCCAGCATGACGCGCCCGAATCCCTGATCGGCCAGGATCTCCTCGGCGATCAGCACGGCCGCCGCGCCCACCGCCATCTCCCTGGCCAGCTCGGCGGCGTCCGCGCAGGACTCGGCCTCGATGCCCACGCGCGCCAGCACCCGGGTCACCATCGCGCCGTCCTTGGCCGTGACCATCCGCAGCAGCACGCGCAGTTCGGGGGAGCGTGCCTTCACCTGGCTCATGCGGCGGGCTGGTCTGGGTCTTCGACGGGCACCGGCACGCCGGTGAGAATGCCGCGGAACTCGCGCAGCGGCGGGCCCACGGAAAGCCCGTCGGCCGTGATCTGGAAACGGCGGATGCTGCGTTCGTGCGCGCCCCCTCGCTTCTTCACCACCGAGATCGCCTGCCGCACCTCGCCTTCGGTCTCGTAGTAGCGCAGCAACACCACCGAGTCGGCCAGGTAGCTCGCGTCCACCGGCGACTGCATCTGCGCGCCGATCAGCCCGGTCTGCGCGCCGATGAGCAGGGTGGCCACGCCCGACTGGCCGAGGAAGGTCAGCAGCTCGTGCAGCTGCACGATGAGGAAGCGCTCGTCCGGCATGGCATTCAGGTAGCCGTTGAGGCTGTCGATCACCACCACCTTGGCGTGGTGTTCCGTGACCGCCTGCCGGATCTCGTGCACGAACTCGCCCGGCGAGAGTTCGGCGGGATCGATCTGCCGCAGCCGGATGCGACCCGAGGCGATGTGCTTCGAGACCGGCATGCCCAGGCCGTCGGCGCGCATGCGCAGGGTGGCGATGCTCTCGTCGAAGATGAACAGGGCCGCGCATTCGCCGCGCTCGGCGGCCGCCACCGCGAACTGCATGGCCACGCTGGACTTGCCCGTGCCTGGCGCGCCCACCAGCAGCGTGCTGGTGCCGCGCTCGGCACCCCCACCGAGCAGGGCGTCCAGCGCCTCCAGGCCGCTGGGCAGCTGGGACTGGTCGGCCTCCTCCACGTGTTCGGCGGCCACCAGCCGGGGAAACACCACCAGGCCGCCGCGCACGATCTTGTAGTCGTGGTACCCGCCCCGGAACGACTGGCCCCGGTACTTGAGCACGGAGAGCCGGCGCCGGGCGCCGCCGTAGTCCGGGTTGATCTGTTCCAGGCGCAACACCGCGTGAGAAATGCTCTGCACCTGAAGGTCGTGTTCCACGGCGGTCATGTCGTCGAGCAGCATCACGGTGCAGTTGCGCCCCGCGAAGAACTGCTTGAGCGCCAGGATCTGGCGGCGGTAGCGCAGCGAATTGCCGGCCAGCAGCCGCAGCTCCGACAGCGAGTCGAACACCACCCGCGAGGGATTGATGCGTTCCACCTCCTTCAGGATGCGGATGGTCGTCTCGCCCAGCTCCACCTCGGAGGGATGGAACACCGTGTACTGCTCTTCGGGCGACAGCGAGTCCTGCGAGGGCAGCATCTCGCGGACCTCCATCCCCTTCAGATCCCAGCCGTGGGACTGCGCCACACCCTGAAGCTCATCAGAGGTCTCCGACAGCGTCACGTACAGCACCGCTTCACCCAGGCGCACACCCTCCATGAGGAATTGCATCGCGATGGTGGTCTTGCCCGATCCGGGCGTGCCCTCCACCAGATACAGGCGGCCGGGCGTCAATCCCCCACCGAGCACGTCTTCCAGACCGGGCACGCCGGTGCGCAGCAAAGAAGCGGGGGTCTTGTCGGAGGGCGGTGCAGAAGGGTTCATGGCGGGCCGCAGGAAGAGAGGAGAGGAGGGTCGACCCATCTTCCCACAGGCACAGCGATGCACCAACCCGACGGGGGCCACGAATCACAGCCGGTTACAACTGCGTTCACGCTGCCCGGGCCTCCGGCGAGGCCACGCCCCCGTGGCTTTCTGCTATCTATTCCATCGCTTCGACGATGCGGATATCCCGTTCCGCGCCGTTGCCCAGGGCCTTCAGCGCCCGCTGGTACTCGGGGCTGTCGTGCGCCCCGGTGGCTTGTGCCACGCTGTCGAATTCGATCAGCACCGCGCGCTGATGAACCGCGGCCTCGTACACCTGCGCCGGCATGCCGCGCGCCAGGAAACGCCCGCCTGCCGCCTGGATGGCGGGGCCGGCCAGCTTGGCGTATTCCGCCAGGGCGTCGGGGTTGCTGATGGAGCGGTAGGTGGCTATCCAATAAGCCTTCGGCATGGTGGTCATTCCTTGTGGGTGGAGAGGGCGCTGCAGCAGGACGCTGGCAAGGTGCGCAGCCAGTTGCAACTTCAACACCATAGCAAGAAATGACGTCTGCCTTCACGCTCCGGACTTTCTGGGCCCTGAATCTGTGGGGTGGCTGCGTCTTCGCTTTCAACGAGGCCCCGCCCCTCGGCCAGAGCGTGGGTGGCAAGGTGGCGACCCTTTCAACCCCGGTCCACTACAACCGGAGCGGGCCCTCCGCCGGCACGTCGCAGCAGATGTTCAAGAACGTGGCGGCGGCGGCCAGCTGCGTGCGCCGCTTCAACCCCTGACGCCGAGGGCCCGGGCCACCAGGCCGGCCATCGCCTGGGCCTCGTCGCGCGGGTCGGCGCGCAGGGCGCTCACGGTGCCCAGCCGGTCCGGCAGGTCTTCGTCCTGGCTGGCCTTGAGCTTGCCTTCGAGCCGCCCGATCGGAATCTCCACCCCCACGATGGCGCGCAGCATGCGGTCGATGTAGTCGGCCGGTGCGTCGCCCACGCGCCATGGGGCAGGGCGGCCGGCCTCGTGCGTGGCCGTGAGCCGGTTCAGCACGTCCAGCAGCCAGTCCCGGTCGTCCACCGCGCGCGCGATGCCGTGCGCGTGCGCCACCGTGTAGTTCCAGGTCGGCACCACCTTGCCGTGGTCCGCCTTGCCGGGGTACCAGCCAGGGGAGATGTAGGCCTGCGGCCCCTGGAACATCACCACCGACGGCGCGGCCGTGTTCAGCTGGCGCCAGATCGGGTTGGCCCGCGAGACATGGCCCACCAGCGTGCCGAATTCGCCCCGGTTCCAGTCCAGCAGAAAGGGCACATGGTTCGCCACCAGGCCGCCCTCGGTCTGGCACACCCAGGCGCCCAGCGGGTGCGCTTCCATCAGGCCGAAGATCGCCTCGCGGTCGTCGAGGGCGTGGTGCTTTGAAACGTACATGGTCTCTCCTCAGGCGCTGGTGAATGCATGGCGCACCAGCAGCGCCGCGAGCACCCCCATGGTGATGCCGATCAGCCCGTCCAGCACCTGCCACGCGCGGGGCCGCGCGAACCAGGGCGCCAGCCAGCGCGCGCCAAAGCCCAGCAGCCCGAACCAGCACAGGCTGGCCGTGCTCGCCCCAGCCACGAACCAGCCGCGCAGTGCGGCCGGTTGCTGGGCGCCGATGCTGCCCACCAGCAACACCGTGTCAAGGTACACATGGGGGTTGAGCAGCGTGAACGCTGCCGCCTGTGCCACGGCCGCGCCCCGGCTCAGGCCCTCGCCGCCATCGGCGGCATTCAACTGCTGCGGCTGGCGCGCGCGCTGCAAGGCGCGCCAGCCGTACAGCGCGAGAAAGGCCGCGCCCGCCAGCGCCAGCGCCCGCGCCAGGCCGGGGCTGTCGCGCAGCGCCTGCGCCATGCCCAGCACGCCGGCCGTGATCAGCACCGCGTCTGCCACGGCGCAGAAGAGCACCACGCTGCCCACGTGCTCGCGGCGCAGGCCCTGGCGAAGCACGAACGCGTTCTGCGCGCCGATCGCCACGATCAGGCCCAGGCTGAGCACCAGGCCTTGAATGAATGTTGTCGTCATGCCGCGAGATTGCCAGCGCATGGCGGTGAAGGCAAACTGTCTTTCCTGAATCCGATGAAGAAAAACTGAATCCATGCTCGACTACGCCTCCCTGTCCGCTCTGGCCGCCGTGGTGCGCGAAGGCAGCTTCGAGCGCGCCGCGCGCGCGCTCCACGTGACGCCCTCGGCCGTCTCGCAACGCATCCGGCTGCTGGAAGAGCGCGTCGGCTGCGCGCTGGTGGTGCGTGGCCAGCCCTGCGAAGCCACCGACACCGGTCGGCGCCTGTGCCAGCACGTGGACCGCGTGAGCCTGCTGGAGCTGGAGCTGCAAGGCTCGCTGCCCGCGCTCGCGCCCGACGGCCTCGCGCGCGTGGCGTTGCCCGTGGCGGCCAACGCCGACAGCCTGGCCACCTGGTTCGCTCCCGCCGTGGCCGCGTTCGCGGCAGAGGCGCCGGTGCTGATGCAGGTGGCCGTGGACGACGAAGACCACACGGCCGACTGGTTGCGCAGCGGCGCGGTGCTCGCGGCCGTGACGGCCACGGCCCGGCCCGCCGTCGGCTGCAACAGCCGCCCCCTGGGCACCATGCGCTACCTCGCCACCGCCAGCCCCGCGTTCGTGAAGCGCCACTTTCCCGACGGCATCGGCGCGGGCAGCCTCGCAAAGGCGCCCAGCCTTGTCTTCAACCACAAGGACGAGCTGCAGGCGCGCTGGGCCCGGCGCCTGTGCCACCGCCACGTGGAGCTGCCCCGGCACACCCTGCCGTCGCCGCATGCCTTCGTCACGGCGGCGCTGGGGAGCATGGGCTGGGGCCTGCAGCCCGAGGTGATGGTGCGCGCCCACCTGAAGTCGGGCGCCTTGGTGGAGCTGGTGCCTCACACCCCGCTGGATGTGCCCTTGCACTGGCAACAGGCGCGCGCGGCCTCCACCCTTCTGGACGAACTCACGCGGCAGGTGTCGCGCGCCGCGGCGGCGGCCTTGCGGCCGTCCTGAGCCCCTGGCGAACTCAGAACCGCAGCCACCCGCGCCGCGCGAGCTGGTGCAGTGCCAGCCCCACGGCCAGGCCGATGGCCACGTTCCACAGGCACAGGCCGGCCGTGGCCAGCACCACCAGGCGGTCGCTTCTGGCCGCACCCAGCGCGCCCGCGCCCAGCGCCAGTTGCGCGCCGGTGAAGAACAGAATGACGCCCAGCACCGCCGGCGGAAAGAGCTGGAACAGCACATGCACCGAGTCGCTGAGGAACAGCGCCAGCGCCAGCAGCACGGCGCCCAGAATGACCACCGCCCCGCCAGTGCGCGCGCCAAAGGCCACGTGGCCCGCCATGCCCCCCGCGCCGTGGCACATGGGCACGCCACCCACGGCCGAGCTGAACAGGTTCATGAGGCCGGTCGACACCGCCACCTTCTTCTCCGTCACCGGCGCGTGAGGGAACAGGCGGTTGTTCTCCTCCTTGATCGCGATCACCGCATTGCCCAGCGTCAGCGGGATCTGCGGCAAGGCGAGAAACACGACGCCGATGAACAGGTCGTTCCACGACAGCGAGCCCAGGGCGAAGGTGGGCGTGGTCAGCTGCACGTTCGCATTCGCGAGCGCAGAGCCCAGGGCCGGGTTCTGGTACAGGCCCACCGCCGCGCCCAGGGCCAGCAGCACGAACATGGCGGGAATGGCACGGGTGCACATCAGCGCCAGCGTGACGGCGCCCGCCACGGCGGCCAGCACCCAGGCCGTCTGCATCATGCGCACGCCTTCGAGCATGAAGCCCAGGCCCAGCCCGAGCACGATGCCGGCCACCACGGTGGGCGGCACCAGGCGCGCGAGAGTGCGCGCCGCGCCCGTGAGCCCGAGCACGAGCCACACCGCGCCCGTCACCAGCGCCGCCGCCACCACGGTGCCGGGTGTGATCACCGCCGTCTGCGCCGCCTGCGCCACCGCCACCGCGCCAATGGCCTTCATGGGCTGCACCGGGAACGGTGTGCGGTAGTACAGACCGCAGACCAGCATGGCCACGCCGAACGCGAACAGCACGCCCGTCGGGTCCATCTTCAACACGCCGATGTAGGCCGCCAGAAACGGTATGAGCGTGCCCAGGTCGCCGAACGCGCCGGCCCACTCCATGCGATCGAAACGGTTGGCCGGTCGTGCCAGCGGCGCGGTGGTGTTGGTGGAAGGTTCGGAGCGCATCAGGGGTGCCAGTTTGACACCACCGGCGGCGTGTTCGCCGAGCGGCTGCCCGCGAGCGCATACGACAGTTCGTTGGCCGCGCGGATCACGTGCTTGGCGTATTTCTCCAGCCTGGGCTTCGTGAGCCGCGAGCCCGGCCCCGAGATGCACATGGAACCCAGCAACCGCCAGTTCAGCCCGAACACCGGCGCCGACACGCTCGACACCTCGGGCTCGCGCTCGCCCTGCGAGAGGTGGTAGCCGCGCTTGCGGATCTCTTCGTAGGGCTCGCCACGCTGCCCGCTGAACGCCAGGATCACGCGGCCCGGCGACCCCTTGTCCAGCGGCAGGCGCTCGCCGATGCGCACGTGGTGGCGCACCGCCTGCGCGCCTTCCACCCGGGCGATGCAGGCGCGGATGTTGCCCTCGCGCACGTAGAAGGTCGCGCTCTCGCCGGTGAGCTGCACGAGCTCGCGCAACACCGGCTCCACCGCGAAGTTCACGTCGAAGCCGCGCTGGTAGCGCGCGCCCAGCCAACCCGTGGCCGGCCCCAGCCGCCACTGGCCGTCCTCGGCCTGCACCATGTAGCTGGAGAGCGCGAGCGTGCGCGCCAGTCGCAGCGCCGTGGTCTTGTGCATGCCCGCGCGCCGGCTCATTTCCGCGAGCGACAGCGTGGCCTCGCCAGCCTGGAAAGTTTCCATCAGCGAGAGTGCCCGCGTCACCGCGTTGACACCCCCGGCAGCGGGTTCATCATCGTCTTTGGGAGGATTGCGCACCATGCACCTCGTTTCGTTCAGTGAAACGACATTGTACTGAGCGCAACTCCTCAATACAGTCCGGTCCCACGGCCAGCGTGGTTGGCTGAACACAACTGGAGACAAGCACCGTGATCATTTCCCGTCGCATCCTCGCCGGCCTCGCGCTGGCATCCGTATTCGTCACCACCGCCCATGCCCAGGCCTGGCCCAACAAGCCGGTGCGCCTGGTCGTGCCCTTTCCCGCGGGCGGCGGCACCGACCTGATCGGCCGCGAGGTCACGCAGAAGATCAGCGAGACCACCAAGTGGTCCTTCATCATCGACAACAAGCCCGGCTCGGGCGGCAACATCGGCATCGACAACGTGGCCAAGTCGCCCGCCGACGGCTACAGCCTGGTGCTCGGCCAGACCAGCAACCTCGCCATCAACCTCAGCCTGTACAGCAAGCTGCCCTACGACCCGGTCAAGGACCTCACGCCCATCTCCATGGTGGCCAGCGCGCCGCTGGCGCTCGTGGTCTCGGCGACCTCGCCCTACAAGACGTTCGCCGACCTCGTCGCCGCGGCCAAGGCCAAACCCGGCGCGCTGAACTTCGCCACCTCGGGCAACGGCACCGTGGCCCATCTGGCCATGGAGATGTTCCAGAAGGAAGCCGGCGTGAAGCTCATGCACGTGCCCTACAAAGGCGCGGCCCAGGGCATCAACGACGTGATCAGCGAGCGGGTGGAGGTCTATGTGTCGTCCATCCCCACGCTCATCGGCCACATCAAGAACGGCAAGATGCGCGCCCTGGCCGTGATCTCGCTCAAGCGCGTGGACGACCTGCCGCAGACGCCCACCATTGCCGAGTCCGGCTACAAGGGTTTCGAGGCCGTCACCTGGTTCGGCATCCTCGGCCCGGCCAACCTGCCCAAGGACATCACGGCCCGCCTCAACACCGAGATCAACAAGGCCCTGCAACTGCCCGCTCTGCAGAAACAGCTGAGCGACCAGGGCGCCGACGTGGCCGGCAGCACCCCTGAGGCCTTCGCCAAGCTCATCGGCGACGACATCGTGCGCTGGGGCAAGGTCGTCAAGGACTCCGGCGCCAAGCTCGACTGATTCATTTCCTTCAGGACCCCCACCGTGACCACCACTCCCGACATCCTGCGCGACTTCGAGCGCGTTCCCCCGCACGTCGTGCAACAGGCCGGTGCCTACCAGGCGGCCATCCTGGCCGACGTGGCCGGCCGGCGCGGCGCGCTGCACGGCCGCATCACCGCCCTTCGCCCCAGCATGAAAGTGGTGGGCACCGCCTTCACCGTGGAAGTGCGCCCCGGCGACAACCTCATGATCCACGCCGCCATGTCGCTCGCCCAACCCGGCGACGTGCTGGTGGTGGACGGCAAAGGCGACCAGACCGCCGCCCTCATGGGCACCATCATGATGACGGCTTGCCAGAAGCTCGGCATTGCCGGCGTGGTGATCGACGGCGCCGTGCGCGACTCGCTCGAGATCGAAGAGATGGGCTTCCCCGTGTTCAGCGTGGGCACCAACCCCAACGGCCCCACCAAGCTCGTGCCCGGCCGCATCGGCCACCCCATTTCCATCGGCGGTGTCACCGTGCACCCTGGCGACCTCGTGCTCGGCGATGCCGACGGCGTGGTGATCGTCGAGCGCGAGAAGATCGAAGCCCTGCTGCCGCTGGCCGAGAAAAAGGTGAAAGACGAAGCCGCGCGCATCGCCGCCATCCAGCAGGGCGACACGGCCGCCAAATGGCTCGACGCCGCGCTGCGCTCGGCCGGCGTGCTCAAGGAAGGGGAACGGCTGTGAGCCAGAAACCCGCGCTTCTCGTCACCGCCGCCGACCTGGCGCCGCAAGCGCTCGCGCTGCTCACCGACTTCGACATCGTCTACGCCGGCAAGACGCCCAGTGAACAGGACATCGTCGATCTCTGCCGGCAGCACGACCCCGTCGCCATCATCGTGCGCTACGGCAAGGTGGGCGCCGACGCGATTCATGCCGCGCCCTCGCTGCGCGTGATCTCCAAACACGGCAGCGGCACCGACACGATCGACAAGGTGGCCGCGAAAGCGCGCCAGGTCGAAGTGCGGGCGGCCGTGGGCGCCAACGCGGCGGCCGTGGCCGAGCAAGCCATGGCCCTGCTGCTGGCCTGCGCCAAGTCGGTGCCGGCCCTGAATGCCCGCATGCACTCGGGCCACTGGGACAAGGCCACGCACAAGAGCGTGGAGCTGGCCGGCCGCACCATCGGCCTCATCGGTCTGGGCGCCATCGGCCAGCGCTTCGCGCGCATGGCCAAGGCGCTGGACATGCGGGTGATCGGCTTCGACCCCTACGCGAGCCAGGTGCCGGCCGACATCGAGGTGGTGGACCTCGACACGCTCTGGCGCGAGTCCGACGCCATCTCGCTGCACTGCCCGCTGACCGACGACAACCGGGGCCTGCTCAACCGCGAGACCCTGGCGCGCTGCAAGCCCGGCGTGCTCATCGTCAACACCGCGCGCGGCGGCCTGGTGGACGAAGCCGCTCTGCTGGACGCCGTGCGCGCCGGCCATGTGGCCTCGGCCGGGCTGGACAGCTTCGCCATGGAACCCATGGTGGCCGAGCACCCGTTCCGCGACGAAGACCGCATCATCCTCAGCCCGCACATCGGCGGCGTGACGGCGGACGCCTACGTCAAGATGGGCGTGGCCGCCAGCGAGAACGTGCTGGCGGTGCTGGGTCGGGAGCGGTGCCCGGCCTGAACTCTCCCGTGTTTCGGCCCACTCTGAACAGCCCGGTGGGATCGTCTGTGTCGCAGGCGATCTCACCGGGTTTTTTCAACCATGGCACGCCGAATGATTTCTTCTCCCATTGCTTCCATCACCACCCCGTACACCGAACATCTTGAACAGCGGATCCATGCGCTGACCGACGATCAGGCGCGCGCGATCGGCGCCTGCAGGAGCCTGCAGGAATTCCTGCCCAGGGCCGTCGAGTTTCTCCGCCGTGAACTGACCGAGCGCAACGCGACCCAGATCGCGCGCTATCTGATGGGAAGCGGTGCATTGCCGGAAGGCCTCGATGCGCCCGACTGGCCGATCACCTGAACAAGGCGCGTTGGTTGCTCGCGCAAGGCGCTGATCTGCGGCGGGAGAACCCCGGGGGGTGGACCGCTCTTCGCCTTGCCGCGATCGACGCGAAGGGGGAAAAGATGTTGCGGCTCTTTCTGGAGCACGGCGTGGACCATGAAGACACGGCGCGCGCGCTGGATCACGCCATCCAACGCAGGTCCCCTCAGGTTTCCGTGCTGTTGGAGCACATCGATTTTCGCGGCGTGTCGGAAGACCTCCAGATGCAGGTCTTGACGTCTGTCGTGCGGCAGCGCAACAGCGAAACCTATGAATTGCTGCTGCGGCGCGGTGCCGACCCCAGGGTGTTCCTGAACCGCGTGGACGCGCTGGTCCCACCGCTCGACAAGGCGGATGCCCTTTGCCTGGACACCTTGCGCATGGCGGCATGGTGTGGGGATGTCGAGATGCTCCAGGCGCTTTCCCGTCAGGGCTTCGACCTGCTGACTCCTCTGAACGAACTCGGTGAAAACGCGCTGCACGGTGCCGTGGACAGAGGGCATCTGGGCATGGTGGACTTTCTGCTCGGTGGCGATCGCGCGGCGGAGTGGGTGAACGCACAGAACCACCTGGGGTTCGGGCCCTTGCATTTCGTCAACCGGGGCCGGCTGGACATGGCCGGTCTTCTGCTGCGGCATGGCGCCAACGTCAATCAGGGCGGTGTGACCAAACTGACCCCCCTGATATGGGCCGTGTCGCGCGAGGACGAGCCGATGGCAGGGCTTTTGCTGGACCATGGCGCCCTGTGTACACCCGATGCGGTGCATCTTCGCAACCCGCTTCATTGGGCTGTGGTCGAGGGGGGCTCCCTGGATCTGGTGACGAGACTGCGTGGCAAGGTGGACATCAACGCCAGGGATGGGGCCCAACGCACGCCATTGATGCTTGCCGTGGAGGAGAGTCGGCTGGACCTGGTGCGCTATCTGTTGGACGAGGGTGCCGAGATCAACCTTCGGGACCATCTGGGCAACACCGCGCTCCATCTGGCGGGGGGCTTTGAGCAAAAAGGCATCGCACAGCTGTTGAAGGCCCGTGGGGCCGATGAAACCCTGCGGAACAACGCCGGGGTGGCCGCCGAGCGGGCGGGAGGGCGCACGGCCGTGGGTTCGCCCCAGCCAGAACAGCTGCTGAGCCGTGCGCGGCAGCGAGACCCCTCCGAAGCCGATCTGGTTCAGGTGATGCGCCGGCAGGGCGACGGTGTGCCGGAGGTCGGCCCGGATGTCGTGGGCGTGGACTGGCGCCACGAAGACCTGTGCGAGCTGCCACCCGGATTGCACGAACGCGGTCTTCGTGAAGACGACTGGCTCAACATCACGGACGGCACCGGCATCACCGAGCAATACAGGGTGGTGCGGCGCGACGAAGACGGGGAGCGTGTGCCGCAGCAGCGCGCTGACCCGTCCTCGCCGAGCCTCCTGCTGCGGCGCCAGGGTTGAAGTTCAGCCTTGAAGGGATCTCCTGTCGGGCTGACGCATCAGCGATGCGGCTTCTTGTGCTTGTCCGCCAGGGCCTGCAGGGCCAGCAGCGTGTCGAACAGCGCAATGAGACGCTCGTTCGCCTCGTCGTTGAGCGCCTTTCTGCGCTGCTCGTCCGCCGCCAGAGCGACGTGGTGGTCGTAATGCCTCTCCAGCGTGACGCCCACTCGGAGGAGGCGATCGAAGGCTTGGCGGGTGAGGGCGGAGACTTCGTCCGCGAAGGGGGTGGGGCGCAGGCGAGCGAGCGCGTTGCGCAGGGAGAGAGGAACGTTGATGGCCATGTTGGGGCCTCCCGGGGATGCGGTTTGCAACAACCGCCGCCCCTCTTGTGGAGGGGCGGCGGCCCGAACGGGTGGTCTTACCGTGAAGCTCCCTGCGGGAACCGGCTAGCCCGAAGGCTCCCGCCCGGGCCGCCAAAAAAGGGGGGCACAAGCGAAAAGCCGCAGACTCTGCGGTTGCGTAGATCCTGCGGCTTTTACCGCAGAGAGCTTCGAGCGGGCGACCAAACCCGATCACGCCTTTTTTTGACGTGACGGGCGGAGTATAGCCAGGGGGGCGGCCCAGGTGGCCGTCCGCGTGCGGGCGGCTGCGGCAGGCAGGCAGGCGTTTCTGATGCTCAATGCACCGGCTGCCCAAGCCGCTTGCTGGCCTTCGAAATCGCGTAGTTCACCAGGCAGTACAGCGCCGCGACCACGAGGTAAACGGGCACCAGCGAGTGGTAGTTGGCGATGAGCACCTTGGCGTTCTGCATCAGTTCACCATAGGTGACGACGTAGCCGAAGGTGGTGTCCTTGACCACGATGACCAGTTGCGCCACCAGGGCCGGGACGATGTAGCGAAGGGCCTGGGGAAAGACGACGGAGAAAAAGACCTGGGCTTCGGTCAGCCCCAGGCTTCGCGCGGCATCGGTCTGGCCGCGCGGCACGGCGAGCACGCCCGCGCGGTACACCTCGGCCACCACGGCAGCGGTGCTCAGGCCGACGGGCAGGGTCAGCATCCAGTAGGTGCTCAGCTTGATCCCGGCCGATGGGAGCACCAGGAAACACACGTAGATGAGCAGCAGCGTCGGCGTGCCACGCAGGAACTCGATGGCCGCGATGCTCGGCCAGCGCACGAGCCGCGTCCGCGCCAGGCGCCCCAGCAACAGCAGCAGCCCGAGGGCCAGCGCGATGGCGGCGGCCATGGCCGCCGAGGCCATGGTGCCGAGCAGGCCTTTGGCCAGGAAGGCCCAGGTCGTCGGCCAGGCGAAGAAGTTCCAGAACCGGGCGTCAAGCTGCCCGGCCGTGTGAAACCGGAACACGATGCCTGCGGCCAGCAGGAGCAGCACGGCTGCGGCGATCGCACTGACCACCCGTGTGACGGTCTGGGTCTGCGGGCTTGGCGAACCAAACAGAATCTCTTCCAGAGAGCGGCTCATCGCAGGATCCGCACCTTCTTTTCCAGGGCGGCACCCGCCCAGGCGATGAGCAGGCCCGTCGCCACGTACATCGCGGCGGCCACGGCGAACGCGGCCATGCCGGCGGCGGCGTCGTTGGCGAGCTTGGAGACGAGCGTGGTGAGTTCGCGGCCCGGAAACGGCACCTGCGATGCCAGCGAGGTCGACAGCATCAGCGCAATGAGCAGCGAGGTCATGGGCTGCACCACCGCACGCAGCGCCTGGGGCAACACCACGTCGGTGACGATGCGCATGGGCCGCATGCCCAGGCTGAGTGCGGCTTCGGCCTGGCCGCCCGGCACGGTGTTGATGCCCGTGCGCAGGTAGTCCGCCGTGAACGCGGAGCAGACCAGCGTCAAGGTCAGGACCACGGCGGGCTCATAGTCGATCAGGACGTTGAGATCGGGCAGCGCGAACACGATGAAGATCAGCAGCGCCACGCTGGGGATGTTGCGGAAGATCTCGACGTAGACGGTCAGGACGAAGCGCAGCGGCGGCAGCGGCAGGAGCCGCAGCACCGTCACCGCCATGCCCAGCAGGAAGCCGGGCACGAACGACATCAGCGTGAGTTTCCAGGTCAGCAAAAGGGCCTGCCCGAAGGCAGGCCCATGGTCGGCCAGGAGCCGGGCAATCTCGCCCATTGTTCAGGGGATGGCGGGCGGTGTGGGAACGGCGGTGCTGCCGGTGCGCTGTCCGATGGAGATGGTCCAAAGCTTGGCCCAGGTGCCGTCAGCCTGCACCTTCTTCAGGAAGGCGTTGACGAAGGCCACGCCGTCCGAGCTTTTGGGCAGGCCGATGCCGTAGGGGTCTTGCGCGCCAAAGGGCGCGCCCGCCAGCTTCGCGTCGCCGGTGCCGAGGCTCAGGGCGTTGAGCAGCAGCGTGTGGTCGGTCACGTAGGCCTCCACGCGGCCCTGGCGCAGGGAGTCGAGGGCTTCCTGGTGGGTCTGGAACTCCTGCACCACCGCCTTGGGCGCGTGCTGCGCCAGGATCGCGGGCCCGGTGGAGCCTGCCTGCGTGGCGACCTTCTTGCCGGCCAGGTCGTTGTGCGACTGGATGGTGTTGTTGTTCGCCTTGACCAGCACCCCGGCCTGCGAGGTGTAGTAGGGGCCCGCGAACGAGATCTTCTCGGCGCGGGCGGGGGTGATGGAGTAGGTGGCGAGCACCAGGTCCACCTGGTTGTTGATGAGCACCTGCTCGCGCGTGGACGAGGTCACCTGCGTGAACTGGTATTTGGCCCCATCGCCCAGGATGTAGCGGGTGAGCAGCTGGGCCAGGCCGGCGTCGAAGCCGCGCATCTTGCCGTCCTTCTCGTTGAGCAGCGAGAAAAGGTTCGAGGTCTGCGTGCCGCCCAGGCGCAGCGTGCCGGCCTGCTTGATCTTGCTGGCCCAGGTGCTGGCTGCGATGGTCTCGGCGCTGGCGACGGGGCCCTGCGCCACCAGCGCGTCGAACGCGGCGGCGTTGATGGGCGTGCCCTGTGCGAACAGCGACCCGCCGGTGACGATCGACAGTGCCACCACGGTGGATTTCAGAAGGGATTTGATCGGCATGCGGTCCTCTTGGGTGGTGTGTTACGGCGATCAATATATAGCAGTTGGGGAAGCCCCTTCACAGGGTCACGATCTCGTCGTTCAAGGCCTCTTCCACGATCTGCCGTGTGAGGCTGGGCGCGAAGTTCTCGATGAAGCTGTAGGCGTAGCCGCGCAGCCAGGTGCCGCGCCGCACGGCGAGGCGGGTCACGTTGATCTCGAACAGGTGCCGCGCGTCCAGCGCGTGCAGGTGGCGGTCGCGGTCGGGGTCCACCGCGATGCTGGCCACGATGCCCACGCCCATGCCCAGTTCCACGTAGGTCTTGATCACGTCCGCGTCCATCGCGGTGATGACCACGTTGGGCTGCACGCCCTGTTTCTTGAACGCGTCGTCGATGTGAGAGCGCCCGGTGTAGCCCAGGTCGTAGGTGATGATGGGGTGCTCGGCCAGCTGCTGCAGCGAGAGCGGGCCCTCCACCCGCAGCAGCGGGTGGCCGTGCGGCACCACCACGCTGTGTGTCCAGCGGTAGCAGGGCAGGGTGACCAGCTGCGGGTAGGTGGCCAGCGCCTCGGTGGCGATGCCGATGTCGGCCTCGCCCGCGATCAGCATCTCGGCCACCTGCTTGGGCGAGCCCTGGTGCAGGTTGAGCGTGACCTGCGGGAACAGCGCGCGGAAGTCGCGCACGGCGTGCGGCAGGGCGTAGCGCGCCTGCGAGTGCGTGGCGGCGATGGACAGGCCGCCCTCCAGGCGCGAGACGAATTCCTTGCCGGCCGAGCGCAGGTTGTCGGCCTCCTGCAGCAGGCGCTCCACGATGGGCAGCAGCGTCTGCCCCGGCCCGGTGAGGCCGGTGAGGCGCTTGCCCGCGCGGGCGAAGATGGTCACGCCCAGCTCCTCCTCCAGCTCGCGGATCTGCCGGCTCACGCCGGGTTGCGAGGTGTAGAGCATGGCGGCGACCTCGGTGAGGTTGTAGCCGCAGCGCGCTGCCTCTCGAACCGATCTGAGTTGCTGGAAGTTCATGGTGTTGTCAGAGCAAGGCGTCTGCCCAGATATTGCGGGCCCAGGATCGGGCGTACTGGCCTTCGAGGGCGTTGGCGGTCGGGGTGAGGCCGCCCGCGCCGTTCACGGCCACCAGGGTTTTCTGCTCGGTGTTCCACTTGTGCACCGAGGCGACGTGAACCACGTCGGTGTCGCTGACGAAGCTGTAGCAGGTGTTGGCGATGATGGGTTCGGCGTTCACCGGCCGGCCCTGGATGAGCGCGATCACCGCGTCCGCCGCCACTTTGGCGTGGTTGTTGGCCATGAAGCCGGACTTGGGCATGCCCGGGGCCGACAGCGTGGCGTCGCCCAGCACGTGGATGCCCGGGGCCACGGTGGACTCGAAGGTCTGGAAGTTGACGCCGCACCACTTGTTGTTGGCGGTGATGAGCCCGGCGGTCTGTGCGATGCGGCCGGCCTGCTGCGGCGGCACCACGTTGAGCACACCCGCGCGCACGGTCTCGAACTGCAGTTCCACCGCGCGGTTGGCCGCGTCCACGCGCACGATCTCGCTGTTGGGCTTGTATTCGACGATGCCGGGGTAGAGCTCGTTCCAGGCCTTGAGGAACAGGGCCTTCTTGGAGGTGATGTCCGGGTTGGCGTCGAGCACCAGCACCTTGCTGCGCGGCTTGTGCTGCCTGAAGTAGAAGGCCACTTGCGCGGCGCGCTCGTAGGGGCCGGGCGGGCAGCGGTAGGGCGCCTTGGGGATGTGCAGGGCGTACACGCCACCGTCGGGCAGGGCTTCGAGCTGTTGGCGCAGGGCCACGGTCTGCGGGCCGGCTTTCCAGGCGTGCAGCACCTGGCTTTGCGCTTCGGCGCTTTGCAGGCCGGGCACCTGGTCGAACTGGAAGTCCACGCCGGGCGAGACGATGAGGCGGTCGTACTTCAGCGTGTCGCCGCGCGCCAGGCGCACTTCCTTCCGGGCGGCGTCGATGGCGGTGGCTTCGTCGCGCACCACGCGCACACCGTGCTTTTTCTGCAGGGCGTCGTAGCCGGTGGTGAGGTTCTCGATCTTTTCCGTGCCGCCGAGCACGAGGTTGCTCAGCGGGCAGGAGACGAAGGCGGCTTCGCGTTCGACCAGCACCACCTCGATCTCGGGCGCCCATTGGCGGATGTACTTGGCGGCGGTGGCGCCGCCGAAGCCGCCGCCGATGACGACGACGCGGGCCTTGGGGGCGGACGAGACCGAGGCGCAGCCCGGCATGGCGAGGGCGGCCACGGTGCCGCCGGCGGCGGCGAGGAAGTGGCGGCGTTGCAGCAGTTGCTTCATGGGGTACTCCTTGTTGTTATTTGGGCTGGCGCGAGAAGTGGGCGGCCAGGCGCTCAAGCTCGGTGTCGGTGTAGCCCTTGGCGTGCTGGTGCATCACGGTGGCGGGCAGGGTGCCTTGCTTGTAGGCCAGCAGCTTCTGCAGCAGCACCGCCTTGTCCTGGCCGGCGATGGCGGGGATGGCGCTGTTGCTCTTGCCGTCGGTGCCGTGGCAGGCCGCGCACGAGGCGGCCCAGGCGCGGGCCTGGAGGTCGGGCGCGGTCTGTGCCTGCGCGGTGCCGCCCAGCAGTGCGAGCGTGGCGGCCGCCAGGCCGAGGGTTCGTTTCATCGTGGGGTCTCCGTGTTTTCAGGTGATGGTTGAGTGAGATGTCTTGCTCCTGGGCTCCCGAGGATCCGGCTTTGCCGGTCCCAGGGTGCGCCCCCCTTGAGGGGGGTGGCGCCGAAGGCGACGCGGGGGGTGTTCATACGCTTTCCAGGGCCTGGTCGAGGTCGGCCAGCAGGTCGTCGATGTGTTCGATGCCGATGGACAGGCGCACCGCGTCTTCGGGCACGCCGGACTTGGCCAGTTCTTCGGGCGAGAGCTGGCGGTGCGTGGTGGAGGCTGGGTGGGTGGCGAGCGACTTGGCGTCGCCGATGTTCACCAGGCGGGTGAAGAGCTGCAGCGCGTCGAGGAAGCGCGCGCCGGCCGCACGGCCTTCGCCGGCGGCGGCTTTCACGCCGAAGGTGAGCAGGCCCGAGGCATGGCCGCCCAGGTATTTCAGGGCGAGCGCGTGGTCCGGGTGGCTGGGCAGGCCGGCGTAGTTCACCCAGCCCACCTTGGCGTGCTGTTCCAGGTGCTTGGCCACGCGCAGGGTGTTGGCGTTGATGCGGTCCAGCCGCAGCGAGAGCGTTTCGATGCCCTGCAGGATCAGGAAGGCGTTGAAGGGCGAAATGGCCGCGCCGGTGTTGCGCAGCGGCACGACGCGCGCGCGACCGATGTAGGCCGCCGGGCCCAGGGCCTCGGTGTAGACCACGCCGTGGTAGCTCGGGTCGGGCTCGTTCAGGCGCTTGAAGCGGGCCTTGTGCTGGCCCCAGGGGAACTTGCCGGAATCGATGATGGCGCCGCCGATGCTGGTGCCGTGGCCGCCAAGGTATTTCGTGAGCGACTGCACCACGATGTCGGCACCGTGTTCGATCGGGCGCAGCAGGTACGGCGAGGCAACGGTGTTGTCCACGATCAGCGGCACGCCGTGTTTGTGCGCGATGGCGGCGACGGCCGCGATGTCGGTGATGTTGCCCTGCGGGTTGCCGATGGACTCGACGAAGATGGCCTTGGTGCGCGCGTCGATCAGCGGCTCGAAACTGGTCGGGTCGCGGTGGTCCGCGAAGCGCGTGGTGATGCCGAACTGCGGCAGCGTGTGCGCGAAGAGGTTGTAGGTGCCGCCGTAGAGCGCGGTGCTGGAGACGATGTTGTCGCCCGACTCGGCGATGGTCTGGATGGCGTAGGTCACGGCCGCCTGGCCGGAGGCCAGCGCCAGCGCGGCGATGCCGCCTTCCAGCGAGGCGATGCGCTGTTCCAGCACGTCCTGCGTCGGGTTCATGATGCGCGTGGAGGGCCTGCTCGCCCCATTTTTCCAAATGCGAGCGAGGTCAAAACAGCGCCAATCGAGGCGCAGCGCGACGGCCAGACTGGAGGTCTGGCCTAGAGATGCAACGAAGAGTGGCGCTGTTTTGACCTCGCTCCCTTCGGGTTGCGGCCAAAAAAGCCCTGCGCCGCGTTGCGAAGCCTCGCCGGGCCACCGGCCCGTCTGCGTTTCGCGCCTT
>NZ_JBMDKH010000027.1:0-48855 GCF_057809615.1 Hydrogenophaga sp. FG152 | reverse complement strand
GGGTCGCTGCCCCCCAAGGGGGCTGATCCGGCTTGGGGCGGCCCGGCGCCGGATCCATGGCCCCCACGCTCCGCCGCTGCGCGGGTCGCTGCCCCCCAAGGGGGCTGATCCGGCTTGGGGCGGCCCGGCGCCGGATCGTGCGCCCACGTCGACGAAACCCGCCATCCGGCGGGTTTTTTCATGGCCGCTCAGCTGCCCCGGTAGGTGGAGTAACTCCAGGGACTCACCAGCAACGGCACGTGGTAATGCTGGTCGGTGTGCGCCACGCCGAAGTCCAGCGACACGCGGTTGAGGAAATTGGGCTCGGGCAGCTTCACGCCCTTGGCCGCGAAATACCCCGTCACATCGAACACCAGCCGGTAGGTGCCCACCTTCAGGCTGGCGTTGTCGTACAGCGGCCCGTCCGGGTTGCGCCCGTCCGCGTTCAGCGTGAAGCGTTTGACGAGCGTCGCCTTGTCGCCCTCGGTGGTGTGCAGTTCCACCACCATGCCAGCGGCGGGGCAACCGTGCATCGTGTCCAGAACGTGTGTGCTCAATCCCATGGTGTGCTGTCCTTGCAGTGTTTGATGGTCGACCGAAAGTGTATACACTTTTTGTTTTTCTGGATATGATGCGCCGCATGGAAACCTCCAGCACCCTGCACATCGTCGAGTCGCTCACGCGGGCCATCGTGGAGCACCGGTTGCACCCGGGCACCAAACTGGCCGAGCAGAAGCTGGCCGACCACTTCGGCGTCTCTCGCACCCTGGTGCGCCAGGCCCTGTTCCAGCTCTCGCAGAACCGGCTGATCCGGCTCGAACCGGCGCGCGGGGCTTTCGTGGCCACGCCCTCGGTGCAGGAGGCGCAGCAGGTGTTCGCCGTGCGCCGCATGCTCGAGGTGGAGATGACGCGCGCCTTCGTGAAGACCGTGACCAACGCCAAGATCAAGGCGCTGCGCGAACACGTGGCGCAGGAAAAGATGGCCGTCAACAACGAGGACGTGGCCGGCCGCACCGAGCTGCTGGGCGACTTCCACGTGCGCATGGCCGAGCTCATGGGCAACCAGGTGCTGGCCGAGCTGCTGCGCGAACTCATCTCGCGGTGCGCCCTGATCACGCTCATGTACCAGAGCAACCAGGCCGCCGAACACTCGAACGACGAACACGCCGACATCGTCAAGGCCCTGGCCGCGCGCGACGAGGAACTGGCGGTGCGCCTGATGAACGAACACCTGCTGCACGTGGAGGAAAACCTGACCTTCGACCGCAAGCTGCCGACCAACGACATCTCCATGGCCTTGTCATGACGCTTTACGACTCCACGCGCGACTACCCGCGCGACCTGGCCGGCCACGGCCGCGATGTGCCCCATGCCCGCTGGCCCAACGGCGCGCGCATCGCCGTCCAGTTCGTGCTGAACTACGAAGAAGGCGGCGAGAACAGCGTGCTGCATGGCGACGACGCGTCCGAGCAGTTCCTGTCCGAGATGTTCAATCCCGCGGCCTACCCCGCGCGCCACATCAGCATGGAAGGCATCTACGAATACGGCTCGCGCGCCGGCGTCTGGCGCATCCTGCGCGAGTTCGAGCGGCGCGGCCTGCCGCTCACCGTGTTCGGCGTGGCCACCGCCCTGCAGCGCAGCCCCGACGTGACCGCCGCCTTCAAGGAACTGGGTTACGACATCGCCTGCCACGGCCTCAAGTGGATCCACTACCAGAACGTGGACGAGGCCACCGAGCGCGCCCACATGGCGCAGGCCATGCAGCTCATCGAACGCCTCACCGGCAGCCGGCCCCTGGGCTGGTACACCGGGCGCGACAGCCCCAACACGCGCCGCCTGGTGGCCGACTACGGCGGCTTCGAATACGACAGCGACTACTACGGCGACGACCTGCCGTTCTGGATGAAGGTGCGCAAGACCGACGGCAGCGACGCGCACCAGCTCATCGTGCCCTACACACTGGACTGCAACGACATGCGTTTCGCGCTGCCGCAAGGTTATTCCCACGCCGACCCGTTCTTCCAGTACATGAAGGACACCTTCGACGCGCTCTACGCCGAAGGCGACCCCGACGGCCTGGACCGGCCCAAGATGATGAGCATCGGCATGCACTGCCGCCTGCTCGGCCGGCCCGGCCGAATCACCGCGCTGCAACGTTTCCTGGACCACATCCAGCGACACGACAAGGTCTGGGTCGCGCGGCGCCTGGACATCGCGCGCCACTGGACAGCCACCCACCCCTTGACGCCCCCTGAACATGCCGCCTGAGGCCGCCCCCATGCCCATCACCCTGGAACAACTGAACCGAGCGCCGCTGGCCGAAGCCACGCAGATACTCGACGGCCTCTACGAACACTCGCCCTGGATCGCGGAACAGGCGCTGGCCCAACGCCCCTTCGCCTCGCTGGCCGCGCTCAAGCACGCCATGGTGACCGTGCTCAACCAGGCCGGCCGGGAGCCGCAGCTCGCGCTGATCCGCGCCCACCCGGAACTCGCGGGCAAGGCCATGGTGGCCAAGTCGCTCACCGCCGAATCCACCAACGAGCAGACCAAGGCGGGCCTGACGAACTGCACGCCCGAGGAATTCGCGCACATCCAGCAGCTCAACGCGCAATACAACGCGAAGTTCGGCTTCCCCTTCATCCTCGCGGTGCGAGGCCCGCGCGGCGCCGGCCTGAACAAGCGCGAGATCATCGCCACCTTCGAGCGCCGCCTGGGCCACCCGGTGGACTTCGAGCGCGCCGAGTGCCTGCGCAACATCCACCGCATCGCCGAGATCCGCCTGAACGACAAGTTCGGCTTCGAGCCCGCCGTCGGCAACCGGGTGTGGGACTGGCACGAAGATCTCGCGCGCCACAGCGACCCCGGCTTCGCCGAACACGGCCAGCTCACCGTCACCTACCTGACCGACGCGCACCGCGCCTGCGCCGCCGACATCGCCGCCCGCATGCGCGAGTGCGGCTTCGACGAGGTGCACATCGACGCCGTGGGCAACGTGGTCGGCCGCTACCACGCTGCCAGCGAGGTGGGTTTCGCCGCCGGGCCGCCCCAAGGCGAAACCAGCCCCCCCGGGGGGCAGCGACCCGCGCAGCGGCGGAGCGTGGGGGCCATGACCCTGCTCACCGGCAGCCACTACGACACCGTGCGCAACGGCGGCAAGTACGACGGCCGCCTGGGCATCTTCGTGCCCATGGCCTGCGTGCAGCAGTTGCACGCCGCCGGCCGGCGCCTGCCCTTCGCCTTCGAGGTGGTGGGTTTCGCCGAAGAGGAAGGCCAGCGCTACAAGGCCACCTTCCTGGGTTCGGGCGCACTCACCGGCCACTTCAACCCCGCCTGGCTCGACCAGCAGGACGCCGAAGGCGTGAGCATGCGCGACGCCATGCGGCACGCCGGCCTGCCCGCCACGCTGGAAGCCATCGCAGCGCTGCAGCGCGACCCGTCGAAGTATCTCGGCTTCGTGGAGGTGCACATCGAACAGGGACCGGTGCTCAACGAGATGGACCTGCCGCTGGCCGTGGTCACCTCCATCAACGCCAGCGTGCGCTACCTCTGCGAAGCCATCGGCATGGCCAGCCACGCCGGCACCACGCCCATGGACCGCCGGCGCGACGCCGCCAGCGCCGTGGCCGAACTCGCGCTCTACGCCGAACAGCGCGCCGCCGCCGACGGCGACTCGGTCGCCACCATCGGCATGCTGCAGGTGCCCGGCGGATCGATCAACGTGGTGCCCGGCCGCTGCCTGTTCTCGCTCGACCTGCGCGCGCCCAGCAACGAACAGCGCGATGCGCTGGAGCGCGACATCCTCGCCCAGTTGCGCAGCATCTGCGAGCGCCGCGGCATCGGCCTGAAGACCGAAGAAACCATGCGCGCGGCGGCCGCGCCCAGCGCACCCGCCTGGCAGGCCCGCTGGGAGAAAGCCGTGGCCGCCCTGGGCGTGCCACTGCACCGCATGCCCAGCGGTGCCGGACACGACGCCATGAAGCTGCACGAGGTGATGCCGCAGGCCATGCTCTTCGTGCGCGGCCTCAACAGCGGCATCAGCCACAACCCGCTGGAGTCCACCACCAGCGACGACATGGAACTGGGCGTGAACGCCTTCTCGCACCTGCTCGACCAACTCGCCACCGAACACCCGAACTGAACGCCATCATGACCACCGAACAACAACTGGATGCCTGGATCGACGCCCACTTCGACGAGGAGGTTCGCTTCCTGCAGGAACTCGTGCGCGTGCCCACCGACACGCCACCGGGCAACAACGCGCCGCATGCCGAGCGCACCGCCGAGCTGCTGGGCGCGATGGGACTGAAGGCCGAGAAGCACGCGGTGCCCGCCAGCGAGGTGGAAGCCGCCGGCCTGCAGAGCATCACCAACCTGATCGTGCGCCGCCCCTACGGGCCGGGCAAAACCATCGCGCTCAACGCCCACGGCGACGTGGTGCCGCCCGGCGAAGGCTGGACGCACGACCCCTACGGCGGCGAGGTGGTGGACGGCAGGATCTACGGTCGCGCCACGGCCGTGAGCAAAAGCGACATCGCCAGCTTCACCTTCGCGATCCGCGCCCTCGAATCGCTGAATGCCAAGCTCGCCGGTGGCGTGGAACTGCACGTGACTTACGACGAGGAATACGGCGGCGAAGTCGGCCCAGACTGGCTGCTGAAGAAAGGCCTCACCAAGCCGGACCTGATGATCGCCGCCGGTTTCAGCTACCAGGTGGTGGTGGCCCACAACGGCTGCCTGCAGCTGGAGGTGACGGTGCATGGCGACATGGCGCACGCCGCCATTCCCGACAGCGGCACCGATGCGCTGCAGGGCGCGACCCACATCCTCAACGCGCTGTACGCGCTCAACGCCGACTACCTCAAGGTCACCTCCCAGGTGGAAGGCATCACCCATCCCTACCTCAACGTGGGCCAGATCAGCGGCGGCACCAACACCAACGTGATTCCCGGCAAGGTGGTGCTCAAGGTGGACCGCCGCATGATCCCCGAGGAAGACCCGGCCGAGGTGGAAGCGTCCCTGCGCCGCACCATCGAACAGGCCACGGCCAGCTTCCAGCCGCCGCGCGGTGGCCGCGAGCTCAAGGTGGACGTGCGCCGCATCCTGCTCGCGCGCGCCATGAAGCCGCTGCCCGGCAACCAGCCGCTGGTGCAGGCGATCCAGAAGCACGGCCAGGCCGTGTTCGGCGAAACCATCCCCGCTGTGGGCACGCCGCTCTACACCGACGTGCGCCTGTACGTGGAGCGCGGCATCCCCGGCGTGATCTACGGCGCGGGCCCGCGCACGGTGCGCGAATCCAACGCCAAGCGCGCCGACGAGCACCTGCAGCTCGACGACCTCAAGCGCGCCACCAAGGTGATCGCGCGCACCCTGTTCGAGCTGCTGAAATCCACCTGAACCATCCATGAAACACCGCGCCCGGCGCGGTCTTGAGGGCTTGAACGCGTGACACAATGAACCCGCATTCAAGCTATCTGGAGACAACATGACCCCTGCTGAACAAGCCCTGCGCGACGCCGCGTTCGAGTACCACCGCACGCCCTCGCGCGGCAAGATCGCCGTCACCCCGACCAAACCCCTGTCCAACCAGCGCGACCTGTCGCTGGCCTACTCCCCCGGTGTGGCCTACCCCTGCCTGGCCATCGAGGCGGACCCGACGATGGCGGCCGAGTACACCTCGCGCGGCAACCTCGTGGGCGTGGTCACCAACGGCACGGCCGTGCTCGGCCTGGGCGACATCGGCCCGCTGGCCGCCAAGCCGGTGATGGAAGGCAAGGGCTGCCTGTTCAAGAAGTTCGCCGGCATCGACGTGTTCGACATCGAGCTCGACGAGAAAGACCCGGACAAGCTGGTCGAGATCATCGCCTCGCTCGAACCCACGCTGGGTGGCATCAACCTTGAGGACATCAAGGCGCCCGAGTGCTTCTACATCGAGAAGAAGCTGCGCGAGCGCATGGGCATCCCGGTGTTCCACGACGACCAGCACGGCACAGCCATCATCTCGGCCGCCGCCCTGATCAACGGCCTGGAGCTGGTGGGCAAGGACATCGGCTCGGTCAAGCTCGCCGTCAGCGGCGCGGGCGCCGCCGCCATCGCCTGCCTGGACGTGATGGTGGGCCTGGGCGTGGCGCGCGACAACATCTTCGTCTGCGACTCCAAGGGCGTGGTCTACGAAGGCCGGCCCGGTGGCTACGACGAGTCGAAAGCGCGCTACGCGCAGAAGACCGACAAGCGCACGCTGGCCGACGCGGTCGACGGCGCCGACGTGTTCCTGGGCTGCTCGGCTCCGGGCGTGCTCACGGCCGAGATGATGAAGACCATGGGCCCCAAGCCCATCGTGCTCGCCCTGGCCAACCCCGAGCCGGAGATCCGGCCCGAGCTGGCCAAGGCCGTGCGGCCGGACTGCATCATCGCCACCGGCCGCAGCGACTACCCGAACCAGGTCAACAACGTCTTGTGCTTCCCGTACATCTTCCGCGGCGCGCTCGACTGCGGCGCCACGCGCATCACCGAAGAAATGAAGCTGGCCTGCGTGCGCCAGATCGCCGAGCTCGTGAAGAGCGAGACCAGCGAAGAAGTGGCCAACGCCTACGCCGGCCAGGACCTGAGCTTCGGCCCGGACTACATCATCCCCAAGCCGTTCGATTCGCGCCTGATCCTGCGCATCGCGCCGGCCGTGGCGCAGGCCGCCGCCGATTCCGGCGTGGCCACGCGGCCCATCACCGACATGGACGCCTACCGCCAGCAGCTGGGCCGTTTCGTGTACCAGACCGGCATCCTGATGCAGCCGATCTTCAACGCGGCCAAGGCCCTGCCGAAGAAGCAGCGCGTGGCGTATGCCGATGGTGAGGACGAGCGCGCGCTGCGCGCGGCGCAGATGGCGATCGACGACCAGCTCGCGCTGCCCATCCTGATCGGGCGCCCGGCGGTGATCGAGGCTCGCATTGCCAAGGCCGGCCTGCGCATGAAACTCGGACAGGATGTGCAGAACGTCAACCCGGAAGACGATCCGCGCTTCCGCCAGTACTGGGAGCACTACCACCAGATCATGGGCCGCCACGGCGCGACGCCCGAGGTCGCCAAGGCCGCCGTGCGCCGGTCCAACACCATCATCGGTTCGCTGATGCTGTCGCTGGGTGACGCGGATGCGCTCATCTGCGGTCTGGTCGGCGGTTTCATGACGCACCTGGAGCGCATCGACAACGTGCTGGGCCGCCGCCAGGGCGCGGGCCTGTACGCCTCGGTCAACGCGCTGATGACGAACCGGGGCCCGGTGTTCATTGCCGACACGTACGTCAACGAGACGCCCTGCGCCGAGGAGTTGGCCGAGATCGCGTGGATGGCCGCGCAGGAAGTGCAGCGTTTCGGGCTGCCGCCCAAGGTGGCTTTCCTGTCGCACTCCAGCTATGGTTCGAGCAAGCGCGCTTCCGCTCGCAAGATGGCCGATGCGCGCGACCTGTTCGTGGCTGCGCATCCCGAGATCGAGTGCGACGGCGAGTTGCACGGGGACGCCGCGCTGCAGCCCGAGATCCGCGCCGCCTACCTGGCGGAGACCACGCTGACGGGATCGGCGAACCTGCTGATCTGCCCGAACCTGGATGCGGCCAACATCCTCTACAACGTGATGAAGACGACCACCAGCGGCGGTGTGACCGTCGGCCCCATCCTCATGGGCGCGGCGGGCACGGTGCACATCCTCACGCCGGCGGCCACGGTGCGGCGGGTGCTCAACATGACGGCCCTGGCTGCCGCCAGCGGTGTTGCGAAGAACTGAGTCTTCTTTTTGCCTTTGCTGGAAGGGACGCCGCTGGCGTCCCTTTTTTTGTGCCCACACCTCGCGGGCCCAGGGATGCCCGGCGCTCTGCTCCGCGGGTGTCCCCCGCCCCGGCTTCGCCGGGGCTCCTCCTTTACCCCGCTGCGCAGAACGCCGGGCATCCCTGGGCCGAAGTGATGAAGGCACACCCACCCTCGGTCTTTCAAACACGAGCGCCTGGAGGTCGTTGGTGACGAGGGGGTGTGGCGCAGCGACGTAAAGGAGGAGGGCCGGCGAAGCCGGTCCGGGGGACAGTCGCGAAGCCATGCCCCCTCGGCGCCGGCGACCGGTGCAACGGCGCAGCAGCCCACCCGTGAAACAAGCCAGCCGCCGATCAGAAATC
The DNA here is from genome assembly GCF_057809615.1 of Hydrogenophaga sp. FG152. Taxonomy (NCBI): domain Bacteria; kingdom Pseudomonadati; phylum Pseudomonadota; class Betaproteobacteria; order Burkholderiales; family Comamonadaceae; genus Hydrogenophaga; species Hydrogenophaga sp. FG152. The sequence goes on along the minus strand of NZ_JBMDKH010000027.1, from coordinate 40,720 downwards.
GGGTTTCCCCTAGGCCGGTCCAAATCTGACAGTACACATAATCTGTATACAGTTTTGCATGCATTGAAGCCAAACCACGCCCCTCAAGGAGACCCCATGTCCACCTCCGTCCACCCGGTCGATGAAGTCCTGCCCCCCGGCAAACTCACCGCGCTCGGCCTGCAGCACGTGCTCGTGATGTACGCCGGCGCCGTCGCCGTCCCCCTCATCGTGGGCCGCGCGCTCAAGCTCAGCCCCGAACAGGTGGCCATGCTCATCTCGGCCGACCTCTTCTGCTGCGGCCTCGTCACCCTGATCCAGGCCCTGGGCGCCACCCAATGGTTCGGCATCAAGCTGCCCGTGATGATGGGCGTCACCTTCGCCTCCGTCGCCCCCATGGTCGCCATGGCCAACACCAACCCCGGCATCCAGGGCGCAGGCCTCATCTTCGGCTCCATCATCGGCGCGGGCATCGTCTCCATCCTCATTGCGCCCATCGTCAGCCGCATGCTGCGCTTCTTCCCGCCGGTGGTCACCGGCACCATCATCGCGGTCATCGGCATCAGCCTCATGCGCGTGGGCATCAACTGGATCTTCGGCAATCCCGTCGGCGCCACCAGCCCCTTCGTCCCCAACACCGAACACATCACCTGGCTGCACACCGTCAACGAGGCCACCGCCAAAGGCCTGGTGCCTGACATGCCCAAAGGCCTGTCCATCGCCAGCAGCGTGCCCAACCCCGCCTACGCACAGCCCGCGCACATCGCCATCGCCGCCATCGTGCTGGCCGCCATCCTGCTCATCGCCAAGTACGCCAAAGGCTTCATCGCCAACATCTCGGTGCTGCTGGGCATCGTCGTCGGCGCCACGGTCGCCGCCGCCACCGGCCTCATGACCTTCGAGAAAGTCAAACACGCCAACTGGTTCGACCTGGTGCTCCCGTTCGAGATCGCCATGCCCATCTTCGACCCCATCCTCATCCTCACCATGAGCCTGGTCATGATCGTGGTGATGATCGAGTCCACCGGCATGTTCCTCGCCCTGGGCGACATGACCGATCGCAAGATCGACCAGAAGGCGCTGACCGCCGGCCTGCGCACCGACGGCCTGGGCACCCTCATCGGCGGCATCTTCAACACCTTCCCTTACACCAGCTTCTCGCAGAACGTGGGCCTGGTCGGCGTCACCGGCGTCAAGAGCCGCTTCGTCTGCGTGGCCGGCGGCGTCATCCTCATCGTGCTGGGCCTGCTGCCCAAGATGGCGGCCCTGGTCGAGTCCCTGCCCACCTTCGTGCTGGGCGGCGCGGGCCTGGTGATGTTCGGCATGGTCGCCGCCACCGGCATCCGCATCCTGGCCGGCGTGGACTACAAGGGCAACCGCAACAACCTCTTCATCGTGGCGGTGTCCATCGGCTTCGGCATGATCCCGCTGGTCGCGCCCAACTTCAAGATGTGGATGCCCCACGCCATCCACCCGCTGATCGAATCCGGCATTCTGCTGGCCTCGATCAGCGCCGTCGCGCTCAACCTGTACTTCAACGGCAGCCGGGGCGACACCAGCGCCGCCATCGAAGCCGCCAAACACGCCGAGGCGCACTGAACAACGGCTTGCCTTCTTTTCGAGCAGGCCCCTCCGGGGGCCTTTTTCATGCGCGAACCACGCCCGGACATGGTGCAAGCCCCGATGTGGTGCGCACCATTCAGGGTTAGTCTCGATGACGCACCGAACGTCTCGAACAAGAATCTGTATACAAATTCTGTGCTCAAAAGGCGCCCCGGCGCCTTTTTGCCGCCCATGCTTTGCTGGCACCTTTATTGCTGATGACAAGGCATGTCCGGGTGACAGCTGAGCACCCCCCTGCAACCCCGCCCATCACAGGAGAACCCATGAACAAGCGCCACCTCATCAAGATCACCGCTGCCCTGGCCGCGGCCGCCGCCTTCGGCAGCAGCGCCCATGCGCAGACGCCGATCAAGTTCCAGCTCGACTGGCGTTTCGAGGGTCCTGCCGCGCTGTTCCTGCAACCCGCCGCCAAGGGCTACTTCAAGGCCGCCGGCCTGGACGTGACGATCGACTCCGGCAACGGCTCGGGCGGCACCGTCACCCGCGTGGCCTCGGGCAGCTACGACCTGGGCTTCGCCGACCTGGCCGCGCTGATGGAATTCCACGCCAACAACCCGGAAGCGCCGAACAAGCCGGTGGCCGTGATGATGGTCTACAACAACACGCCGGCCGCGGTGCTCGCGCTCAAGAAGAGCGGCATCACCAAGCCCGCGGACCTCAACGGCAAGAAGCTCGGTGCCCCGGTGTTCGACGCCGGCCGCAAGGCCTACCCGATCTTCCAGAAAGCCAACAACCTCACCAGCGCGAACTGGACCTCGATGGACCCGCCGCTGCGCGAAACCATGCTGGTGCGCGGCGACATCGACGCCATCACGGGCTTCTCGTTCACCTCGCTGCTCAACCTCGAAGCGCGCGGCGTGAAGACCGAGGACGTGGTCATCATGCCCTACGCCGATTACGGCGTGAAGCTGTACGGCAACGTGATCATTGCCTCGCCCAAGATCATCAAGGAGAACCCGGCCGCCGTGAAAGCCTTCCTGAGCGCCTTCGCCAAGGGCGCCAAAGAAGTCATGGCCAACCCGGCCGCCAGCATCGAGACCGTGAAGGCGCGCGACGGCATCATCAACGTGCCGCTGGAAACCCGCCGCCTGGTGCTGGCCATCGACTCCGTGGTCGCCAGCCCCGACGCGCGCAAGGAAGGCTTCGGCCAGGTCAACCCCGGCCGCCTCGCGCTGATGGCCTCCCAGGTGTCGGACGCCTACGGCACCAAGACCCGCATCGACCCGGCCACGATCTGGAACGGCTCCATGCTGCCCTCGGCCGCCGAACTCAACGTGCTGCCCCCCGCCAAGAAGTAAGAACAGCCACCGGCCGCCAGCCCGCGGCCCCGGCCAGCCACCCCACGGCGGCTGGCCTTTTTTTCAGGAAGACGACCCCATGCAAGACCCCTCCAGCGACCAGCCCTTCGTCGATTTCGACCAGGTCTGGCTGGCCTACAACGAAGACCTGCTGGCCCAGAACGTCTTCGCGGTGGAAGACATCAACCTCAAGGTCAAGCGCGGCGAGTTCATCGCCATCGTCGGCCCCTCGGGTTGCGGCAAGTCCACCTTCATGAAGCTCACCACCGGGCTCAAGATGCCCAGCATGGGCAGGATCCGCATCGACGGCCAGCCCGTCACCGGTCCGCTGAAGATTTCGGGCATGGCCTTTCAGGCGCCCTCGCTGCTGCCCTGGCGCACCACGCTGGACAACGTGCTGCTGCCGCTCGAAATCGTCGAGCCCTACCGCAGCCAGTTCAAGGACCGGCGCAAGGAATACGAGGAACGCGCGAAGAAGCTGCTGGCCAGCGTGGGTCTGGGCGGCATGGAGAAAAAGTTTCCGTGGGAGCTCTCGGGCGGCATGCAGCAGCGCGCCAGCATCTGCCGCGCGCTGATCCACGAGCCCAAGATGCTGCTGCTCGACGAGCCCTTCGGCGCGCTCGACGCCTTCACCCGCGAGGAACTCTGGTGCACGCTGCGCGACCTGTGGGAAGCGCAGCGTTTCAACGTCATCCTGGTCACGCACGACCTGCGCGAATCGGTCTTCCTGGCCGACACGGTGTACTGCATGAGCCGCAGCCCGGGCCGCTTCGTGGTGCAGCGTGAGATCCCCATCCCACGCACGCGCGACCTCGAGGTGACCTACACCAAGGAGTTCTCCGACATCGTGCTCGAACTGCGCGGCCACATCGGCGCCATGCGCAAGGCCGGCACCGTCATCAACCAATAAGGAAGCGGGAGTCAAGAAACATGCAACAAAAACACCTGGAGCGATGGTCTCCGTTCCTGCTGCTGCTGGCCATCGTCATCCTCTGGGAAATCATCACCCGGGGTTTCGGTGTCTCGGAATTCATCTTCCCGAGCCCTTCGCGCATCTGGGAACAGACGCTGGAGCACAAGGTCACCATCCTGGGCCACGCCTGGCGCACCTATTGGGTGACCATGGCCGGTTTCGGCATCGCCATCGTGGTCGGTGTGCTGCTGGGCTTCCTCATCGGCAGCTCGCGCCTGGCGTATGCGGCGGTCTATCCGCTGATGACGGCATTCAACGCCCTGCCCAAGGCGGCCTTCGTGCCGATCCTGGTGGTGTGGTTCGGCATCGGCGTGGGCCCGGCCATTCTCACGGCCTTCCTGATTTCGTTCTTCCCGATCATGGTGAACATCGCCACCGGCCTGGCCACGCTGGAGCCTGAGCTGGAAGACGTGTTGCGCGTGCTGGGCGCCAAGCGCTGGGACGTGTTGACCAAGGTCGGCCTGCCGCGCTCGATGCCGTATTTCTTCGGTTCGCTGAAGGTGGCGATCACGCTGGCCTTCGTGGGGACGACGGTGTCGGAGATGACGGCGTCGAACGAGGGCATTGGCTATCTGCTGATCTCGGCGGGTTCGTCGATGCAGATGGGTCTGGCCTTCAGCGGTCTGCTGGTGGTGGGGGTGATGGCGATGGCGATGTACGAGCTGTTCAGTTTCATCGAGAAGCACACCACGGGTTGGGCGCACCGCGGCTCGCAGAGCGCATGAACCCGGAGCAGGTGGCGAAGCACCTGCTCCGCGCCAACGAGGTGGCGCGCCGGGCCGCCGGCATGGGCCGGCACCCGTTCGGTGCGCTGCTGGTGGCGCCGGATGGCGAGACGGTGTTGGCCGAGCAGGGCAACATCGATACGGTGAACCACGCGGAGTCGACGCTGGCCCGTGTGGCGGCCGACAACTATCCCGGTGAGTACCTGGCGCGCTGCACCCTGGTGACGACGTTCGAGCCTTGTGCCATGTGCACGGGCACGCTGTACTGGGCCAACATCGGGCGCGTGGTGTATGGGGCGAGTGAAGAGGCCTTGCTGGCGTTGACCGGCAGTCACGAGGAGAACCCCACGTTGTCCTTGCCTTGCCGGGAGGTTCTTGCGCGGGGGCAGAAGGCCATCGAGGTCATCGGTCCTGTGCCCTCGCTGGAGGCCGAGATGCTGGAGCCCCATCAGGGGTTCTGGGCTTCTCGCTGATTCTTCTCCGGCCGACGGCGGCCATCGACAAGGGGGAACGGCTCCGCGGATGTCCCCCGGGCGGCTCCGCCGCCCTCCTCCTTTACTCCGCTGCGCCGTTCCCCCTTGCCGCTGGCCTACAGGCATTCGGACTGTTTCTTTGTCAACGCTGCTTCGGTCTCGTGAGTGGGTAGCGCTCTGCGCAGCGGGGTAAAGGAGGAGAACCGGCGAAGCCGGTTCGGGGGACACCCGCGGAGCAGAGCGGTACCCGCTCACGAGACCCGCGAGGTGAAACGAACAAAATCAGCGATGCACCTCCACCTCCCCAGCAGAGGACAACAGGGCCATCAACCGACGCCGAATCAGAATCCCGGGCCGATCGGAGTCCATCGAATACTCGACCCCACGCCGCCGCAGATCCACCACCGCATCCGGGTCGGTGGATTCGAGGATGTCCTTGTCCTCCCGCGTGATCTCGTCGTCGAAATCGATCAGCATCTGCGCCGGGCAATCCGCCTCCGTGTCGTTGCGGAACAGCCATTGGCACAACTGCATGCGCCCGTCGTCGATCGGCGTGAACGCATTGATGATCACGTGGCGCACCCCGCTCGGGTACTCGATGTCCAGCCGGCGCGAAAACGGCTGGTAATAGGCGTTGCGCATGTGCCGCTGCGTGATCGGGTCCTTCACCCCGCTGATGCGCTGGAATTTCTCCGGGTTCACCGCGTCGATCACCGTCTCGGCATAAAAACCCACCTCGTTCTCCACCAGCTCGTACTTGCTCGGCGCCGGCGAGGCCGCCACACCGAAGGTCGCGCGGTGCACGAAACTGAAGTGCGAGTTGTCGAACGAATTCTCCAGCGCGCGCACCGGGCTCGTGTGCCAGGTCTCGTAGAACTGGAAGATCGTGCGCCAGCCCTCCGCCTCGAACTCCGGGAACACGGGAATCTCCGCCACCGGGTCCTCCAGCGCGACCCAGGCATAGCCATAACGCGCCGTGCAGTGGTACGCCGGGGTGGCGTAGTCCTTGGGAATCTCGCGCTCCGCCGGGTACTGCGGAATCTGGATCACGCGGCCCATCCGGTTGTAGACCCAGCCGTGGTAACCGCACTGGATATTCCCGTTCTTGCACCAGCCCTTGCTTAGCTTCGCGGTGCGGTGGCAGCAGCGGTCCTTCAGCGCGGCCGGCTCGCCATGCTCGTCGAGAAAGAGAACGATGTTTTCGCCCAGCAGGGTGAAAGGCTTGGGGCCGTCGGCCAACATCGTCAGCGGCATGACGGCGTGCCAGTAACGGCGAAAGACGGGCTGTTGGGTGACCAGCATGGTGAAAGCGCTCCTGAAAGAAATGGCTTGAGGGGTGGTTCTCAAGAGCAATTTCCCGCCCCGTATCGCAACGCATTGCACGGGGTTGAACGCTTCTACTCTGGCCCTGCATGCTAGCAAAAGACAGGCCACACCGGGCTGGCATGCCTCGTGCATACCGGCACCTCGCAGAGTAGAAGCGTTCAGCGGGTGAGCCCCACACCACCCGCCCGGAAATTGCTCTTGTACGTCTCCCGTGGCCGCACCAACGGCCTGCGGGAGTGGAACAAGCCCACCCTCCGGAGCCTTGCCATGCAACGCCGTCACTTCCTCGCTTCCTCTTCCGCCGCCGCCGTCTCGGCCCTCGCCGCACCCGCCGTCTGGGGCCAGGCCGCCCCAAGACTCACCCCCATCAAGTTCACGCTGGACTTCCGCATCACCGGCCAGACCTCGCCCTTCTTCCTCGCCCAGAGCAAGGGCTACTACAAGGACGAAGGCCTGGACGTGGGCATCGACGTGGGCTCCGGCTCCGTCGCCTCCATCACGCGCATCGCCAGCGGCGTCTACCAGATGGGCCTGGGCGACATCAGCTCGCTGATCGAATTCCAGGCCACACAGACCGGCACCCCCGTGGTGCAGGCCGTGTACCAGTACTACAACCGCGCACCATTTGCGATCATCGGCCGCAAGGACCGCGGCATCACCACCGACTTCCGCAGCCTCGAAGGCAAGAAGATCGCGGCCGCCGCCGTCGAGTCCACGCGCCGCGCCTGGCCCATGGTGGCGCGCAAGCTGCGCGTGAAGAGCGACCTCTTCCAGTGGTCCACCACCGACTTCGCCTCGCGCGACAACGTGGTCGTGCGCGGCGACGTGGACGGCGCCACCTACTTCCACGACTCGGCCGTCTCGCTGTTCGCGCGCATGAAGCTCGACGAGCTTTCCATCCTCGAATACACCAGCGCCGGTGTGAACCTGTACGGCAACGCCATCCTCGCGAGCAACGCCATGATCACGCAGAACCCTGCCGCCGTGGCCGGCTTCCTGCGCGCCACCAACCGCGCCATCCAGGAAAGCATGAGCGACCCGGCCGCCGCGATCGCGGCCACCAAGCTGCGAGAACCCATCCTCAACGAAGCCGTCGAACTCGAGCGCTGGCGCATCACGCAGCGCTACATCGCCGCCGCCGACACGCGCAGCCACGGCCTGGGCGACGTGTTCAAGCGCACGCTGGAACAACAGGTGGACGAGGTCGTCGACGTGTTCGGCCTCAAGGCCCGCCCCGGCGTGGAAGGCGTGTTCAACCGCGCCATGCTGCCGGCCGCTGGTGAACGCGCGCTCAAGGCATGACCACCGCAGCCACCCTGAACGAACGCGACGGCGCCTACCTGCGCCAGGCCATCGGCTGGGCGCGCGTGGCGCGCGAGCGCGGCAACCGCCCCTTCGGCGCGGTGGTGGTCGCCGACGACGGCCGCGTGCTCGCCGAGGCCTGGTGCAACACCGGCGAGACCGGCGACTGCACCGGCCACGCCGAGACCAACGCGGTGCGCCAGCTCAGCCCGGTGGTGGACCGAGAAACCCTCTCGCGCGCCACGCTCTATTCCTCGGCCGAACCCTGCGTGATGTGCGCGGGCGCGATCTTCTGGAGCAACATCGGGCGCGTGGTGTTCGGCATCGATGCGGTGAGCCTGCGCGTGTTCCGAGGCGAACGCGCCGAGCAGCGCGATGCCGAGCTGTCCTGCCGCGATGTGTTCGCAGCCTCGCCGCACCGCATCGAGTGCATCGGCCCCTCGCTGCTGGACGAAGCCAGCGAGCCGCACCGGGGCTTCTGGAAAACCTGAGCGCACCGGAGCGCCCCGTAAACTCCCCGCATGCCCTGGCACGCCCAACTCGACCTCCACTACCGCCGCGACGACGCCCAGCGCACCGTGCTGCAGCACGCCCACACCGGGCCGCTGCGGATTCTCAAGAGCCTGTACCCCGAGGGCGAGGGCATCTGCCACAACGTGGTGGTGCACCCGCCCGGCGGGCTGGTGGGCGGCGACGTGCTGAACCTGCGCGTGCACGCGGGCGCCCAGGCGCACGGCCTGCTCTCCACGCCGGGTGCCACGCGCTTCTACCGCTCGGACGGCCCGGCCGCCACGCAGCAGGTCGCGCTCACGCTGGAAGCCGGCGCGCGGCTCGAATGGCTGCCGCTCGAAGCCATCGCCTACCCGGGCTGCCTGGCGCAGAACACGCTGCGCGCCACGCTGGCCGAAGAGGCCGAGCTGATCGGCTGGGACGTGTGCGCCCTCGGCCTGCCCACCGCCGGCCAGCCGTTCGATCGCGGCAGCCTCACCCAGCACCTGGAGATCCCGGGCCTGTGGCTGGAGCGCTCGCACATCGACGCGGCCGACACCCGCCTGCTTGAATCGCCCCTGGGCCTGGCCGGCCAGCGCTGCGTGGGCACGCTGTGGCTGGCCTGCGGCAGCCCACTTGCGCGCGAGCGGCGCGAGCACCTGCTGGAGGCCGTGCGCGCGCACCTGGACGGCGACCTCCAGAGCGTGCAGGCCGGCGCCACCTGCCCCAACCCGCAGATGCTCGTGCTGCGCGCGGTGGCGCCGCTGGTAGAACCCTTGATGGCGCTGTTCCAGCGCGTCTGGGGCGGGCTGCGCACCGAGGCCTGGGGCCTGTCGGCGGTGCCGCCACGCATCTGGCGCGTCTGACCCGCCCCAGGCTGGGGCGGCGACCGTTCGTCCGCTGCCCGAAAAGCACCGGAATCGCCACCCTCTTTTCCCCCTCATGGTGCGTGGCGCTGGGCAGAATCCAGACATTGCCCCCTTTGCGTCCGCTCATGCCTTCCGCACCCAACCAGCTCCACGACGCCCATGCGCTCGTGATCGAGGGCAACCTGCAATCGCGCTCCATCCTCGTCGCCCAGTTGCGCGACCTGGGCGTGGGCACGGTCGTGCAGTGCTCGCGCCTGACCGAAGGGCGCCGCAAGCTGGAGATGGCGAGCTTCGACGTGGTGATCTGCGAACAGCGTTTCGAGCGCGAGTCCGGCTCTGGCCAGGACCTGCTGGACGACCTGCGGCGCAACCAGCTGCTGCCCTTCCACACCGTGTTCGTGATGCTCACGGCCGAGGCCTCCTACGCCAGCGTGGCCGAGGCCGCCGAGTCGGCGCTGGACGCCTACCTGCTCAAACCCCACACCGCCTCGCGCCTGGCCCACAGCATCGTGCAGGCGCGCGTGCGCAAGCAGTCGCTGCAGGACATCTTCAGCGCCATCGACGCGCAGGACTTCGAGCGCGCCGCCAACCTGTGCCAGATCCGCTTCGAGTCGCGCCAGTCCTACTGGCTTTACGCCGCGCGCATCGGCGCTGAGCTCATGCTGCGCGGCGGCCGCGTGGACGAGGCCCAGACCCTGTACCAGGCCGTGATCGAGGCCAAGACCCTGCCATGGGCACGCCTGGGCGTGGCGCGGGCCCAGCTGGAAAATGGCCAGCCGGCCAAGGCCGTGACCACCCTGGAGAGCCTGATCCGCGACGACGACGCCTACGCGGACGCCTACGACGTGATGGGCCGCGCGCAGTTCGAACTGGGCAACTTCCAGAGCGCGCTCACCACCTACGAGATGGCCACGCGCCTCACGCCCTCATCCATCAGCCGCCTGCTCAAGCACGGCATGCTGGCCTACTACACCGGCGAGCGCAGCGAAGGCGTGGAGCTGCTCGACCGCGCCACGCGCCTGGGCCTGGACTCCAAGATGTACGACGCGCAAGCCCTGCTGCTGCTGGCCTTCGCCCGGCTCGACAACAACGACGCACGCGGCCTGCAGCGCACGGTGGACCAGCTCACCCGGCTGCGCGACCGCAGCCACGCGCCCGCACGGCCGCACCGCCTGCTGGCCATGGCCGAGAGCCTGCTCGCGCTGCAGCAGCAGAACACCACGCGCGCCGTCGACGACGTGCGCCGACTGAGCGACAGCGTGCTCACGCCCGACTTCGATTTCGAATCCGCCTGCAACCTGCTCGCCCTGATGGGCCGGCTCGCGATGCGCTCCCTGCCCATGCAGGACGCCGAAGGCGCGGTGGACCGGCTCGCGCTGCGTTTCGGCACCAGCCGCGCCATGACCGAGCTGCTGGCCTGCGCGGCCGGCGGCGACACCCCGCACGCTGAGCGCGTCCGCGCCGCCCACGGCCAGGTGCTGCGCATCTCGCAGGATGCCATGGCCCTGAGCCTCAAGGGCGACCCGCAGGGCACGGTGCAACAGCTGCTCGAAGCCGGTGAACGCACCGGCAACGCCAAGCTGATCGAGTCGGCGCACCAGGTGCTGCAGCGTTACAGCGAGCGCATGGACAGCTACCCGGCGCTGCAGGAGCGCGTGGAGGCGCTGCGCGCGCTCTACCGCACCACCGCCCCCATCACCCGCCTGGGCGAGCACACCAGCAGCGGCCAGACCCCGCCGGGCGGCGTCTCGCTGTCGGGCGGCTACAAGCCGCCCAGCCCCGAAAGCCTGACCGGCACCACCGCCCAGCCCGCCGCCTGAGCGCGCCTCAGAGCTCGCAGAACAGGCGCACCACCTGTTCGCGGAACCAGCGGTTGTCCGGGTCGCTCTCGAAGCGGTGGCTCCAGTGCAATGAGACGGTGAAGTTGCAGTCCACGAACGGCGGCTGCACCATCACGCAACCGCCCGAGGCCACAAAGCCGCGCGCGATGTTGCCCGGCATCACCACGCAGAGGTCGGTCGCGCTCACGATCGAGGGCAGCACCATGAAGTGCTCGGTGGTCAGGCGCAGGCGGTCCTGCAGGCCGGTCTGCTCCAGGATGCGCAGCGTGTCGCTGTGCGAGCGCACACCCACGAACTCCAGCTTCTGCAAGGCCTTGAGCTGCGCCGCCCCTTTCAGGCGCTTCAAGGGCGCATGCATGGGATGGCCCGCGCGCATCAGCACCACATAGCGGTCGCGCAGCAGCTCGGTGCGCTGCGTGTCCTTCACCAGCGGCAGGAAACCGAAGGCGAAATCGATCACCCCGGTGTCCAGCGCATCGGCCAGCTGCGCATGCGCCACCGGGCGGCTGGCCACGCGCACGCCGGGCGCGAGTTGTTGCAGGCTGACCATGAGCTCGGGCAGGAAGCGGTTCTCGCCGATGTCGCTCATGTGCAGGCGGAACAGCCGGCGCGAACGCTGCGGGTCGAAGCCAGTGGACTCGTTGATCGCCTGCTCGACGATGGCCAGCGCGTTCTGCACCGCGCCCGCCAGGCGTTCGGCTCGCGGCGTCGGCTTCACGCCGCCGGGCGTGCGCACGAAGAGCGCGTCCTCCAGCAACAGCCGCAGGCGGCCCAGTCCGTGGCTCGCGGCCGGCTGGGTCAGGCCCACCTGCTCGGCGGCGCGGCTCACGCTGCCGGCGCGGTAGATCGCGGCGAACAGGCGCAGCAGGTTCAGGTCAATGTCGTTGATATGCATGGCATTGATATTCGATATCCCCTTGATCTTATTGCCGAATATGTCACAGACCGTGAAACTCCGCGACTCAACAACAAAACCCACCGGAGACAAGCGATGAACAAGAGGACCACCCTGACCTGGCTGGCCACGGCCGCCGGCCTGTGCGCCCTGGCCGCCCTGCCCGCCCACGCGGCAGACCCCACCGAGATCCGCATCGGTTACGCCATTTCCAAGACCGGTCCGTACGCGGGCGGTGCCAGCACCACCGTGCTGCCGAACTACCAGCTGTGGCAGCAGGACCTGGAAAAGTCAGGTGGCATGCTCATCAACGGCAAGCGCGTGCCGGTCAAGTTCGTCGAGTACGACGACCGCAGCAGTTCCGAAGAAGGCGTGCGCGCCGTCGAGCGCCTGGTCAACCAGGACAAGGTCGACTTCATCCTGCCGCCCTGGGGCACGGCGATGAACCTCGCGGTCGCGCCCATCCTGGACCGCCACGGCTACCCGCACCTGACCACCACCATGATCACGGACCGCATTCCGCAGCTGCGCGAACGCTGGCCCAACACCTTCTTCTTCACGCTCACCTCCACCGACTACGCCAACGGCGTCATCGACCTGCTCACGCGGCTGCGCAGCGAGGGCAAGATCAAGGGCGACGTGGCCATCGTCAACGTGGCCGACCAGTTCGGCGTGGAGCTGTCCAAGGCCGCGCGCGACGGTCTGAAGAAGGGCAACTTCAATGTCGTCTACGACCAGAGCTACCCGCTGGGCTCGCAGGATCTGCAGTCCATCCTGAACGAAGTCAAGCGCCGCGACCCTGAGGTCTTCCTGGCCTTCAGCTACCCGCCCGACACGCTGGCGCTGACCGACCAGGCGCGTGCCGTGGGCTTCAACCCCAAGCTGTTCTACACCGCCATCGGCACCGTATTCCCGGTCTTCAAGGACCGCTTCGGCGCCAACGCCGAAGGCGTGTTGGGCCTGGGCGGCGTGAGCCCCGAACTGCCGGTGACCAAGGCCTACCGCGCCCGCCACCTGGAAGTCTTCAAGAAGGAAGCCGACTACAACGGCAGCGCGGTGACCTACGCCACGCTGCAGGTGCTGCAGCAGGCGATCGAGCGCGCCAACAGCATCGAACGCAAGGCCGTCTCGGCCGAGATCGGCAAGGGCGGCTTCAACACCGTGATCGGCCCGGTCACGCTGAAGAACCGCATCTGGAGCGAGGCCTCCTCGGTCGGCCAGTGGCAGAACGGCCAGTTCCAGCCCGTCTCGCCCGCCAACGCCATCGGCGTGAAGCCGGTCGCGCTGCCCAAGCCGGCCTGGAAACAGTAACGCGTCACACCCGCCCCCACGGCACCGCCCGAACCACGCGCAGACGTGGCGGGCGGCTCGCCTTTTCCGTTTTCCCTTCACCCACGACAACGCTCCATGGCATTGATTGACGCCCTGCTCAACGGGCTCACACTGGGCGGCGTGTACGCCCTGATCGCGATGGGCCTCACGCTGCAATACGGGGTGGCGCGCATCATGAACCTGGCCTATGGCCAGATGCTGATCGCCGCCGCCTTCGCCGCCTACGCCCTCTTCACCACCTTCGCGCTGAGCCCGCTGCTGGGCCTGCTGCTGATCGCGCCCGCTGCCTTCGCGCTGAACTGGCTGCTCTACCAACTGCTGCTCACGCCGCTGGTGCGGCGCGCCAGGACCAGCGAAGCGCTGGAGGTGGACAGCATCCTGGCCACCTTCGGCCTGCTGTTCGTCATCGAAGGCATCGTGCTGGTGATCTTCGGCGGCAACTACTACAACTACGACTACCTGGGCCAGGTCATCACGCTACTGGGTTCCCCGATCAAGGCCAACCGCCTGCTGGCGCTGGGCTTCGCGGTGGTGATCGGCGTCGGCCTGTACCTGGTGCTGCACCACACGCGCCGCGGTACGGCGCTGCGCGCGGTCGCGGTCTCGCCCACCTCGGCCCAACTGGTCGCGATCGACGTGCGCAAGGCCGCCGCCTTCGCGTTCGCGCTGGGTGGTGGTCTGGTGGCCGCCAGCGGCACGCTGGTCAGCATGTTCTTCACCATCAACGCGTCCATGGGCGTGGTCTTCACCATGAAGGCCCTCATCGTCGTGATCATGGGCGGCGTGGGCAACCTCATGGGCTGCCTGGTGGCGGGCCTGCTGCTGGGCCTCACCGAAAGCCTGGTGGCCACCTTCGTGTCACCCGGCCTCACATTGGCCGTCACCTTCGGCCTGTTCCTCCTGGTTCTCATCATCCGCCCCACGGGCATGTTCGGAAAGGCCGGGGCATGAAGCGCGGCGACATCGTGTTCGTCACGCTCGGCGTGGCGGGGCTGGCGGCCTGCGCGCTGCTGCCCTTCTTTGGCAGCGGTTACGCCATGTCGATGGCGATCAACCTGCTGATCTTCACCGTGCTGGCCACGGCCTGGGCCCTGTTCTCGGGGCCCACGGGCTATGTCTCGCTGGCCACCGTGGCCTTCTTCGGCCTGGGCGTGTACGTGGCCGCGGTGTTCGGCGAGGCCTGGCCCTGGCCGGCGGTGCTGGCCACGGCCGCGCTCGCCGCGCTGGCGGTGGCGCTGCTGGTGGGCCTGGCCACGCTGCGGCTGCGCGGCGTGTACTTCGTGATCTTCACCTTCGGCCTGGCCGAGCTGATCCGCCAGGTCGTGACCTGGTACGAGGCCAACCACTCGGGCTCGGTCGGGCGCTACCTGTTCCTGGACATCGAACAGAAGCACATCGTCTGGCAGCTCACCGCGCTGGCCGCGCTGGTCTACCTCGCGGGCTGGGGGGTGAAGCGCTCGCGCGTGGGCCTGGCGCTGCGCATGATCGGCGACGACGAGATGGTCGCGCGCCACTGCGGCGTGCACACCACCTTCGCCAAACTGCTGGTGTTCGGCATCAGCGCCATGTTCATGGCCCTGGCCGGCGCCATCGTGGCGCCGCGCTGGACCTACATCGACCCGACCATCGCCTTCAACCCGGTGGTCTCGTTCCAGGTGCTGATCATGGCCCTGCTCGGTGGCGCCGCGCGCCTGCACGGCCCGGTGCTCGGCGTGATCCCGCTGGTGCTGCTGTTCGAGTTCCTCTCGGCCAACTTCCCGAACTACTTCAGCATCCTGCTGGGCTGCACCTTCCTCGTCATCGTCTACCTCGCGCCGCGCGGCATCGTGGGCCTGATGGACCGCCTGCAAGGGGGCAAGGCATGAGCGCCCTGTTGCAGGTGAACGGCCTGGTCAAGCGCTTCGGCGGCCTGGTCGCGGTCAATGGCGTGGACTTTTCGGTGGCCCAGGGCGAGATCGTCGGCCTGCTCGGCCCCAACGGCTCGGGCAAGACCACCGTGATCAACCTGATCTCGGGCGCGCTGCCGCCCACGGCCGGCTCGGTGAGCTTGCAAGGCCAGGAATTGACCGGGCTGCCGGCCTTCCGTGTGGCGCGCGCCGGCGTCGCCCGCACCTTCCAGCTGGTGCGCGTGCTGGGCTCGATGGACTGCGTCGAGAACGTGCAGGCCGGCCTGGCTTTCGGCACGCAGAACCTGCCTCAGCGCGCCTCGCGCGCGCAGGCCCTGAAGCTGCTGGAGCGCGTGGGCATGGCGGACTTCGCCCACACCACCGCCAGCGAACTCACCTACATCAACCAGAAGCGGCTGGAGCTGGCGCGCGCGCTCGCGCTGCAACCGCGCCTGCTGCTGCTGGACGAATGGCTGTCCGGGCTGAACCCGTCCGAGCTGGTGGACGGCATCGCCCTGTTGCGCTCCCTGCGCGAGGAAGGCATCACCATGCTGATGGTGGAACACGTGATGGAGGCGATCCGCGCGCTGTGCGATCGCTGCGTGATCATGAACGCGGGCACCCGCATCGCCGACGGCCCGCCGGCCGCCGCGCTGGCCGATCCGGCCGTGGTGCGCGCCTACCTGGGAGACGACGATGCTTGAAGTCAGCCAGGTCAGCGCAAGCTACGGCCACCACGTGGCGCTGCAAGGGGTGGACCTGCGCATCGGCGCGGGCGAGGTGGTGGTGATGCTGGGCGCCAACGGCGCCGGCAAGTCCACCCTGCTCAAGTGCATCGCGCGCCTCATCCCGTCCCTGCCGGGCAGCCGCATCGCGCTCGCCGGCCAGGACCTGCTGGCCCTGCCCGCCCACGCGGTGGTGGAAGCCGGCATCGCCCTGGTGCCCGAGGGCCGCGGCATCTTCGGCGAGCTGAGCGTGCGCGAGAACCTGCAGCTCGGCGCCCACGCGAAGCGCGCGCGCGCCGGCGAGAAGGAACAGCTGCAGCGCGTGCTGTCCATCTTCCCCAAGCTGGAGCAGCGCATGGGCCAGATGGCGCAGACCATGAGCGGCGGCGAGCAGCAGATGGTGGCCATCGGCCGCGCGCTGATGTCGCAACCCCGTGTGCTGCTGCTCGACGAACCTTCGCTCGGGCTCTCGCCCATCATGACCGGCGAGCTGTTCCGCGCGCTGGCGCAGATCCGCACCCTGGGCGTGAGCGTGCTGCTGGTGGAGCAGAACGCCCGCCGCAGCCTGCGCATCGCCGACCGCGGCTACCTGCTGGAAAACGGCCGCATCGTCGGCCAGGGCTCGGCGCAGGACCTCGCGCAGGACCCGGCGGTGCAGCGCGCCTACCTGGGCGGCGTGGCCACCGAAGGCGTTGCCGCATGACCCTCCACCTGCGCTCGCGCCCTGAGACCGTGGTCTGGGGCTTTCTCGCGCCCGACGTGCCCCCCGTGCTGCGCATCGCCTCGGGCACCACGGTGGACATCGACACCGTCAACGCGCTGTGCGTGCCGCCCGACGCGCCCGAGGCCTTCTTCGAGCGCCACCGGCTCGAACTCACCGACGCCGCACAGGACATCTGCGACATCGTGAAAACCGTGCCCAAGGGCGTGGGCCCGCACGTGCTCACCGGACCGATCCACATCGAAGGCGCCGAACCCGGTGACGTGCTGGAGGTGCGCATCCATGAAGTCGAGCCGCGCGCGCCGCACTACGGCGTCAACTTCACGCGGCCCGGCGCCGGCAGCCTGCCCGACCTGTTGCCCGCGCCACGCACCCAGGTGCTGCCGATCGACATGGCACGCCGCACCGCCCGCTTCCGCGAAGGGCTGGACATTCCGCTGCGGCCCTTCATGGGCATCCTGGCGGTGGCGCCCACCTCGCGCGTGTCGTCCATCCCGCCCGGGCGCTTCGGCGGCAACATCGACCTCAAGCACCTGGTGCCCGGCGCGCGCCTCTACCTGCCGGTGCAGGTGCCGGGTGCGCTCTTCTTCACAGGCGACGGCCACGGTGTGCAGGGCAACGGCGAGGTCAACCTGACCGCGCTGGAAACCTCCATGGCGACCCGGCTGGAATTCGTGCTGCACCCGCGCCGATCTCTCGCCTGGCCCATGGCCGAAACGCCCAGCCACTACATCGTGATGGGCCTGGACGAAGACCTCGACACCGCCGCCGCCGACGCGGTGCGGCGCGCGGTCGAGGTGCTGCAGGCCTTCGCGGGCGTGGACACGGGCGAGGCCTACGCGCTGGCCAGCCTGGCGGTGGACTTCGAGGTCACCCAGCTCGTGGACGGCGTCAAGGGCATCCACGGCTGCATCCCCAAATCGCTCTTCACCTCGGCGGCCGAGGCCTGGTGGGGACCCGTGCCATGACCCACCCCGAACCCCTGACAGAAAGGACCCCCGTGTCGGACTTTGAAGGACAACATTGCGTGCTCACCGGCGGTGCCGGCAGCATCGGCCTGGCCGCCGCGCGCCAACTGCTCGCGCGCGGCGCCTCGGTGCACCTCGTGGACCGCGACCCGGCGCTGCTGGAGGCCGCGCGCCAGGCGCTCGCGGCCGAAGGGCACGGCGAGCGCGTGGGCACCAGCGCCGCCGACGTGAGCGACAGCCGCCAGACGCAGGACTACCTGGCGCAGGCCGTGGCGCGCGCGGGCGCGATCGATTTCCTGTTCTGCAACGCCGGCCTCAACGGCGAGATCGTGCCCATCACCGCCTACCCCGACGACGTGTTCGACACCGTGATGGCGGTGAACGTGCGCGGTACCTTTCTGGCGCTCAAGCATGGCCTGCCCCTGATGCGCGACGGCGGCAGCGTGCTGATCACCTCCAGCGTGATGGGCGTCACCGCCGACCCCGGCGTGAGCGCCTACGCCACCTCCAAGCACGCGCTGATCGGCCTGATGCGCGTGGCCGCCAAGGAAGTGGCGCCGCGCGGCATCCGCGTCAACGCCATCGCGCCCGGCCCCACCACCAACGGCTTCCAGAACGACATCGAGCGCCGCCTGAGCGACGTGGTCGGGCGCGACGCCACGCAGATGCTCAACGAGGCCATCCCGCTGCACCGCCATGCCCAACCCGAGGAGATCGCGCGCATGGTGGTCTTCCTGGCTTCGGCCGGCAGCAGCTTCTCCACCGGCGGCGTGTTCATGGCCGACGGCGGCATGCACATCTGACCCCACCCCCAACAAGAAAGGACCCCACACCATGCCCGAACTCGCCACCAGTGAATTCTGGAAAGACCTCAAGCCGATCGAGAAGGTCTTCCAGCCCGATGCCCTGCCCGAGGTCTACATCCCCAACGCCGCCACCGAGGACGAGCGCCTCTACGTGCCCTTCACCGAGACCGTGTCTTCGCGCCCGCTGTGGATCTCGCCGACCCAGAACAAGTGGTGCGACATCCTGATGGCCAGGAAGGCCGGCCTGGTCAACCGCCACTACCACCCGCATCAGGTTTTCGCCTATACGATTTCCGGCAAATGGGGTTATCTTGAGCACGAATGGACCGCGACCGCGGGCGACTTCGTCTACGAGACCCCGGGCGAGGGCCACACGCTGGTGGCCTACGAGCACAAAGACCCGATGAAGGTGTTCTTCATCGTCGAAGGCCCACTGATCTGGCTGGACGATCAGGGCGAGTCGAACGGCTACTTCGACGTGCACCAGTACATCGCCCTGTGCCGCGCCCATTACGAGAAGGTCGGCATCGGTGCCGCCTTCGTCGACACCCTGTTCCGCTGACCCTGGAGAGCCCACACCGTGGAAGTTTCATTCAGCCAGGAAATCGAATCGCTGCGCCTGGGGGACGGCCAGACCTTCCACGGCGAAGGCATCCTCGCCATCACCAAGGCGCTGCTGCAGTCGGGCGTGGCCTACGTGGGCGGCTACCAGGGCGCGCCGGTCTCGCACCTGCTCGACGTGATGGTGCAGGCCAAGCCCTACATGGACGAGCTCGGCGTGCACGTGGAAGCCTGCTCCAACGAGGCCTCGGCCGCCGCCATGCTGGGCGCGTCCATCCACTACCCGCTGCGCGGCGCGGTCACCTGGAAGTCCATCGTGGGCACCAACGTGGCGGCCGACGCGCTCTCCAACCTGGCCTCGCCCGGCGTCACCGGCGGCGTGCTGGTGGTGGTCGGCGAGGACTACGGCGAAGGCGCCAGCGTGATCCAGGAGCGCACGCACGCCTACGCGCTCAAGTCGAGCATGGTGCTGCTGGACCCGCGGCCCGACCTGGAGCGCATGGTGCACATGGTCGAGCAGGGTTTCCGCCTATCCGAGGCCTCGAACATGCCGGCGCTGATGGAGCTGCGCATCCGCGCCTGCCACGTGCGCGGCAGCTTCACGGCCAAGGACAACGTCAAGCCTGCGCTCTCGCGCCACAACCTGATCGAGGAGCCGGCCAGCTTCGACTACAACCGCCTGGCCCACCCGCCCGTGACCTTCCGCCACGAGAAGCTCAAGAGCGACGAGCGCATTCCGGCCGCGCGGCGCTACATCGTCGAACACGGCCTGAACGAGCACTTCGACGGCGCGCACCAGGACCTGGGCCTGATCGTGCAGGGCGGCCTGTACAACACCCTGATCCGCGCGCTGCAGCAGTTCGGCCTGGCCGATGCCTTCGGGCGCAGCGCCATTCCCATGCTGGTGCTCAACGTCACCTGCCCGCTGGTGCCGAAGCAGCTCACCGACTTCTGCGTCGGCAAGCGCGCGGTGCTGATGCTGGAAGAGGGCCAGCCCGAATACATCGAACAGGAGCTCGCCACCCTGCTGCGGCGCGGCGACATCCAGACCCCGCTGCACGGCAAGGACATGCTGCCCAACGCGGGCGAGTACACCGCCGAGGTGATGGCCAACGGCCTGGCGCACTTCATCGGCCGCTACCTGCAGGACCCGGCCACCCAGGCCGTGACCGACGCCGCGCGCGCCTGGCTGCAGGGCAACCAGACGCGCCGCCAGGAAGCCGCGCAGCAGCTGCAGGCGCCGCTGCCCGCGCGCCCGCCCGGCATGTGCGTGGGCTGCCCCGAGCGGCCCGTGTTCTCGGCCCTCAAGCTCGCGCAGCAGGACGTGGGCCCGGTGCACATCGCGGGCGACATCGGCTGCCACGCGCTGGCCACCTTCGAGCCCTTCTCGTTCGGCCACTCCATCCTGGGCTACGGCATGAGCCTGGCCAGCCGCGCCGGCGTGTCGCCGGTGATGAAGCGGCGCGTGCTCTCGGTGATGGGCGACGGCGGCTTCTGGCACAACGGCCTGCTCACCGGCGTGCAGTCGGCCCTGTTCAACGGCGACGACGCGGTGCTGCTGATCTTCAAGAACGGCTACACCTCGGCCACCGGCACGCAGGACATCATCTCCACGCCCGGTGACGAGGCCAAGGAAGCCGCCGCCGACAAGCTGCAGAGCCTGGCCCACACCAACCAGACCATCGAGACCACGCTCAAGGGCCTGGGCGTGCAATGGATGCGCACGGTGCACACCTACGAGGTGGACACGGTGCGCGCCACGCTCACCGAGGCCTTCACCACCGAGTTCCAGGGCCTGAAGGTGATCGTGGCCGAGGGCGAATGCCAGCTGGAGCGCCAGCGCCGCATCAAGCCCTGGATCGCCAGCCTGCTCAAGAAGGGCCGGCGCGTGGTGCGCGTGAAGTACGGCGTGGACGAGGACGTGTGCAACGGCGACCACGCCTGCATCCGCCTCTCGGGCTGCCCCACGCTCACGCTCAAGGACAACCCCGACCCGCTCAAGGTGGACCCGGTGGCCACCGTCATCGACGGCTGCGTGGGCTGCGGCCTGTGCGGCGCCAACGCGCACGCGGCCACGCTGTGCCCGTCCTTCTACCGCGCCGAGGTGATCCAGAACCCGCGCTGGCACGAACGCCTGATCCATACCCTGCGCGGCAGCGTCGTGCGCCTGCTGCAACCGGCCTGAACCCTATGTACCCCCACGCTCATCACTCTGTGTATTCACTGCCCCCCGAGGGGGCGCGGCCATCCCTTGGGGCGGCCCGGCGGGAGGCACCATGACCACCACGCAACCCATCTCCCTGCTGCTCTGCGCCCTCGGTGGCGAAGGCGGCGGCATCCTCACCGACTGGCTGGTGGACACCGCGCGCCACGCGGGCTACCCGGCGCAGGCCACGTCCATCCCTGGCGTGGCGCAGCGCACCGGCGCCACCACCTACTACCTGGAGGTCTTCCCGGTGCCCACGGCCGACCTGGGCGGGCGCCGGCCGGTGTTCGGCCTCAACCCCCTGCCCGGCCGGCTCGATGCGCTGGTGTCCTCCGAGCTGCTCGAAACCGGCCGCCAGATCACCAACGGCCTGGCCTCCAGCACGCACACGCTGGTGATCAGCTCGTCCGCGCGCGCCCTGACCACCGGCGAAAAGATGGTGATGGGCGACGGCCGGCGCGACAACGCCGAACTGCTGGCCCTGGTGAACAAGCACAGCCGCGCGCGCCACGTGCTGGACATGGCGGCGCTCACCAAGCAGGCCGGCACCGTGGTCAGCGCGGTGATGCTGGGCGCGATCGCCGGCAGCGGCCTGCTGCCGTTTTCGCGGCGCGACTACGAGGCGGTGATCGCCGAGAGCGGCGGCGGCGCCAAGGCCAGCCTGCGCGGCTTCGCGCTCGCCTTCGACGCGGTGAACGCGCAGCGCACCCAGGCCGCCTACGTGGAGCAGGTGCTCGCCGATGGCGCCGCGCCCGCGCCGCAGCAGGCCGTCCTGCCCGAGGCGCTGCGGCGCGAGTTCCCGCTGGAGGCGCACGGCATCATGGCCCTGGGCCATGCGCGCGTCTGCGAGTACCAGAACGCGGCCTACGGCGAGCGCTACGCCCAGCGCCTGCGCCGCGTGCTGGCCGCCGAGACGCTCGGCGACCCGAAGAACCTGCACGGCCACCGCACCACGGTGGAGATGGCGCGCTGGGTCGCGCTGTGGATGGCCTTCGACGACATCGTGCTGGTGGCCGACCTCAAGAGCCGCGCCAGCCGCCAGGCGCGCGTGCGCGGTGAGGCCAAAGCCGGCCAGGACGACCTGCTGCGCGTGTACGACCACTTCAAGCCCGGCGCGCCCGAGTTCGCGGCCATGCTGCCCGAAAGCCTGGCGCAGCGCGTGCTGGCCTGGGACCGCAAACGCGTGGCGGCCGGCCGGGCACCCTGGGCGCTGCCGCTGAAGATCGGCACGCACTCGGTGCTGGGCATGCTCGCGCTGCGCGGCCTGGCCGCCTGCAAGCGCCTGCGCCCGCTGGGCAGCCGCTTCCACACCGAGCAGGCGCTGATCGACCGCTGGGTCGACGCCGTGGTGCGGCTCGCCGCCCTGCACGCCCCGCTCGCGCACGAGGTGGCGCTGTGCGGCCGCCTCATCAAGGGCTACGGCAGCACCAACGAGCGCGGCAAGGACAACCTGCTGCACATCATCGACCACCTCGCCCTGCCCGCGCTGGCCGACCCGGCCAGCGCCACCCAGCGCGCCCAGGCCGTGGCCGCCGCGCGCGGCGCCGCGCTGAGCGACGAGGCCGGCAAGGCACTGGACCAGGCCCTGCGGCAACACGGCGCGCCCGCGCGCCCCGTCAAGGCGCAGCCGATCCGCTGGCAGCACAATCCCCGGCTCAAGGCCAAACCGGCCTCGACAACCTGAATTTCCGTTTTTCACAACAAAGGAGACCCGCATGAAGCACCACCCCACCCCCCTGTCTTCGCTGCCCTGGCGCCGCGCGGCCGCCACCGCCCTGCTCACCCTGGGCACCGTGACGGGCGCGCTCGCGCAGGCCTTCCCGGACAAGCCGCTCAAGGTCATCGTGGGCTTCCCGCCCGGTGGCGCGGCCGATCAGATCGCGCGCCTGGTGTCCACGCCCCTGGCCACCGCGCTGGGCCAGCCAGTGATCGTGGAGAACCGGGCCGGTGCCAACGGCAACATCGCGGGCGAGGCGGTGGCGAAATCGCCCGCCGACGGCTACACCCTGCTGCTGAGTTCGGGCGGCATGGTCTCGGTCAACCCGCACCTCTCGCGCATGAGCTTCGACCCGGTGAAAGACCTCACCCCCGTGGCCTCGGCCGCGCGCGTGCTGGTCTACCTGATGGCGCGGCCCACGCTGGAGGTGAAGAACGTGCAGGAACTGGTGGCCATGGCCAAGGCCAACCCCGGCCGCATGAGCTACGGCTCGGCCGGCAACGGCAGCTCGCCGCACCTCGCGGGCGAGATGCTCAAGGCCCAGACCGGCATGTTCACCGTGCACGTCCCCTACCGCGGCGCGGCGCCCGCACTCAACGACCTGATGGGCGGGCAGATCGACTACTACTTCGACCCCGGCATCGGCCTGGCCCACGCCAAGGCCGGGCGCACCAAGCTGCTCGCCGTGGGCAGCCTCAAGCGCTCGCCCCTGTTCCCCGACGTGCCCACACTGGACGAAGCCGGCCTCAAGGGTTTCGATGCCGACACCGTGTTCGGCTTCTACGCCCCGGCTGGCACGCCGCCGGCCGTGATCACGCGCATCAACACCGAGGTCAACAAGATCCTGGCTACCGCAGGCGTGAAGGAACGCATCACCGCGCTCGGCGGCGAAGCCCTGCCACTCACGCCCGCCGAGTTCGGCAAGCGCGGCATGGACGACTCCCAGCGCTTCGGCGCGATCATCCGCGACCGCAAGATCACGGCCGACTGAACGCGCGGCTGGCCTTCATCACGCCATGTAGACGGCGATGAAGGCCAGCATGAAGATCTGCAGCACGCCCATGGCGGGCAGCATGAGGGGCATGTAGTGCACCACCGAGTCGAAGATGTCCTCGGCCTCCTCGTCGGTGTAGACCCTCAATTCCGGGTCCGAGTAGTCCTTCGGGTGCTCGGCCAGGGCCTGGTCGGGGGCGGGCTGGGTGTGCGGTGTGTGCATGGCGGTCCTCTCGCAGTGAGTGATGCGCCTGGGCGGGCAAACGGTGTTCCCGCGCCCTCCGCCTCACTGTCCGGGGGGCGTGAACGCATCATCCCCCTTTTCGGCAAAAGCTTCTAGATCGCCACCAACTGCCGGATGCCCTTGGCCTGCATTTCGCTGCCCGGGCCGCTGGCGATCACCTCGCCGCGCTCCATCACGAGGTAGTGGTCGGCCAGGGCCTCGGCGAAGTCGTAGTACTGCTCCACCAGCACGATCGCCATGTTGCCCCGGTCCGCCAGCATGCGGATCACCTTGCCGATGTCCTTGATGATGTTGGGCTGGATGCCTTCGGTGGGTTCGTCCAGGATGAGCAGCTTCGGGCCGGCCGCCAGGGCCCGCGCGATGGCCAGTTGCTGCTGCTGACCGCCCGAGAGATCACCACCCCGGCGGCCCAGCATCTGCCGGAGCACCGGGAACAGCTCGAACAGCTCGGCCGGGATCGGCGTGCTGCCCTTCTTCGTCGCCAGGCCCATGAGCAGGTTCTCGTGCACCGTGAGGCGGCCGAAGATCTCGCGGCCCTGCGGCACGAAACCCACGCCCAGGCGGGCGCGTTCGTAGGGCGTGGCCTTGTGGATGGGAGTGCCGTCAAGTTCGATGCTGCCGCTCTTGATGGGGACCAGGCCCATGAGGGATTTGAGCAGCGTGGTCTTGCCCACACCGTTGCGGCCCAGCACCACCGTCACCTTGCCGAGCTCGGCTTGCAGGCTGACGTTGCGCAGGATGTGGCTGCCGCCGTAGTACTGGTTTATTTCCTTGACGCTCAGCATTTTTGTGTTCCTTCCACGGATTTGCTTTCGTGGCGAGCCGGGTCGCGCCCCGGCAGGCGCCTCACTTTCTTTTGCTTCGCCAAAAGAAAGTAAGCAAAGAAAAGGCGACCCCGCTGGCTGTGTCCCTCCGCTGCGCTCCGGGCAACCTCCGGTGCTCGCGGCGGGCGGGGTCTGCGCAAACTCGCTTCGCTCAAACATGCGCAGCCCTTTTTCCGCCCACCGCTCCGCTCCTCGGCACAGCCAGAAGGGGGCAAGCGGGATCGGGAACGGACTCCCTCTCTGGCCGGAAGGGGATTCCGCCCCCGATCCCGTCTGTGCCGTGTGGCCGGGCTGAGCAGCGCAGGGGGGCGGGGAAAAAGAAGTTCGCATGTTCGAAGGCCGCGCAGCGGACAAGTTTGCGAACTTCCCCCGCGCACCGAGCAGCGCAAGGAAGCCCGAAGGGCCCCGGACTTCGGCTCGCCTTTTCTTTGCTTACTTTCTTTTGGCGAAGCAAAAGAAAGTAAGTCGGCCGCCGGGCCGAGACCCGGCTCGCCACGAAAGCAAAACCAAAACGAAGAAGGAAACTCAGCGCCCAAGATACACCTCAATCACCCGCTCATCCCCCTGCACCTGATCCAGCGTCCCTTCGGCCAGCACCGAACCGTCGCAAAGCACCGTGACCTTCTCCGAGATGGTGCGGATGAAGCTCATGTCATGCTCCACCACCATCAGCGAATGCTTGCCTTTCAGCGACAGAAACAGCTGCGCCGTGCGCTCCGTCTCCTCATCGGTCATCCCCGCCACCGGCTCATCGAGCAACAGCAGCTTCGGGTCCTGCATCAGCAGCATGCCGATCTCCAGCCACTGCTTCTGCCCGTGGCTCAGGTTGCCAGCCAGGCGCGACGCACTGTCGCTGAGGTGAATGGTCTGCAAAACCTCCCCCAGCCGGTCCTTCTCCTCGCCCGTCAAAGCGAACACCATCGAATGGCGCACCCGCTTGTCGGTGGCCAGCGCCAGCTCCAGGTTCTCGAACACGCTCAGGTGCTCGAACACCGTGGGCTTCTGGAACTTGCGCCCGATGCCCATGGCGGCGATCTCGGCCTCGCGGTAGCGCAGCAGGTCGATGGTGCTGCCGAAGAAAACCTGACCCGAGTCGGGCCGGGTCTTGCCGGTGATGATGTCCATCATCGTGGTCTTGCCCGCGCCGTTGGGGCCGATGATGCAGCGCAGCTCGCCGGGCGCGATGTCCAGGCTCAGGCCGTTGATGGCCTTGAAGCCGTCGAAGCTCACGTGCACGTCTTCCAGGTACAGGATGCGGCCGTGCGTGGTGTCCACCTCGCCGCGCACCACCGGGCGCGAGAACCCGGCCTGGCGGCCGCCGGACTCGGTGGCTCCGCCCAGGGCGAGCGCGGCCACGCGTTCGGCGCGCTTCGCGCCCTCTTCCATCAGGTCGGGCGTCATGCCGGGCCTCCCTTCTTGTTCGGGCGCAGTTTCTTCACCAGACCCACCACGCCCTGCGGCATGTAGAGCGTGACGACGATGAACAGCGCGCCCAGCACGTACAGCCAGTATTCGGGAAAGGTCACGGTGAGCCAGCTCTTGGCGCCGTTGACGATGAAGGCGCCGAGGATGGGGCCGATCAGCGTGGCGCGGCCACCCACCGCGGCCCAGATCGCGATCTCGATGCTGTTGGCCGTGCTCATCTCGCCCGGGTTGATGATGCCGACCTGCGGCACGTACAAGGCACCGGCCACGCCGCACATCACGGCCGAGATGGTCCAGATGGTGAGCTTGTAGGGCAGCGGGTTGTAGCCGCAGAACATCACGCGGCTCTCGGCGTCGCGCACCGCCTGCAGCACGCGGCCGAACTTGCTCTTCACCAGCCAGCGCGCGAACAGGTAGAAGCCCAGCAGCGTGAGACCGGTGAGCACGAACAGCGCCATGCGCATGTTCTGCGTGGCCAGCGGCAGATCGAGGATGCGCTTGAAGTCGGTGAAGCCGTTGTTGCCACCGAAGCCGGTCTCGTTGCGGAAGAAGAGCAGCAGCGCGGCGAAGGTGAGCGCCTGCGTGATGATGGAGAAGTACACGCCCTTGATGCGCGAGCGGAACGCGAAGTAGCCGAACACGAATGCCACCAGGCCCGGCACCAGCACGATCAGCAGCAGCGTGGCGATGAAGCTGTCGGACAAGGCCCAGTGCCAGGGCAGCTCCTTCCAGTCCAGAAAGACCATGAAGTCGGGCAGCTCGCTCTTGTAGTTGCCGTCGGTGCCGATCTGGCGCATGAGGTACATGCCCATCACATACCCGCCGAGCGCGAAGAACAGACCGTGGCCCAGGCTCAGGATGCCGGTGTAGCCCCAGATCAGATCCATGGCCAGCGCGCAGATGGCGTAGCACATGATCTTGCCGAGCAGGCCGACCATGTAGTCGCTCAGGTGGAAGGCGCTGCCCTCGGGCACGAAGAGGTTGAGCAGCGGCGCCACGGCGCAGACCACCAGCAGCGCGACCACGAAGGCGCTCCAGCCCGCGCGCGTGAGCAGCGGGCCGTGCGACGGCAAGACAACGGGGGCGCTCATGCTTCGCGTCCTTTCATGGCGAAGATGCCTTGGGGTCTCTTCTGGATGAACACGATGATGAAGACCAGCACGGCGATCTTGGCGAGCACCGCACCGGCCCAGCCTTCGATGAACTTGTTCAGCATGCCCAGGCCCAGCGCGGCGTACACCGTGCCGGCGAGCTGGCCCACGCCGCCGAGCACCACCACCATGAACGAGTCCACGATGTAGTTCTGCCCGAGGTCGGGGCCCACGTTGCCGATCTGGCTCAGCGCGCAGCCGGCCAGGCCGGCAATGCCCGAGCCCAGCGCGAAGGCATAGGTGTCGATGCGCGCGGTGTTCACGCCCATGCACGAGGCAATCGGTCGGTTCTGCGTCACGCCTCGCACGAACAGGCCCAGGCGGGTCTTGCCGATCAGCAGCGTGACGCCCAGCAGCACGGCGAGCGCGAAGCCGATGATGATGATGCGGTTCCAGGGCAGGTTGAGGTTGCCCAGCAGGATGATGCCGCCGCTCATCCACGAGGGGTTTTCCACGCCCACGTTCTGCGCGCCGAAGAGGCTGCGCACCGCCTGCATCAGCACCAGACTGATGCCCCAGGTGGCCAGCAGCGTCTCCAGCGGGCGGCCGTAGAGGAAGCGGATCACCGTGCGCTCCATCGCCGCGCCCACCAGGCCCGAGGCCAGGAAGGCCACGGGCATGGCGACCAGCAGGTACCAGTCGAAATACTCGGGCAGCGAGGCGCGGAAGAAGCTCTGCACCAGCCAGGTGGCATAGGCGCCGATCATGATCAGCTCGCCGTGCGCCATGTTGATCACGCCCATGAGGCCGTAGGTGATGGCCAGCCCCAGCGCGGCCAGCAGCAGGATGCTGCCCAGGCTGATGCCGGTGAAAGCCTGGCCCAGCGCGCTGCCGATGGCCAGCGTGGTGTCCAGGCTGGAGAGCGAGGCCTTCAGCGCGGCCTTCACGTCGGCGTGTTCTTCCTTCTCCATCTGCGCCAGCAGCAGCGGGCGCACGATGGCTTGTTTCGCCTCGCCCAGCTTTTCGGCGGCGGAGAGGCGCTGCGCCGGGTCAGCGCTGGCCAGCAGCACCGCCGCGCGAGCGAGTTCCAGGCTCTGGCGAGCGCGCGGGTCGAGCTCGCCCGCCAGCGCCTTGTCGATCAGCGCGAGCTGGCTGGTGTCGGGCTCTTCGAAAGCGGTGCGCTGCAGCGTGAGCGCGGCCTCGCGCTGGCGCGCGGGCGTCGCGCCCACCAGCTCCATGCCGGCCAGCGCGTTGTCCATCGCGCCGCGCAGGCGGTTGTTGATCATGATGTCACCCGCGTCTTCTGGCAGCGCGGCGAGCTTCTCGCCGGTCACGGCGTCGAGGGCACCGTCGCCATCGACGATGAGCACCCGCTCGCCCTGCACGCGCACGGCCTCGTCGGCCATGGCCTTGATCAGCGCGGTGGCCTTGTCGTCCGGCTCAGCGGCCAGGCGGTTGAGCGTGTCGATGCGGGTATCGGTGTCGCCATCCACCAGCGCGAGCGCGTCGGCCGGCGTGAGCGCATGGGCGGCGCCCAGCGCCATCCACAGCACCAATCCCAGCCCCAAGCAGCGGAGCCAAAGAGTCTTCATATCCATCCCCAGAAACAAACCCGATGGCGCACCAGACACGTCATCTCCAGAGGCATCGAGGGACGGCTCCGCCGGCCCAAGCTGCCGTCCCCCCTCGAAGCGCCGAAGGCGCGCCACAGAGGGGGGAAGCCGCATCAGCGGCGCAGGGGGGAGTTACTTCTTCTCCGGGACGTTCTTTTTGCCCTTGTTTTCAGCGATGTAATCGCTCCACGGATCGGCGACCACCGGGCCCGGCGTCTTCCACACCACGTTGAACTGGCCGTCGGCCTTCACCTCGCCGATGAACACCGGCTTGTGCAGGTGGTGGTTCTCCTTGTCCATGGTGCTGGTGAAGCCGCCCGGCGCCTTGAAGGTCTGGCCGGCCATGGCGGCGATGACCTTGTCGGTGTCGGTGGACTTGGCCTTGGCCACGGCCTGGGCCCACATGTTGATGCCGATGTAGGTCGCTTCCATGGGGTCGTTGGTCAGGGGTTTGTCCTTGTGGCCGGGGATGTTCTTCGCCTTGGCGTAGGCGCTCCACTTCTTCACGAACTCGGTGTTGGCCGGGCTCTTGATGCTCATGAAGTAGTTCCAGGCGGCGAGGTGGCCGACCAGTGGCTTGGTGTCCACGCCGCGCAGCTCTTCCTCACCCACCGAGAAGGCCACCACCGGCACGTCCTTGGCCGACAGGCCGGCGTTGCCGAGTTCCTTGTAGAACGGCACGTTGGAGTCGCCGTTGATGGTGGAGACCACGGCCGTCTTCTTGCCGGCGGACGCGAACTTCTTGATGTTGGCGATGATGGTCTGGTAGTCCGAATGGCCGAAGGGGGTGTACTCCTCCATGATGTCGGCATCGGCCACGCCCTTGCTCTTGAGGAAGGCGCGCAGGATCTTGTTGGTGGTGCGCGGGTACACGTAGTCGGTGCCCAGCAGCACCCAGCGCTTGGCCGAACCGCCGTCCTTGCTCATCAGGTATTCCACCGCGGGAATGGCCTGCTGGTTGGGCGCGGCGCCGGTGTAGAACACGTTCTTGCTCAGTTCCTCGCCTTCGTACTGCACCGGGTAGAACAGCAGCCCGTTGGCCTCTTCCACCACCGGCAGCACCGACTTGCGCGACACCGAGGTCCAGCAGCCGAAGATCACGGCGACCTTGTCCTGCGTGAGCAGCTGCTTGGTCTTCTCGGCGAACAGCGGCCAGTTGGAGGCCGGGTCGACCACCACGGGCTCGAGCTTCTTGCCGAGCACGCCGCCCTTGGCGTTGATCTCGTCGATGGCCATCAGCACCGTGTCCTTGAGCACGGTTTCCGAGATGGCCATGGTGCCCGAGAGGCTGTGCAGCACGCCGACCTTGATGGTCTCCTGGGCGTGGGCGCTCAGGCCGGTGAAGCCGAGCGTGGCGACCGTGGCGGCGGCGGCCAGGGTCTTGAGGGTGAATCGGCGGGCGTTTTGGGGGGTCTTCGACATGGCGCTTCTCCAGTGTTCCAGGGGTCCCTTGGAAGGGGTGTTGGGCGCCGCCGGCCCGCCTTTTTCAGGCGGTGCTCGACGGACAACTGGATGCTAGGGAAGACCCTGAAGGGCGTATGTACGCCGGGTGGCGTACAGGCAGCTTCAAGAAGCAAAAACACATTTTGTGTTTTCAACACAGAAAAATTAAAGAAAGTTAAAAACAAAATTCCACGCAAATCATTATCAATAAACGATTTTTCAAAATAAAATCCAGATAATCCACCACGGTATTCCAGAAACCCAAACACCCATGCCTCAGTTCACCCACCATGCTTTGCGCTTGCTGAATCCGTCTTTTGCTTCGCCGCTGCTGGATGTACTGACAGACCTGGAGTACCTGCGACGGCTGCAACTCCAGAGCACCACACCATGGACCGTGTTTCTGCAGTTGAAGCAGGTTTTTCATTTGCTGGAGAGCTTGGCTTCCGCCCGGATTGAAGGAAACCACACCACCTTGGCAGACTATGTGGAGGCCAAGATGCTGGACGATCCGAATCAGGCGGAACAACTGGAGGAAATCGCCAACATCGAGCGTGCGATGCAACAAGTGGACGACAGCCTGGAACCCGGCGCTCCCATCACCGAGCATCTGTTGCGCGGCCTACACGCCACCACGGTGAATGGCTTGAGCCGAGAAGGCGACGCGAATCCAGGAGCCTATCGCCCTGGGCCAGTGAAGATCGCACAGGCCCAGCACCTGCCACCCGATGCCGCTCAGGTTGCCGAATACATGACAGAGCTGGTGACGTTCATCAACCGAGCGGATCCTCCCAAATACGATTTGATGAAGGTGGCACTGGCCCACCATCGCTTTGCATGGATCCATCCCTTCGGAAACGGAAATGGTCGGGTCGTGCGCTTGCTCACTTACGCCATGCTCATCAAGTACGGCTTCCGCGTGAACGAAGTCGGTCGCCTGCTCAACCCGGCCGCTGTGTTCTGCGCCAACCGGAACGTGTACTACGCCTGTCTTGGCGAGGCCGACACAGGAACGGATGAGGCATTGGAGCGTTGGTGCGTTTACGTGCTAAGCGGCGTGCGTGACGAAATGACCAAGGTAGACCGGCTTGCCGACTACGATCATCTCCAGACCAAAGTGTTGCTTCCTGCGGTCCTTCATGCACGAGAACGGCAACTGATCACCGCTCTGGAGCAAGCCATACTGATCACCACGGTCAAGGCCGGTACGGTCAAAGCCGCCGACCTGGAGACGGCGATGCCCGACCTCAATGCCAACCAACGGACCTATCAGATACGAAAACTGGTGGAAAGCGGCATGTTACAACCCATCAAGCCCAACGCCCGCCAATACAGCATCGGGTTCAGTCACAACATGCTGCTGCGCGGTGTGGTGCGCGCACTGACCGATGAAGGCTTCATACCTGCGGCCCTGGCAGCACCATCCGCATAACCCCGTCTCAGCAGCAGCGCCCCGTGGCAGACCCATACCGCGCGGCCTGGCGCTCGCGGAAGAACGCCTCGTAGTTCATCGGCTCCTGGTCGGGGTGCGTGGCCTTCATGTGGGCCACGTAGCTGCCGTAATCCGGCACCCCCACCATGAGCCGGAAGCTCTGCGTGAGGTAGCGGCCGGCCCGCCCGAGGTCTTCGAGCAGGCCGCCGCCGGTGGTGGCGGTGTCAGCCACGGGCGACCGCGCCTTCGGGCAAGGCCTGGTACGGCGTTTCGGCCACCGTGGGCCTGCGCTCGGCGCGGGCCTTGAGCACGCTCTTCACACTGTAGAACAGCACGCTGATCACCACGAACATGAACAGCGCGCAGAGCACGGCGTCCAGGCGGTTGTTGAACACGACGCGCGACATCTCGGCCGCGCTCTTGGCCGGCGCGAGCAGCGTGCCCTGCTGGATCGCGTCGGCGTAGCGGTTGGCGTTGGACAGGAAGCCCACCTTCACGTCGGCCGAGAAGATCTTGAGCCAGCCTGCGGTGAGCGTGCAGACCAGCAGCACGATGGCCGGCACGATGGTGACCCAGGCGTAACGGTCTTTCTTCATCTTGAACAGCACCACCGTGCCCAGCATCAGCGCCACGGCGGCGAGCATCTGGTTGGCGATGCCGAACAGCGGCCACAGGGTGTTGATGCCACCCAGCGGATCGACCACGCCCTGGTACAGGAAGTAGCCCCAGGCCGCCACGCACAGGCCGGTGGCGATCAGGTTGGCGGGCAGCGAGTCGGTGCGCTTGAGCGCGGGCACGAAGCTGCCCATCAGGTCCTGCAGCATGAAGCGGCCGGCGCGCGTGCCGGCGTCCACCGCCGTCAGGATGAACAGGGCCTCGAACAGGATGGCGAAGTGGTACCAGAAGGCCATCATGGCCTGGCCGCCCACCACCTGGTGCAGGATGTGCGCCATGCCCACGGCCAGCGTGGGTGCGCCGCCAGCGCGCGCCAGGATGGTGTTCTCGCCCACGTCCTTGGCGGTCTGCACCAGCATCTCGGGCGTGATCACGAAGCCCCAGGTGGACAGGGTCTGCGCCACCGTCTCGGGCGTGCTGCCGACCAGGGCGGCCGGGCTGTTCATCGCGAAGTAGATGCCGGGTTCGATGCACGAAGCCGCCACCAGCGCCATCACGGCGACGAAGGACTCGGCCAGCATGCCGCCGTAGCCGATGAAGCGCGCGTTGACCTCGTTGTCCAGCATCTTGGGCGTGGTGCCGGAGGAGATCAGCGCGTGAAAGCCCGACACCGCGCCACAGGCGATGGTGATGAACAGGAAGGGGAACAGGTTGCCCGACCACACCGGGCCGTTGCCGGCCGCGAACTGCGTGACCGCCGGCATCTGCAGCGGCGGCGCGACGACGACGATGCCGACGGCCAGCGCGACGATGGTGCCGATCTTGAGGAAGGTGGAGAGGTAGTCGCGCGGTGCCAGCAGCAGCCACACGGGAATGGAGGCGGCGACGAAGCCGTAGCCGATCAGCATCCAGGTCAGGGCCTTGCCGTCGTAGGTGAACAGCGGCGCCCATTCCGGGCTCTCGTGCACCCACTGGCCGCCCACGATGGCCAGCATCAGCAGCACGAAGCCGATGATGGAGACCTCGCCGATGCGCCCAGGCCGGATGAAGCGCAGGTACACGCCCATGAACAGCGCCACCGGGATGGTGGCCGCCACGGTGAAGGTGCCCCAGGGTGATTCGGCCAACGCCTTCACCACGATCAGCGCCAGCACCGCGAGGATGATGATCATGATCATGAAGGCGCCGAACAGCGCGATCAGGCCGGGCACGGTGCCCATCTCCTGCTTGATCAGGTCGCCCAAGGAGCGGCCGTCGCGGCGCGTGGAGATGAACAGCACGATGAAGTCCTGCACCGCGCCGGCAAACACCACACCGGCCAGGATCCACAGCAGACCGGGCAGGTAGCCCATCTGCGCGGCCAGCACCGGGCCCACCAGCGGGCCGGCCCCGGCGATGGCGGCGAAGTGGTGGCCGTACAGCACGTACTTGTGCGTGGGCACGTAGTCCAGTCCGTCGTTGTGGCGCCAGGCCGGCGTCATGCGCGTGCCGTCCAGGCCGAACACCTTGGTGGCCAGGAACAGGCTGTAGTAGCGGTAGGCAATGAGGTAGACGCAGACCGAAGCGACCACCACCCAGAGGGCACTGACGGCTTCACCCCGTCCCAGCGCCACGGCCGCGAGCGCGAAAGCGCCCAGCACGGCCACGAAAAACCACCCCAGGTGGCGACCCAGTCCAGACATGCTTGTCTCCTCTTGTGCCGCGGCCTCGCCGATCGGGCCGCCGTGCGACGGGCAGTATCGGCAAGCGCGCGCGCACGCACATCCGTTGCACCGCGCGCCGGACCGCGTGGCAACACTTAGGTGGAACTACCTATCAGGGGATTTCGCGGGCGTGCTCGACGGCGTACTTGATGAGCTCGGCCTGGCCGTCGAGCTCCAGTTTTCGCTTGATGCTCTGGCGGTGCGTCTCGACGGTGCGCACGCTCAGGTCCAGCGCCTTGGCGATCTGCTTGCTGGATTCGCCCCGACCCAGCGCGCTCAGGATCTGGCTCTCACGCGGGGTGAGCAGCGGGCGCGGCGCCTGGTGGCGGAACAGCCGGCGCGACACCCCCGGGCTGAGGAAGGTGCCGCCGGCCACCACGGCTTCGATGGCGGCCACGATCTCGCCGGCCGGCGCGTCCTTGAGCACGTAACCGCGCGCACCGGCCTGCAGGGCGCGCTGCACGTACTCGGGGTTGTCGTACATGCTGAACATGAGCACGCACAAACCGGACCAGCGCGCCAGCATGGCCTGCGCCAGGTCGATGCCGTTGCCGTCCTTCAGACCCACGTCCTGCAGCACCACGTCCACCGCCAGGCCGTCGAGCAGGCGCATCGCCTCGGCGGCATCGCCGGCCTCCCCCACCACCGCCAGCTGCGGCACGCTGGAGAGGCGCGCGCGCAACCCCTCGCGCACCATGGGGTGGTCGTCGACCAGAAGGATGCGGATCGTTTCGTTCATATCGATGCTTCTATCTGGGTGCCATGGCCGGGTTCGGACTGGATCTGCAAGCGGCCACCGATCGCGGCGAGTCGCTCGCGCATGTTGCGCAGGCCGATGCCGCGCTCGGGGTGCAGGTGCACAGCCGAGCTGTCGAAGCCCTGGCCGTCGTCGGTGACGCTCATGCGCACGGTGCTGCCTGGCCCGAAGGTCAGCATCAGCTCCACCTGTCTGGCCTGCGCGTGCTTGGCCACGTTGGTCAGGCTCTCCTGCGCCACGCGGAACAGCGCGGTCTTCACCTCGTCGGGCAGTTCGCGCTCGGTCCCTTCGATGCGCACCGCCACCGGCAGGCCGCTGGCGTCCTCGAACTCCTGGCCCAGGTGCTGCAGCGCGGCGGGCAGGCCCAGGGTGTCGAGCAGCGCCGGGCGCAGGGCGTGCGAGATGCGGCGCACTTCCAACAGGGTGTGGTTGAGCCCTTGCAGCGCCTTCTCCAGCGGCTCGGGGTCGCGGGTATCCGCCCCGGCCTCCACCAGCAGCTTGGTGGACACCAGGGTCTGGCTGATGCCGTCGTGCAGCTCGCGCGCGAGGCGGGCACGCTCGTCTTCCTGCGACTGCTGCACCTGCCGCGCCAGCAGGCGCAGCTTGTTCTCGGCCACGCGGTGCTCGCTCAGGTTCAGCGCCAGGCCGCTGGCGCTGATCAGCGCGATGCCGAACACCGCGATGCCAGCGATCCACAGCAGGGTGGTGGCGATGTTGCGGTTGGCCTCGCCTTCGATGCGCGTGAGCGTGGCCTGGATGCCGTCGAGGTAGAGCCCGGTGCCCAGCATCCAGCCCCAGCGCTCGTAGGCCATCACATAACCCAGCTTGGGCGTGTCCTTCCCGCTGGAAGGCTGGCGCCACAGGTAGTCCACGAAACCGCCACCGGCCCGCGCCTGGGCGATCAGCCGCTGAATGGTGGGCCGGCCCTGCGGGTCGCGCAGCTCCCACAGGTTCTGCCCCACCAGTTCGGGCTGGCGCGAGTGCATGAGCACGCGGCCCTGCAGGTCGTAGACGAAGAAATAACCGTCGCGGCCGTAGTCCAGCGAAGCCAGCAGGCGCAGCGCCTGATCGCGGTCCGCCGCGTCGTTGCCGCCCCGGTCGTACAGCGGCTGCACGGTGCTGGCGGCCAGGGCCACGTAGTTGCGCAGCTCGGCGCGCCGCGCCTCCAGGTAGGTGCGCTCCACCAGGGCGTATTCGCGCTTCGCCAGATCGCGCTCCTGGTGCTGCACGGCCAGCGCGATGAGCACGAGCGAGGCCAGCAGCGGCAGGATGGCCAGCAGGAGGATCTTGGTTCGCAGTCGCATCGGGGAGGAATAGGCGCCGAAACGCCATTTTCCTCCGATCCCGCCGGGGCGGTTCAGCTGCCGTGCTGCGGCTGCAGTTGGGGCACCCGTTGGAGGGCCATGGCGGCGGCGGCGGTGCGCGTCTCCACGCCGAGCTTGGCGTGGATGCGCTCCAGGTGCTTCTTCACCGTGGCCGGGCTGGCGCCCAGGATGTCGCCGATGTCGCGGTTGATCTTGCCCTTGACCACCCAGTACAGCACCTCGGCCTCGCGCGCCGTGAGGCCGAAGGCGGCGGCCAGGCCGGCGAGCACGCTGGCGTCCGAGGTTTCCTGCATCACGATGAGCCAGTCGCCACCCTCGCCGTTGACCTCGTCGCCCACGCACTGGTGCAGGCGGAAGGTGAGGCGGCGCGGGCCGTTCTCCAGCGTGAGGCGCGGTGGCTCGCGCTGCGCCAGCGCCTCGCCGAGGTGGCGGCGCAGCCATTGCAGCACGGCCGGCGGCGTGGTGGGCGCCTCGGTGCCGCAGTGGTGGCGCAACAGGTCGCGCGCCAGCGGCGTCTGCCACATCAGGCGGCCGTCGCGCTCGCGCACGGTGATGGTGGCGTAGCCGAAGGCGTCGAGCGCGTTGCGCGCCTGGCTGCGTTCCACCGCGCCCTGGCGCGCATGGCGCGCGGTGCGCAGGTGCACGCCCATGCGCGCCATCACCTCGC
Source organism: Hydrogenophaga sp. FG152 (assembly GCF_057809615.1). Lineage (NCBI taxonomy): Bacteria > Pseudomonadati > Pseudomonadota > Betaproteobacteria > Burkholderiales > Comamonadaceae > Hydrogenophaga > Hydrogenophaga sp. FG152. Next base: position 3,873 of record NZ_JBMDKH010000027.1, on the reverse strand, counting down.
GCGGCTTGATGGGCTTGGTCACGTAGTCGGCCCCGCCCGCGTCGAGCGCGGCCACCAGGTGCTCGGTGTCGGTCAGGCCCGTCATGAAAATGATGGGGATGTGCGCCGTGGCCGGCTGCGCCTTGAGCCGGCGCGCGACCTCGAAGCCGTCCAGGCCGGGCATCACGGCGTCGAGCAGCACCACGTCGGGCAGGGCCTGGGTGGCGCGGCGGATGGCGCTCTCGCCGTCCAGCGCCACGAGCACGGTGTAGCCCGCTTCGTCCAGCGCGTCGTGCAGGGGCGCGACGTTGTCGGGCACGTCGTCCACGATGAGCACCACCAGCGCGTCCGTCAGGGGCCGCGCGGTCGATGGCGCCGGGGTTTCAACCGGGTGCGACATGGTGTTGCAGCAGTTGCTGTTCAATGGTTTCAAAGCGGAATTCGCGCGCCAGCGTGCGAAGGCCCTGCGCGAACACGGCCTGCTCGGGGCGGCGCTGCACCCAGTCGTCGAGCCATTGCACGATGCCCTTGTAGTAGCCCAGGCGCACCAGTTCCAGCAGGGGTTCGAGTTCGTCGCGCGTGGCGGGCGCGGCGGCGGCCATCGGCACCGATGCCCGCTCGGTCGCGGCCTCGGTGATCCACGCCAAAGACAGGCGCTGGCCGAGCCAGGCCAGCAGGTCCTCGCGCCGCACGGGTTTGACGAAGAAGTCCTGCGGGCGGTGGCCGAGGTCGCCCTCCTCCTCGGCCTGCAGGCCCTTGTCGAAGGCATTGGCCGAGACGATGGCCATCGGCACCGTGCCCCAGCCGCGCGCGCGCAGCCGGCGCAGCGTTTCCCAGCCGTCGATGCCGGGCATGGCCAAGTCCATGAAGACCGCGTGCGGCGCACCGGGCTCGCCGGGCTGCAGGCCGTCGAGCAGGGCCAGCGCGTCGTGGCCGCTGGTGGCCAGCATCACCTCGAAGCTCAGCGGCGCGAGCCAGCGCGCCAGCAGCTCGCGGTCGGCCTCCTCGTTGTCCACCACCAGCACGCGGCGGCGAACGCCCTGGTAGCCAGCGTGCTGCGGCAAGGCGGCGGGCGCCGGCAGCTGCACGCCGTGCAGCTCAGGCAGGAACAGGCGCACGGTGAACACCGAGCCCTGGCCCGGGGTGCTGCGCACCGTCATCTCGCCGCCCATGAGGTCGGCGAGCATCTTGGCGATGGTCAGGCCCAGGCCGGTGCCGGTGGCCGCGCCGTGGGCGGCCGCCTCGCCCTGCCCGCGCGCGAACGGTTCGAACACCCGGTCCAGGTCCTGCGGGTTCATGCCGGGCCCGGTGTCGTGCACCTCGAACTGCGCCATCTCGCGCGCGTGCGCCACGCGCAGCCGCACCTCGCCGCTGCGCGTGAACTTCACCGCGTTGCCCAGCAGGTTGATGAGAATCTGGCGCAGGCGCTTCTCGTCGGCGCGCACGGTGTCGGGCAGGCGGCTGCCGGTGTCGAACGAGAAGCGCAGGCCCTTGGCCGCCGCCTGCAGCTCGAACATGCTGGCCACCTCGCGCATGGCGTCGGCAAACGCCATGGGCCGCACGTCCAGCGCGAGCTTGCCGGATTCGATGCGCGCGATGTCCAGCGTGCCCTCGATCAGCGAGAGCAGGTGTTCGCCGCCCCGGTGGATCACGCGGATGGCCTGCGCGCGGTGCGGCGCCACGCCGGGGTCTTCCTGCAGCAGTTGCGCATAACCCAGGATGCTGTTGAGCGGCGTGCGCAGCTCGTGGCTGATGGTGGAGATGTAGCGCGTCTTGGCCTGGTTGGCCTGCTCGGCCGCGCGGCGCGCCTGCTGCAAGGCCTCATCGGTGCGCTGGTGCGACTCGATTTCCTGCATCAGCAACCGCGTCTGCCGGTTCGATTCTTCCTGCGCCACCTCGCGGCTCTTGTGCGCCAGCACCAGCCACCAGGCCACGGTGGCGGCGATGAGCAGCAGGACCGCGTAAACGCGCACGAAGCCCGAGCGCAGCGCGGCGTCGAGCAGCGAGGTGTTGGCCGCCACGCCCAGGCCCTGGGCCAGGCCTTCCACCTCCTGCCGGTAGAGCAGGCCGAGCACGGCGGCGAGCACCGGCGCCACGATCATCATGAGCAGCAGGTAGTGCGCCAGGCCCGCTTCGAGGTAAGGCCAGACGCGGCGCGGCAGCACGCGGCGCAAGGCACCCATCCACTGCTCGGACAGGCGCGCATGCGGCTTGCAGAGGTCGCCGCAGCGCGCGTCGAGCGTGCAGCACAGCGAGCAGATATGGCCCTGGTACGCAGGACAGTGCGCCATGTCGGGCGCTTCGTACTCACGTTCACAGATCACGCAGGTCTGGACAACACCCCCCGCGCCGCCTGCGGCGTCACCCCCCTGAAGGGGGGCCGCACTGGCGGCCTGGCGGAGCCAGATCCGCGGTGCGCCTGGAGGCACCTCTCCACCGCTTCTGGCGATGTAGTAACGCCCCTGAGTCAACCACGCGATGATCGGCGCGGTGATCAGCGCCGTCGCCATCGCGATCAGCGCCGAGAACGCCTGCGCCGTCGGCCCCAGCAGGCCCATGTGGGCCACGATGGACAGCGCCGAGGCCAGGCCCATGGCGCCCACGCCGACGGGGTTGATGTCGTACAGGTAGGCGCGCTTGAACTCGATGCCCTTGGGCGACCAGCCCAGCGGCTTGTTGATGACCAGGTCGGCCACCACGGCCATGATCCAGGCGATGGCGATGTTGGAGTACAGGCCGAGCACCTCGCCCAATGCCTGGAACACGTTCATTTCCATCAGCATGAAGGCGATCAGCGTGTTGAACACCACCCAGACCACGCGGCCCGGGTGGCTGTGCGTGATGCGCGAGAAGAAATTGCTCCAGGCCAGCGAGCCCGCGTAGGCGTTGGTGACGTTGATCTTGAGCTGCGAGACCACCACGAACAGCGCCGTGGCCGCGACCGCCCAGCCGTAGTCGGCGAACACGAACTCGTAGGCGGCGAGGTACATCTGGTTGGGGTCCACCGCGCGTTCGGGCGGCACCATGTGGCTGATGGCCAGGTAGGCCAGCAGCGCACCGCCCAGCATCTTGACCACGCCCAGCACCACCCAGCCCGGCCCGCCGGCCAGCACGCCCAGCCACCAGCGCAGCGCGTGGCCGGGCTCCTTCGCGGGCATGAAGCGCAGGTAGTCGGCCTGCTCGCCCATCTGCGTGATCAGCGCGATGCCCACCGTGAGCGCCGCACCAAACAGGTGCCAGTCGAACACCGCGCCCGCACCAGATTCGCCCCCGTACCGCACCACGTTGGTGAAGATCTCGGGCGCCATCCAGGCCACCGCCCCAAAAGGCACCACCATCATCACGACCCACAGCGGCTGGGTCCAGACCTGGAAGCGGCTGATGACGGAGACGCCGTGCGTCACGAGGGGGATGACCACCAGCGCGCAGATCAGGTAACCCCAGGCGGGCGGGATGTCGAGCGCGAGCTCCAGCGCGTAGGCCATCACCGCCGCTTCGAGCGCGAAGAAGATGAAGGTGAAGGAAGCGTAGATCAGCGAGGTGATGGTGGAGCCGATGTAACCAAAGCCCGCGCCGCGCGTGAGCAGGTCCATGTCCACCCCGTGGCGCGCGGCATAGACGCTGATGGGCAGGCCACCGAGGAAGATGATGAGGCCGGTGCAGAGGATGGCCAGCGCGGCGTTGACGAAGCCGTACTGCACCAGCAGCGTGGCGCCCACGGCTTCCAGGATCAGGAAGGAGGCGGCACCGAACGCGGTGTTGGCCACCCGCCATTCGCTCCACTTGCGGAAACGCTGCGGCGTGTAGCGCAGCGCATAGTCCTCCATGGTCTCGCTGCCGACCCAGCTGTTGTAGTCGCGGCGCACCTTGATGATGCGCTGCGGCGCGGGGGGG
>NZ_JBMDKH010000026.1:0-65141 GCF_057809615.1 Hydrogenophaga sp. FG152 | reverse complement strand
GCCCCGCCCCCCCGCACCACGCGCACCGATGCGGGCCTCGCGCCCGCATCGGCCTGCCCCGCCTTCACCCACAAGTACCCCATGAAGACTGACCAAGCTTCCGCCGCCCCGGCCATCGACATCCAGGGCGTCCAGAAAACCTACCCCAACGGCACTGTGGCCCTGCAGCCGGTGGACCTGACGGTGCGCGAAGGCGAATTCGTCACCCTGCTCGGCCCCTCGGGCTGCGGCAAGAGCACGTTGCTCAAGATGATCGCCGGGCTGCTCGAACCCACCAGCGGCAGCCTCAAGCTGTGGGGTCAGGGCGTCAATCAGCTGGAGAAGTCGGGGCACCGCCTGGCCTTCGTGTTCCAGTCGCCCACGCTGATGCCCTGGGCCAGCGTGCAGACCAATGTGCGCCTGCCGCTGGACCTGGCCGGTGTGCCGCGCGCCGAGGCCGACGCCCGCGTGGCCGACGCGCTCGCCCTGGTGGGCTTGTCCAAGTTCGCCAAGGCCTTGCCGCGCGCCCTCTCCGGCGGCATGCAGATGCGCGTGTCGATCGCGCGCGGCCTGGTGGTCGAGCCCACGCTGCTGCTCATGGACGAGCCCTTCGGCGCCCTGGACGAAATCACCCGCCACAAGCTCGACGCCGACCTGCTCGAACTCTGGCAGAAGAAAAACCTCAGCGTCGTCTTCGTCACCCACTCGATCCACGAGGCGGTGTTCCTCTCCAGCCGCGTCGTCATGATGGCCGCGCGCCCGGGCCGCATCGTGGAGGAATTCCAGATCGACCAGCCGTACCCGCGCACGCCGGACTTCATGGTCTCCACCGAATTCAGCCATTACGCGAAGCAATTGCAGGACAGCCTGCTGCGCGCCAGCCGCGACACGACCGAGAACGCACACGCATGAACCCGACGCCCAATACCCCCTTCCTGAAGCAGCCCCGCGTGCAGCGCGTGCTGTACCCGGCCCTGGTCGCCATCGCGCTGGTGGCGCTCTGGCACGGCCTGGTGGTCGGCCTGGAACTGCCGCCTTACCTCGTGCCCTCGCCCGGCCTGATGATGGAGACGCTGATCAAGGACTGGTCCACGCTCTTCAACTCGCTGCTGATCACCATGAAGATCACCGTGCTGTCCTTCGTGGTGGCCGTGGTGATCGGCGTGCTGATCTCCTTCCTGTTCGTGCAGAGCCGGCTGATCGAGACCGCACTGTTCCCCTACGCCGTGCTGCTGCAGGTCACGCCCATCGTGGCCATCGCCCCCCTGATCATCATCTGGGTCAAGCAGCCCACCGCCTCGCTGGTGGTGTGCGCGGCGCTGGTCGCGCTGTTCCCCATCATCTCCAATACCACCCTGGGCCTGCGCAGCGTCGACCCCGACCTGCAGAGCTACTTCAAGATGAACCGCGCCACGCGCGGCCAGATCCTGTGGCGCCTGCGCATTCCCAGCGCCCTGCCCTACTTCTTCGGCGGCCTGCGCATCTCCTCGGGCCTGGCGCTGATCGGTGCCGTGGTGGCCGAGTTCGTGGCCGGCACCGGCGGCACCAACACCGGCCTGGCCTACCAGATCCTCATGGCCGGCTACCAGCTCGACATCCCGCGCATGTTCGCCGCGCTGCTGCTGATCTCGCTCGCCGGCGTGTTCCTGTTCGTGCTCATGGCCTGGCTGACCAAGGTGTCGCTCGGCTCCTGGCACGCCAGCGAAATCGCGCAGGACTGAACCGCATCGAAACAAGACCACACGCCATGACCGTTTCCAGCACCTCCATCGAACGAATCCAGCAGGAACTGCCCGGCCTGGACTGGATCACCGATCCCCTCAAGATCGGCCGCCTCTCGCAGGACTTCTCCTGGTTCAGCCCGGTACTCAAGCGCCAGCTGCTGGGCAAGCGCGCCGACATCGTCGTCAAGCCCCGCACCGAGGACGAGATCCGCCAGGTGGCCTCGGCCTGCGCGCGCCATCGCATCCCGCTCACCGTGCGCGGCAGTGGCACCGGCAACTACGGCCAGTCCACCCCGCTGCACGGCGGCGTGATCCTCGACATGAGCGGCTACAACGCCTTCCTGTGGTCGCGCCCCGGTGTGGGCCGCGCGCAGGCCGGCATCCGCCTGGCCGAGTTCGACAACGCCGCGCGCCCCACCGGCTGGGAGCTGCGCTGCATCCCCTCGACCTTCCGCAGTGCCTCGCTCGGCGGCCTGTTCAGCGGTGGCTTCGGCGGCGTGGGCTCGATCAACTACGGCCCGATCGGCGCGGCCGGCAACATCCTCGGCATCCGCGCGATGAGCATCGAGGCCGAGCCGCAGGTGGTGGAACTGCGCGGCCCCGAAGCCCTGCTGATGCACCACCTCTGGGGCACCAACGGTCTGGTGCTGGAAGTGGAGATGGCGCTGGCGCCCGCCCACGACTGGATGGAGATGATCGTCACCTTCGACGACGCGGACCGCGCGCTGGACTTCGGCAACGCGCTGGCGCACGCGCCCGGCATCGTGAAGAAGAACATCGCCCTGCTGGCCGACCCCATCCCCGCCTACATGGCGCCGCTGGCCGAATACCTGCCCAAGGGCTGCCACGCCGCGCTGCTGCTGGTGGCCGAGTTCTCGGAAGCCGCGGCCCTGCAGGTCATCACCGCCCACGGCGGCCAGGTCACCTACCGCCGCACGGCCGACGAGGTGAAAGCCCAGCACCACACACTGGCCGAGTACTGCTGGAACCACACCACGCTCAACGCCTTGAAAGTGGACAAGGGCCTGACCTACCTGCAGACCACGTTCACGCCAGGCAAGCACCTGGACCAGGTGCGGCGCATCCGTGAGCTGTTCGGCGACGAGGTGCTGATGCACGTCGAATTCCTGCGCAGCATGGACGGCTTCACCACCTGCACCTCGCTGCCGCTGGTGCGCTTCACGACCGAAGAGCGCCTCAACGAGATCATCCAGATCTTCCGCGACAACGGCATCCGCGTGAACAACCCGCACACCTTCATCATCGAGGAAGGCAAGGTCGGCGGCGACCTGCCGCAGAACGTCATCGACATGAAAAAGCGCTTCGACCCGGCCGGTCTTCTCAACCCGGGGAAGATGCGCGCCTGGGGCCTGCCCGACTGAACCCACCCAACCGTCACCTGGAGACCCGCATGAGCACAGGCAAACCCATGGCCCATTACGCCGCCGCCCGACGCGTGGGCGATTTCGTGTTCATGAGCGGCGTCGTGGCCGTTGACCCGGCCGAGCAGCGCACGGTGAGCCGCTACGAGGACATCCCGACCAAGGCGCTGGCCTCCTTGCGCAAGCTGGGTTTTGTCACCGGCCAGATGTCGGTCGACGTGTTCGAGGCCCCGATCGTGTCGCAGAGCTGGTTCGTGCTGGACCGCATCCGCCAGCTCGCCGAGGAGCACGGTGGAAAGATGTCCGACGTGGTCAAGCTGGTGCAGTACTTCCGCGAGCTGTCCCACTACGCGCCCTACAACCGCGTGCGGGGCCTGTTCTACCCGGGCGAACCGCCGGTGAGCACGGTGGTGGAGGTCTCGCGCTTCCTGCCGGGCGACGAGGTGCTCATCGAGGTGGAAGCGACGATGTACCTGCCGCCTCGCTGAGGCTAGCGCCGGCTCAGCAGGCGCGGCACATTCACCACCACCCGCACGTCGCCCGGCGGGAGGCTGGCCTTGATCTCGTGGGCCGGGTCCTGCGTGTCGCGCCAGGTCGGCTCGCCCAGCGGCATGCCCTGGCGCCCGACGATGGCGAACACCTGCGGCGCATTCGCCTTGGCGCCGCGCCGCGTCACCACGGCCACCTCGCCACTGGCCAGGCGCACATAGCTGCCCGGCGGGTAGAACCCGATGTGTTTGACGAACAAGGCACCCAGCGCGTCGGGCTGCTGATCGGGACCCAGGTACAACTCTCGTGCCACCTGCTGCGACAGCAGGCCGCCCCGGCCCTGGCGCGGGCTGATGCAGGCCACGTACACGTCGGCCATCTGCAGCAATCGCTGCGCGAGATCGCCCACCGGTCTGCCGGCCGGGTAACCGCTGCCATCGGGCCGCTCGTGCTGCTCTTCCACCAGGCGCAGCCACAGCGCGTCCGCCACGCCCAGTTCGCGCAACATAGCCGCGCTGCGCAAGGGGTGCTCACGCACCGTCTGGCGCTGGGCATCGGTCAGGGGACCGGTCTGGCGGGCCATCGCGTCGTGCGTGCGCGTCATGCCCATGTTCATGGTCAGCGCGGCGCGGAACAGTGTGGCCTGCTCGGCGGGCGACACCCCCGTGGAGGGGGACACCAGCGCACACAGACCCGCGGAAAGCAGCGCGTGCGTCGCGCTGTAGCCCATGCGGGCATCGAAGAGCAATTGCACCAGCACCAGCAGGCAGTCGTCCGGCGCCGCGTGCCACAGGCGCTGCGCACGCGCGGCCAGCCGCTCGAGCTTGTCGTTGAACTGGGTGGCGGCCGAGCCCTGGTGCAACAGGCTGTTGAGCGACGCGTGCAGGTCGGCCCAGAGCTCCACCGGTCCGGCCTCCTCGCGCGCTTCAATGTGGGGCACCTCCACCGCGTGGCTCACACCCGCGATGCGGTTGAGCGGCGCGTTGTCTCGCACCATGCGGTCCAGTTCGGTGGTGTAGCTGTACGACCAGGCGCGCCAGTCGGCCTCCAGCACCACGGGCGAGTGCAGCATCAGCAGCCCCCGGTGCTGCTCCGAGGTGATCGCTTCGCCCTTGCGCAGCAACAGCACGCCCTTCGGGTCCCACACATTCACGGGAACCGGTTGCTGCAGGGCGATGGCGTCCAGAGGAAGCGACTTGTACATTCCGGTGAATCTACGCCTCGCCCAGGCGACCAAAGCGGGGAATAAACGCCGAAAAGCCCGCAAGTTCGGGCGCTCGCCAGGGGCGCCGGCGCGCCGTGGCCCTCAGCGCCGCAGACCGGCCAGGACGAATTCAACGACATGCCGACGCCGCTCGGCCACCGCCTCCGGCGTTGAAAAATCCATGTCGAACACCGCGCTCAGGGTGTGGTTGTTCGAGAAGAACAGGAAGATGAGCGAGGTCATCGAGATGTAGAACTGATGGGGATCCACGCCCGAGCGGAACAGGCCCGCGCGCTCGCCCCGCTCCAGCATGGCCGCGACCTTCTCGATAAGGGGCGTGTACAGCGCGCGCAGCTTGGTGGATTGCTGGATGTGGCGCCCGTTGTGCATGTTCTCGTCGGACAGCAGCCGGATGAGCTCCTGGTGTTTCTGCACATGGTCGAAGGTGCTCAAGACCAGATGCTCAACCGCCTCGACGGGCCCGCCGCTGGACAGCTCCACGTCCTGGTCGTGCATCCGGAAGGACAGATAAGCCCGTTCCAGCACCTCGACAAACAGGGCCTCCTTCGACCCGAAATGGTGGGCGAGCATCTGCTTGCTGACGCCCGCGCTTTTGCAGATGGCGTCCACCCGGGCGCCCTGGAAACCCTTTTCGGAGAACTCCACGTAGGCGGCGTTCAGCAGATTGCTCCTGGTTCGCTCAGCGTTGCGCCTGCCATCGGAAGGTTCGCGCGACCGGCTCGCCGAGATGAGCGGCGCTGGGGACTTGTTGGGGCTCTCCATGGTTTCGATTATGCAGATTCGACATTTTGATTTTAATCAACCATCCGGATGGTTGACTAAATGGATTTTGTTTTCTAGACTGCGCGTGCCGCGGGTGCTGACGCGTCCATGGAGATCCCGATCACCGACGTGGAGAACTTCCATGTCACCCTGGTGAAGGCCCAGCCGGGCAAAGGCTCGGGCCTGCACCTTCACCAGACCGTCGAAGTCTTCATCCCGCTCTCGGGCACCTGGACGCTCATCTGGGGCGACGCCAGCGAGCACGAGATGACCCTGGGCCAATGGGATGCCGTGTCGGTGCCGCCCCACATCATGCGCGGCTTCCGCAACGACGGCGACCAGGAGGCCTACATCCTCGCGATCCTCAGCGGCACGGACCCCGGCAAGGTGGAGTGGGCCAAAAACGTGCTCGACACCGCCCGCCAGGCCGGCTTCGAGCTGGACGCGCAAGGCCACATCACCCGCACCTGACGCACAGCCCCTCTTTCGTCGAAAGGACATCCCCTCATGATCCAGCTGCTTCTCTCCAAGATCCTCGTGGTGGCCTTGACCGCCGCTGCCGCCCATGGCGCGGCGGCGCAGTCGGCCTACCCCAGCAAGCCCATCCGCATCGTCACGCCGATCGCCCCGGGGGGTTATGAGTGGATCGCGCGGCTTCTCGCGCCCAAGCTCACGGCCAGCCTGGGCCAGCCCATCGTCATCGAGAACCGGGTCGGCGCGAACGGCAACATCGCGATGGACCTCGTGGCCAAGGCACCCGCCGACGGCCACACCCTGCTGTTCGCCTCGACGGGCGCGCTCACGATCAACTCGTCCATCTACGAGCGCATGCCGATGGACCCGATGAAGGATCTGGAACCGGTGGCGCTCGCGGGCACGACGGCCATGCTGTGGGTCGCGAACCCCAACGGACCGATCCGCACGCTGGGCGACTTCGTTCAACAGGCCAAGGCCGCCCCGGGCAAGCTCGATCTGTCGATGGGCGCCAGCGGATCGCTCAACCACCTGGTCTTCGAAGGCATGCGCCAGCGCCATCGCCTCGACGTGACCGTCGTTCCCCACAAGACCGCGCCCGAGGCGCAGCTGGCGGTCATCAGCGGCATGCTGCCCATCATGGTCGACGCGGTGTCCACCGGTGCGCCGCACGTCAAGTCGGGCAAGCTGCTGCCGCTGGCGGTGACCTCCGCGACCCGGGTGGAGGCCCTGCCCAACGTGCCGACCGCGAAGGAGCTGGGACTGGACGATCGGGAGTACCTCGGCTGGTACGCGTTCATGGCGCCCCGGGGCACACCGCCTCAGGTCATCGCGCAGCTGAACCAGGCCATCAACGAGGCCTTGAAAGCGCCCGACGTGCAGGAAAAGATGCGCAGCGCCGGCACCGAACCCACGCAGCGCACGCCCGAGGAGTTCCGCCACTTCATGGTGGACGAGCAGAAGAAATGGGGCGGCATTGCCAAGGCCGGCAACGTGAAGGTGCAATGAGTGGACGCATTCGCCCAGGGCATCAAAGGGTTCGGCGAGGCGTTGCGGCGCGGCGCGGTCACGAGCGAGCAGGCGACGCAGCAGTACCTTGCCCGCATCGCCCAAAGCCAGCCGAAACTCGCGGCATTCCGCCGCGTGAGGGCCGAGGAGGCGCTGGCGGAAGCCCGCGCCCTGGATGCGGCGCTGTCCGAGGGAGACGACCGTGGCCCCCTGATGGGTGTGCCCATCGCCATCAAGGAGATCATCGCCGTCCAGGGTCTGGGCTGCAGCGTCAACTCGTCGCTCGACGTCGCCGACCTGCTGCCGGCGCAGGGCCCTCTCGTGCGCGCGCTTCGCGCCGCTGGCTGCGTCATCCTGGGCACGACGGTCTCCACGGAATTCGCCCTGGCGACGATCAACTGGAACGACCCGGGCCCCTGGAACCCGGTGGATGCCGCCACGCGCCGCCTGTGCGGCGGGTCCAGCCATGGTTCGGCGGTGGCCGTGGCGGCGCGCCTGTGCGCCTTCGCCGTGGGCACGGACACCGGCGGATCGGTGCGGGTTCCAGCGGCGCTGTGCGGCGTGGCCGGGTACAAGAGCACCCGGGGCACCTGGTCGACCGAGGGTGTTTTTCCAGCGGCACCGTCCTTGGACTCGATGGGCGTGCTGGCCGCGAGCGTGGCCGATTGCGCCACGGTGGCGAACGCGATCAAGCCCTCGCCACGCGCTCTGCCCGTCCCTCTGCTCGGCTTGCGCCTGGGTCTGCTGCGCGAGCGCGATGGCGAGCCCTTGGACGCAGCGGTCCAGGAAGCGCTCGACGACACCGTCGAGTGGCTGCGAAAGGCCGGTGTGGTCGTGTCGCCCATCGAGCCTCCGGGAGCGGAGGACGTCGCGGCACTGTTCTCACGGCTCATGCCGGCGGAGTTCGCGCGGGTGTTGGGCAAAGAGCGGTTGCGCGCCGGCCTCGGCTCGCTCGACCCGGTGACCGCCGCTCGCGCCGCGGCCGAAATCGACATGGACCCGGCGGAGCTGGACGCCTTGCGGCGACACACCGCGCAATGGCGGCGCCAGGCGCAAGCACAGATGGCGGGATTCGACGCCTGGATGGGTGCCACGACCCCGATGTTGCCCGGCCCCCGCAACGCCTTGCGCTCGCTGGACCAGGCCTTGCAATGGAACCGGCGCGTCGGGCGCCACACCCGGCCCGTCAACGTGTTCGATCAATGCGCGATCAGCATGCCCATCCCGACGCGGGAAGGCTTCCCGGCCGGCTTGCAACTGATTGGCAGGCACAGTGAAGACCCGCACTTGCTGGCCATCGCCCACGCCATCGAAAAGCTGCTCCACCCGGGCTGACAGGCAAGAAAAAAGGACTGGCGATTTCTCGCAAGTCCTTGTTTCTCCAGCGCCTTGTCTGGTGGGCGGTGCAGGGTTCGAACCTGCGACCCCTGCCGTGTGAAGGCAGTGCTCTACCACTGAGCTAACCGCCCGATTGATCTGACCGATCTCTCGGAAGCCTCAAATTATAGCCGGTTTTTCAGCCGTTTCAGGCGGCTTGCATCGAACGCCACACCGTTTTGCCTTTGCTCGCCTTGTCCAGCTCGGCCAGCACCCCTTCGTGGGCCTGGCTTTCCTGCTCGTTGGCCAGCAGCACCGGCAGCTCGAAGCGGCTCAGGTCCAGCGCCTCGGTCTGCCCATCCTCGCCCGGCGCATCGCCCAGGTCCATGAGCAGCGCGTCCTGGCCGCGCGTCATGTTGATGTAGACGTCGGCCAGCAGCTCGGCATCGAGCAAGGCGCCGTGCAGCGTGCGGCCCGAGTTGTCCACGCCCAGGCGGTCGCACAGGGCGTCCAGCCCGTTGCGCTTGCCGGGGAACATTTCCTTGGCCATCACCAGGCTGTCGGTCACCTGGCCGAGGATGGTGGTGATGGGCGGACGGCCCAGGCGCTCCATCTCCTTGTTGAGGAAGCTGATGTCGAACGGCGCGTTGTGGATGATCACTTCCGCGTCGCGCAGGTAGTCCAGCAACTGGTCGGAAATGGCCGCGAACTTGGGCTTGTCGCGCAGGAACTCGTTGCTGATGCCGTGCACCTTGAGCGCGTCCTCGTGGCTGTCGCGCTCGGGGTTCAGGTAGAAATGCAGGTTGTTGCCGGTGAGCTTGCGGTTGAGCAGCTCCACGCAACCGATCTCGATGATGCGGTCGCCGTTCTCGGCCGACAGACCGGTCGTTTCGGTGTCGAGGACGATCTGGCGCATCAGTGGTTCTCTTTGGCGTGGTTGATCGAGTACTTCGGGATTTCCACCGTCAGGTCGTTCTGCGCCACGATGGCCTGGCACGACAGGCGCGAGTTGGGCTCCAGGCCCCAGGCGCGGTCGAGCAGGTCTTCTTCGGTCTCCTCCAGCTCGTTGAGGCTGTTGAAGCCTTCGCGCACGATCACGTGGCAGGTGGTGCAGGCCGCGCTCATGTCGCAAGCGTGTTCGATGTTGATCTTGTTGTCCAGCAGGGCTTCGCAGATCGAGGTGCCCGCGGGCGCCATGATGCTGGCGCCCTGGGGACAGTATTCGGGATGGGGCAGGATCTTGATCGTGGGCATGGGGACGTTGTGTTTCAGACTTCTTCGAGTTTCTTGCCAGACAGGGCCTGCTGGATGCCCCGGTTCATGCGCAGCGCGGCGAAGGGCTCGGTGGCCTTGGCGAGTTCGGTCGTGGCGTTCTCGATCGCGTTGGCGTCGTCGCCCTGCGCGGTGGCCGCCAGCGCCGCCATGAGGTCGTCGATCTGTTGGCGTTCGGCGGGCTGCAGCAGGTCGGCATCTGCGGCCAGCGCGGTGCGCGTGGCGGCGATCATGCGATCGGCGTCCACACGGGCCTCGACCAGCGCGCGCGCCTGGATGTCCTGCTGCGCGGTAGCGAAGCTGTCCTGCAGCATGGCGGCGATCTGCTCATCGCTCAGGCCGTAGGCGGGCTTCACGTCCACACGGGCTTCCACGCCGCTGCCCTGCTCTTTCGCGCTCACCGACAGCAGGCCGTCGGCGTCCACGGTGAAGGTCACGCGGATGCGCGCGGCGCCGGCCACCATGGGCGGGATGCCGCGCAGCTCGAAGCGCGCGAGGCTGCGGCAGTCGGCCACCAGGTCGCGCTCGCCTTGCACCACGTGCAATGCCAATGCGGTCTGGCCGTCCTGGTAGGTCGTGAAATCCTGCGCCAGCGCGGTGGGGATGGCGCTGTTGCGCGGCACGATGCGCTCGACCAGGCCGCCCATGGTCTCGATGCCCAGCGACAGCGGGATCACGTCCAGCAGCAGCAGATCGCCGTCCCGGCTGTTGCCCGCGAGCGCGTTGGCCTGGATCGCGGCGCCCAGCGCCACCACTTCGTCCGGGTTGAGGTTGGTCAGCGGCTCGGTGCCGAAGAATTCGCCCACCGTGCGGCGGATCACCGGCATGCGGGTCGAACCTCCGACCATCACCACGCCTTTCACCTCGTCCTTGGCCGTGCCGGCGTCGCGAAGCACCTTGCGCACCGCCGTCATCGTGCGCGCGGTGAGCGCGGCGGTGCAGGCCTCGAAATCGCCCGGCGTGACCGCCTGTTCGATGGCCTGGCCCGCCACGCTGGCGCGGAAGGTCTCGCTCGCGACCGACGACAGTGCCTCTTTCACGCGGCGCGCCTCGGCATGCACGGCAGCCCGCTCGGAGGCATTGAGCTCGGCGCCAACGCCCTGCTGCGCCAGCACCCAGGCGGCCAGCGCCTGGTCGTAATCGTCACCGCCCAGGGCCGAATCGCCGCCGGTGGCCATCACCTCGAACACGCCCTTGGTCAAGCGCAGGATGGAGATGTCGAAGGTGCCGCCGCCCAGGTCGTAGATGGCGTAGACGCCCTCAGAGCCGTTGTCCAGGCCATAGGCGATGGCGGCGGCCGTGGGCTCGTTGATCAGGCGCAGCACGTTGATGCCCGCGAGCTGGGCCGCATCCTTGGTGGCCTGGCGCTGCGCGTCGTCGAAGTACGCGGGCACGGTGATCACCGCGCCATACAGGTCGTCGTCGAAGCTGTCCTCGGCGCGAAAGCGCAGCGTGGCCAGGATCTCGGCGCTGACTTCCATCGGCGTCTTGCGGCCGGCCACGGTCTCCACCACGGCCATGCCGTCCTGGTCGACCACGGTGTAGGACAGCTTGTCCACATCGGCCACCTGTGAGCGGCGGCGACCCATGAGGCGCTTGACCGAGCTCACGGTGTTCGCCGGGTCCTGCACCTGCGCGGCCAGTGCCTCGAAGCCGATCTGCCGGCCCGAGCCGCCCTGCGCGGGATCGAGGTAACGCACCACGCTGGGCAGGATCACGCGGCCATCGGCCGCCGGCAGGCATTCGGAGACGCCGTGGCGCACCGCGGCCACCAGCGAATGCGTGGTGCCCAGGTCGATGCCCACCGCCACGCGCCGCTGGTGCGGGTCGAGCGACTGGCCGGGTTCGGAAATCTGCAGAAGCGCCATGGGTCAACGGTCATTCAAAAGGGGGAACTGGCTATTGTCCCAGCAGATCGATCCGGTTCTCCACATCGCTGGCAAAGCGCTCAACGAACATAAGGGCTCTGACCTGTTGGGCCAGCGCGGGCCAGTCCTGCAGGTCGTCGGCCGTGGTCTGCAGTTCCTGCAGCATCGCGCGCCGCGCGGTGGCCACCTCGTCGGCCATGCGCTCCAGGTCGTCCAGGCCCTCGGCCTCTTCCAGCTCTTCGCGCCACTGCATCTGCTGCATCAGGAAGGCGGCGGGCATGGCGGTGTTGTTCTCGGCCTGGATCGGCGCGCCATGCAGTTCACACAGGTAGGCCGCGCGCTTGAGCGGGTCCTTCAGGCGCTGGTAGGCCTCGTTGATGCGCACCGACCATTGCATGGCCTGGCGCTGGGTCTGGGCGTCGGCGGTGGCGAAGCGATCGGGATGGGCTTCGCGCTGCAGGTCTTTCCAGCGCGCGTCGAGCGCGGCGCGGTCCACCGCGAAGCGCGGGCTCAGGCCGAAGATCTCGAAGTCGTTCGATTGCAGGTTCATCGATGGATAAGCGCCTGTGGGACTGAGGGGCGCCTTCCAGAGCCGGCGCGGAACCGGCTTTGCCGGGCCGCTGCCGGCGCCCCCTGAGGGGGTCGCGCGAAGCGCGGCGGGGGTGAGTCTAAATCCTGAAGCTCTCGCCGCAGCCGCAACGGTCGCGCTCGTTCGGGTTGTTGAAGCGGAAGCCCTCGTTGAGGCCTTCGCGCACGAAATCGAGCTGCGTGCCGTCGATGTAGGCCAGGGCCTTGGGATCAACCAGCACCTTCACGCCGTTGTCCTCGAACACCACGTCTTCCGGCGCGATCTCGTCGGCGTACTCCAGCTTGTAGGCCATGCCGGAGCAGCCCGTCGTCTTCACCCCCAGGCGCACACCCACGCCCTTGCCACGCTTGGCGATGTAGCGGTTGACGTGCCGTGCGGCAGCTTCTGAAATCGAGATGGCCATTTTTGTGCTCACTCCATGGCGCCGCATCTGCGAGGCGTCTTCTCAAGCACACGCCACAGAACCGGCTTTGCCGGGCTGCGGGCGTGGTCCCCTTGAGGGGAAGACGCGAAGCGGCGCAGGGGAATTCCTTAATTCACGTGTTTCTTGCGGTAGTCGTCCACCGCGGCCTTGATGGCGTCTTCGGCCAGGATCGAGCAGTGGATCTTCACCGGCGGCAGGGCCAGCTCTTCGGCGATCTGACTGTTCTTGAGCGCGGCGGCCTGGTCGAGCGTCTTGCCCTTGACCCACTCGGTCACCAGCGACGACGAGGCGATCGCCGAGCCGCAGCCGTAGGTCTTGAAGCGCGCGTCCTCGATCACGCCCGTGGTCGGGTTGACCTTGATCTGCAGCTTCATCACGTCGCCGCAGGCCGGGGCCCCCACCATGCCGGTGCCCACCGAGTCGTCGCCCTTTTCGAAGGAGCCGACGTTGCGCGGATTTTCGTAGTGATCTACCACTTTGTCTGAATAAGCCATGGTGTTTTCTCCTTCAATGCGCTGACCACTGGATGGTGGACAGGTCGATACCGTCTTTGAACATTTCCCACAGCGGGGACAACTCGCGCAGCTTGGCCACGTTTTCCTTGATGGTGGCGATCGCGTAGTCGATTTCCTCTTCGGTCGTCCAGCGGCCGATGGTCATGCGCAGGCTGCTGTGCGCCAGTTCGTCGCTGCGGCCCAGGGCGCGCAGCACATAGCTGGGCTCCAGGCTGGCCGAGGTGCAGGCCGAGCCCGACGACACCGCCAGACCCTTGATGCCCATGATGAGCGACTCGCCTTCGACGTAGTTGAAGCTCATGTTGAGGTTGTGTGGCACGCGACGCGTTTCATGGCCGTTGATGAACACCTCTTCCACGTCCTTCAGGCCGGCGACCATGCGGTCGTGCAGGGCCTTGATGCGCTGGTTCTCTTCGTGCATCTCGGCCTTGGCGATGCGGTAGGCCTCGCCCATGCCCACGATCTGGTGGGTGGGCAGCGTGCCCGAGCGCATGCCGCGCTCGTGGCCACCGCCGTGCATCTGCGCTTCGATGCGGATGCGCGGCTTGCGGCGCACGTAAAGAGCACCGATGCCCTTGGGGCCGTAGGTCTTGTGCGAGGTCAGGCTCATCAGGTCGACCGGCAGCGTCTGCAGGTCGATGTCGACCCGGCCGGTGGCCTGCGCGGCGTCCACGTGGAAGACCACACCCTTCTCGCGGCAGATCGCGCCCAGGGCGGCAATGTCCTGGATCACACCGATTTCGTTGTTCACGAACATGACCGAGGCCAGGATGGTGTCGGGGCGGATCGCGGCCTTGAAGGCGTCCAGGTCGACCAGGCCATCGGCCTGCACGTCGAGGTAAGTGACTTCGAAGCCCTGGCGCTCCAGCTCGCGCATGGTGTCGAGCACGGCCTTGTGCTCGGTCTTCACCGTGATGAGGTGCTTGCCCTTGGTCTTGTAGAACTGCGCCGCGCCCTTGAGCGCGAGGTTGTTGGACTCGGTCGCACCGCTGGTCCAGACGATTTCGCGCGGATCGGCGTTGATGAGGGCGGCGACCTGCTCGCGCGCGGTCTCCACGGCCTTCTCGGCCTCCCAGCCCCAGGCATGGCTGCGCGACGCCGGGTTGCCGAAATGTTCACGCAGCCAGGGAATCATGGCGTCCACCACCCGCGGATCGCAGGGGTTGGTGGCGCTGTAGTCCATGTAGATGGGAAAGTGCGGAGTGCTCATGGAAGGACGGTTCGTGGGCTTGTCGGTGAAAAGAGGGGGCGGCGGGGTCGAGCGCCCCGGTCAGGCCGGGTTCATTTCGAGAACGCGGCGCCTCCGAGGGCAAAGACCGAGTTGGGGGCGTTCACTCGGATCGGCTTGACCACCGGCGCGCTGGAAATCGCCCGCTTGATCAGGGGTGCGTTCTCCACCACGACGCCCTTGGCGAGCTGCTCGTCCACCAGCGACTGCAGGGACACCGAGTCGAGGAAATCAACCATCTTGGCGTTGAGCTGCGCCCACAGTTCGTGCGTCATGCAGCGGTGGCCTTCGCCCAGGCAGTTTTCCTTGCCGCCGCATTGGGTGGCGTCGATGGGCTCGTCCACGGACACGATGATGTCGGCCACGGTGATGTCGGCCGCCTTGCGGCCCAGCGTGTAGCCGCCGCCGGGGCCACGGGTGGATTCCACCAGTTCGTGGCGGCGCAGCTTGCCGAACAGCTGTTCCAGATAGGACAGCGAAATCTGTTGCCGCTGGCTGATAGCCGCGAGCGTGACGGGACCATTGTTCTGGCGCAGGGCCAGATCGATCATGGCGGTGACCGCGAAGCGGCCTTTGGTCGTGAGGCGCATATTCAAGCTCCTTGAGATGTTGGCTTGACCGTCGTGGCATGGTCCAACGGGTAAGAACCCCCTGAACCCCTTCTCCACCCACCCCGATCCGTTGCGGATCTGTTATCGAAGGCTTTCCCGACTGTTTTCGTCGAGTATACCTCAAAAGCCTAGTGTTTTGCTCAGCATTTTACTGGTAAACCCTTCCCCCGTTCCCCGGGGGCACCAGTTCGGTGCTCAGGGAATGTTGTCGGTACCCGGGGCACCGAACACCTGGGCCTTGAGGTGGGCGAGTTGGTCGCGCACGCCGGCGGCCTTTTCGAACTCCAGGTTGCGGGCGTGTTCGAGCATGAGCTTTTCCAGCCGCTTGATCTCGCGCGCCACGTCCTTCTCGCTCATCTCCTCGACGCTGGCGCGCTGGGCGCTCTCGGCGGCCAGGCGATCGGCCTCCCGGCCCGCCTTCTCGCTGTAGACCCCGTCGATCAGGTCCTTGATGCGCTTGTTGATGCTGCGCGGCTCGATGCCCATGGCCAGGTTGTGGGCGATCTGCTTGTCGCGCCGGCGCTGGGTCTCGTCCATCGCCCGCTTCATCGAGTCGGTGATGCGGTCGGCGTACAGGATGGCCTTGCCGCCCAGGTTGCGCGCGGCGCGGCCGATGGTCTGGATCAGGCTGCGCTCCGAGCGCAGGAAACCTTCCTTGTCGGCGTCCAGGATGGCCACCAGCGACACCTCGGGAATGTCCAGCCCTTCGCGCAGCAGGTTGATGCCCACCAGCACGTCGAAGGCGCCCAGGCGCAGGTCGCGGATGATCTCCACCCGCTCCACGGTATCGACATCGCTGTGCAGATAGCGAACCTTGACGCCGTTTTCCGTCAGGTAGTCGGTGAGCTGCTCGGCCATGCGCTTGGTCAGCGTGGTGATCAGCACGCGCTCGTTTTTCTCGACGCGGATGCGGATTTCCTGCAGCACGTCGTCCACCTGGTGAGTGGCCGGGCGCACCTCCAGCTCCGGGTCCACCAGGCCGGTGGGGCGCACCACCTGCTCCACCACCTGGCCGGTGTGGCTTTTCTCGTAGTCGGCCGGGGTGGCCGAGACGAACACCACCTGCCGCATGCGCTGCTCGAACTCCTCCAGCTTGAGCGGGCGGTTGTCCAGCGCGCTGGGCAGGCGGAAGCCGTATTCCACCAGCGTGGTCTTGCGCGCGCGGTCGCCGTTGTACATGCCGCCGAACTGGCCCATGAGCACGTGGCTCTCGTCCAGGAACATCACCGCGTCCTTGGGCAGGTAGTCGGTCAGCGTGGACGGCGGCTCGCCCGGGGCGCTGCCCGCGAGGTGGCGCGAGTAGTTCTCGATGCCCTTGCAATGGCCCACTTCGCTGAGCATTTCCACGTCGAAGCGGGTGCGCTGCTCCAGCCGCTGGGCTTCCACCAGCTTGCCCTCGCCCACCAGCTGCTTGAGCCGGTCGGCCAGCTCCAGCTTGATGGCCTCCACCGCGTGCAGCACCTGCTCGCGCGGCGTCACGTAGTGGCTGCTGGGGTAGACGGTGAAACGCGGGATCTTCTGGCGCACCTTGCCGGTGAGCGGGTCGAACAGCTGCAGCGTCTCCACCTCGTCGTCGAACAGTTCGATGCGGATCGCCATTTCCGAGTGCTCGGCGGGAAACACGTCGATGGTGTCGCCGCGCACGCGGAACTTGCCGCGCGAGAAGTCCTGCTCGTTGCGCGCGTACTGCATGCGCACCAGCTGGGCGATCAGGTCGCGCTGGCCGATCTTGTCACCGGTGCGCAGCGTCATCACCATCTGGTGGTAGCTCTCGGGCTTGCCGATGCCGTAGATGGCCGAGACGGTGGCCACGATCACCACGTCGCGCCGCTCCAGGATGCTCTTGGTGCAACTGAGCCGCATCTGCTCGATGTGCTCGTTGATCGCGCTGTCCTTCTCGATGAACAGGTCGCGCTGCGGCACGTAGGCCTCAGGCTGGTAGTAGTCGTAGTAGCTGACGAAGTACTCCACCGCGTTCTTCGGGAAGAACTCCCGGAACTCGCTGTAGAGCTGCGCGGCCAGCGTCTTGTTGGGCGCGAACACGATCGCCGGGCGGCCCAGCCGCGCGATCACGTTGGCCATGGTGAAGGTCTTGCCCGAGCCGGTCACGCCCAGCAGGGTCTGGAACACCTCGCCGTCGTTGACCCCCTCCACCAGCTGGCGGATGGCCTCGGGCTGGTCACCCGCTGGCGGGTAAGGCAGGAAGAGCTCGAACGGGGAACCGGGAAACGTGAGGAACTCGCCCTCGGGGGGCGCGTCGCTCACCCCTTCAATCAGCGGGTCTTTCGGCGTCGGAGGCAGGGTCGTCTGGGGCATCGGACGATTGTGCCGGATGGTCGCTTTCGGCGCTGGCGCCCGGGGGGCGCGGGCGGCGCACGCCGGGTTTGGCCAGGATCTCCACATAGGCCTGCGCCCCACCCTCGCGCGCCACGGCGTCCAGCTGGCCGATCAGGGCCGAGAGGTGCACCACCTCGGCGGTTTCCTTGGTGGCGCCAAAGCGGCAGTCGAAGTCCAGGAAATCGGCACCCTCGGGCAGTTCGCGGCGGCGCTCGCGCTTGAGGTATTTGCGGATCTCGTGCTTCACGGCTTCCAGCACGCGATCGCGGTGACGGCCTTCTTGGGTCAGGGGGAAGATTTTTCTCATGGAGGGCGCGATTATGCGCGCCGGGGTATCCTGCCCCGCGATGACCTCCCGAGAACACCACCCCACCCCCAGCAAGGACGAGATCGCCCTGCTCGCCCCGTTCGAGCAGTTGCGGCTCGACCGCATCACGCTGGTGCACACCGCCGCCCAGGCCCGAGAGGCCTGCGCCGCCCTGCGCGACCACGGCGCCTGGGGCTTCGACACCGAGTCCAAGCCCACCTTCTTCAAGGACCAGGTGTCCGACGGACCGCACATCGTGCAGCTCGCCACCCTGCAGCACGCCTGGGTGTTCCAGCTGCACGAACCCGACTGCCGCGCCCAGGTGGCCGCGCTGCTGGCCGACGGCGGCCACACCAAGGCCGGCTTCGGCCTGGGCGACGACACCCGGCGCATCGTGGCCAAGCTCGGCGTGGAGCCCGGCGGCGTGCTGGAACTCAACACGGTGTTCCGCGAACGCGGCTACCGCAAGGACATGGGCGTCAAAGGCGCGATCGCGGTGCTGTTCAACCAGCGCTTCATCAAGTCCAAGAAGGCGGCCACGTCCAACTGGGCCAACCCGCGGCTGACGGAAGCCCAACTCATCTACGCCGCCAACGACGCCTGGGGCGCCATGCGCGTGCACCACGCGCTGGGCCTGGGCTGATTTTCAGCGCCGCCGCAATGGCGTGAGCAGTTCGCTCAGCCCGTTGTGGTCGATCTCCCGCATCAGCGCCAGCAGGCGGCCGATTTCGCCGGGCGGGAAGCCCTCGCGCGCGAACCAGTGCAGGTAGTTGCCCGGCAGGTCGGCGATCACGTGGCCCTTGTATTTGCCAAAGGGCATTTCCACGGTGACG
Source organism: Hydrogenophaga sp. FG152 (assembly GCF_057809615.1). Classification (NCBI taxonomy): domain Bacteria; kingdom Pseudomonadati; phylum Pseudomonadota; class Betaproteobacteria; order Burkholderiales; family Comamonadaceae; genus Hydrogenophaga; species Hydrogenophaga sp. FG152. Next base: position 46,797 of record NZ_JBMDKH010000026.1, on the reverse strand, counting down.
AGGCGTTCGAGGTCTTCGGGTTTCATACCAGGGAAGTCGATCGGTCCAGCCAGGCGCGCACGCAGGCGTTGAATTCGGCCGGCTTCTGGCGCATCACCCAGTGGCCGGTGTCCAGCGCGAGCACCTCGCAGCCCGGCGCGCGGGCGAGCTGGTCCAGCCAGCGCTCGGAATGGAACATGAAGGGCTTGCGCCGGCCATAGATGAACAGCGCGGGCATGCCCACGCCCAGCAGCTTGTCCACCCGGCCCACGCCCCGCAGGCCGCCATGGGCGCCGAACCAGCCCATGGCATACGGGTAGTTCATCTGCCAGCCGATGCGGGACGGTTCGTTGCGGCAGCCGATGGTGCGCGCCATGTAGCGCGTCATGCGGTTCGCCAGCCAGGGCCACCAAGGCCCGATCTTCCAGGCCACCGCGAGCCAGATCTGGTAGCCGGCGATCATCCGTTTTTCCCTGCCACTCAAGCCCCTGAGGTAGGCGCCCGAGCTGGTGTCGCCGATGTCCACGCCCACCACGCGGGCGACCCGGTCCGGGTGGCGCGCGGCGAACTCGTAGCCGAAGAAACAGCCCCAATCGTGCACCAGCAGCGTGACCGACTGGTGCGGGCTGACCGCGTCGACGATCTTGCGGATCAGGCCCGTCATGGCGTCCACCGACGCCGCCCTGGGCGGTTTGGCCAGGTCGTAGCCCGGCAGGCAGAAACGCACGCAGCGGTAGCCCTCGCGCAAGGCCACCACGGTGCTGTCCCACAAGGCCGGGGTGTCGGGCCAGCCGTGCAGCATCACCACCGTGTGCGGGCCCTCGCCTTCCACCACCACATCCACGTCATCGATCTGCAAAGCTTCCTTCATGAGCGAGAGCCTCCGGCGTCTGGGTGGTGAATGGACAGCGCGCATCGTACTGGAATGGAACACCTGGCGTCAGGGAAATCCCGGGCGTGCGGGCGGCGCGGCGGGCGTTCATGATGGCCGGCGAACCCTTTGCTCCCCCGCACCGCCGAAACCGACATGAACCCAGCATCCGCCCCCACCTCTTCCTACGCCCAGGGCCCGCAGAGCCCGGCCCTGCACGACATCACCATCGGCGAGGCGCTGGCCCGCGCCGCCCAACAGTGGGGCGAGCGCGAAGCCCTCGTGATCCCGCACCAGAACGTGCGCTGGAACTGGCGCGAGCTGCTGCAACGCAGCGACGCCGTGGCCGCCGGCCTGCTCGCGCTGGACCTGCAGCCCGGCGACCGCGTGGGCATCTGGGCGCCCAACTGCGCCGAATGGACGCTCATGCAGTTCGCCACCGCGCGCGCCGGCCTGATCCTGGTCAACATCAACCCCGCCTACCGCGCCAGCGAACTGGCCTACGCGCTCAACAAGGTCTCGTGCAAGGCCCTGGTGCTCGCGCCCGCGCTCAAGACCAGCAACTACATCGAGATCCTGCGCAGCCTCGCCCCCGAGCTCGACGCCACCGCCCCCGGCCAGCTCCATGCCCAGGCCCTGCCGCACCTGCGCTGGGCCATCCGGCTCGGCCAGGAAAAGACCGCGGGCATGCTCAACTTCGACGAACTGCCCTCCCGGGCCGCCGACGCCCAGCGCGCGCAACTCGCGGCCATCGGCCCCCGGCTCGCGCCCACCGACCCGATCAACATCCAGTTCACCTCGGGCACCACCGGCTTCCCCAAGGGCGCCACGCTGACCCACCGCAACATCCTGAACAACGGCTTCTTCGTCGGCGAGGCCATCCGCCTCACGCCCGAGGATCGCCTGTGCATCCCCGTCCCGCTGTACCACTGCTTCGGCATGGTCATGGGCAACCTTGCCTGCGTCACGCACGGCTGTGCCATGGTCTACCCCTCCGAGGCCTTCGACCCCGCCGCCGTGCTGCAGGCCGTGCAGGCCGAGCGCTGCACCGCGCTCTATGGCGTGCCCACCATGTTCATCGCCGTGCTCGACCACCCGCAGTTCGGCGCCACCAACCTCTCCAGCCTGCGCACCGGCATCATGGCCGGCTCGCCCTGCCCCATCGAGGTCATGAAGCGCGTGCAATCGCTGATGAACATGCGCGAAGTCACCATCGCCTATGGCATGACGGAAACCTCCCCGGTCTCCACCCAGAGCGCGGTGGACGACCCGGTGGACCGCCGCGTGTCCACCGTGGGGCGGGTACAACCCCACCTGGAAGTGCAGATCGTCGACACCGACAACCGCGCCGTGGCGCGCGGCCTGGTGGGCGAACTCTGCACGCGCGGCTACTCGGTGATGCAGGGCTACTGGGACGACGCCGAAAAGACCCGCGAGGCGATTGATCCCCAGGGCTGGATGCACACCGGCGACCTCGCCACCATGGACGCCGAGGGCTACGTCAACATCGTCGGCCGCCTGAAAGACATGGTGATCCGCGGCGGCGAGAACGTGTACCCGCGCGAAATCGAGGAGTTCTACTACCGCCACCCCAAGGTGCAGGACGTGCAGGTGGTCGGCGTGCCCGATCCGCGCTTTGGCGAGGTGCTCTGTGCCTGCGTGGTGCTCAAGGCGGGCGAGAAGGCCACGGTGCAGGAACTGCAGGACTTCGCGCGCGGCCAGATCGCGCACTACAAGGTGCCGGCCTACATCGAGTTCGTCGACGCCTTCCCCATGACCATCACCGGCAAGATCCAGAAGTTCCTGCTGCGCGAGGCCATGGTCAAGAAACTTGGCCTCAAGGCGGCAGCAACGGCCTGACTAGCGCAGCAATGTCAGCGCCAGCCCGGCCAGCGCGCACACCCCGAGCAGCGGCATCACGCCCCACTTGAACCGGAACAGCGCCACCAGCGCCAGCAGCGTGATGACCGCCGAAGCAAGGTCGAACGGCCCGCCGAGGCCCTTGGGCCACCACACGTGGTAAGCGAAGAACAGCGCGAGGTTGAGGATCACCCCCACCACGGCGGCGGTGATGGCCGAGAGCGGCGCGGTGAAGCCCAGCTTGCCGTGCGTGGCCTCTACCGCCGGTCCACCGGCCAGGATGAACACGAACGACGGCAGGAAGGTGAAGAAGGTCACCACCGTCGCCGCGAGCGCCGCGCCGAGGAACAGCGCGTCCGGCCCCAGCACGGACTTTGTCCATCCGCCGACAAACCCCACGAAGGCCACCACCATGATGAGCGGACCGGGCGTGGTCTCGCCCAATGCGAGGCCATCGATCATCTGCGCGCCGGTGAGCCACTGGTGCGTGTCCACCGCGCCCTGGTACACGTAGGGCAGCACCGCATAGGCCCCGCCAAAGGTGAGCAGTGCCGCCTTGGTGAAAAACCAGCCCATCTGGGCCAGCGTGCCCTCCCAACCCTGCGTGGCCAACAGCGCAGCCATGCCCAGCAGCCACAGCGCCAGCCCCGCGCCAAGCACCTTCGCCAGATGGCGTTTCGAGAAACGCGCGTGCGCCGGCGTGGGCGTGTGGTCGTCGATCAAGGCCGGCCCATGGCCTGCCGCCTGGGAAGCGTGGCCACCGCCCAGCGCGAAGACCTCGGGCCAGCGCCGCGCGCCGAAGTGGCCGATCAGGCCGGCGGCCAGCACGATGGCGGGGAACGGCGTGTCGAACCCGAAGATGGCCGCGAAGGCGGCGGCGGCGATGCCCCACATCCAGAGGTTGCGCAGCGCGCGCGTGCCGATCCGGTGCGCCGCGTGCAGCACCAGCGCCGTCACGGCCGGCTTGATGCCGTAGAAGATGCCCGCCACCACGGGCACGTCGCCAAAGCGCAGGTACACCCAGGACAGGCCGATCAGGATGAACAGCGAGGGCAGCACGAACAGCGCGCCGGCCACGATGCCACCCCAGGTGCGGTGCATCAGCCAGCCGATGTAGGTGGCTAGCTGCTGGGCCTCGGGACCGGGCAGCAGCATGCAGTAGTTCAGCGCGTGCAGGAAGCGGCGCTCGCTGATCCAGCGGCGGCGCTCCACCAGCTCGGCGTGCATGATCGCGATCTGCCCGGCCGGCCCACCGAAGCTGATGAAGCCCAGCTTGAGCCAGAAGCGCAGGGCCTCGCCAAAGCCGACGGCGGCGGGGGGTTCGGGCGTGGGGGTTTCGGGCATATGGACTGGGTGGGGCGACCGCCCGCAATGTAGCCCATCCCCTTGACACCGCGGTGACGGCCCGCATGCAAATCTGTGTGCCACAGAACAGCGCCAATGATCAACAAGGGGATGCGCATGAAGGGCCTCGTGCAAGTGAAGTCATATTCACCACGGACAAGCCCGTTGTCGAGTGATATTTCACACGAAAGACCTCGCAAGCTCTGATACGCTGCCAGGGCGCCACCCAAAAGAAGAGGGAGCCCCTTGACGACCGCTGCACCCCGCGACCGAGTTCTGACCTGGATACTGCCCTTGCTGCCCGCAGTGGTGGCCTTGGTGTTGCTGGTGCTCTCGCTGCTGCTGGCCGAGATCATCGTGGCCAAGGAGCTCGAACAGCGCGCGGGCACCCGTGTCGAGCAGTCCGCCCAGCTGTACGCCGAGCAGATTGCGCGCTCGCTGGCCCGCCGCACCGTCGAACTCCAGCTGCTTGGCGAAATGGCCCGGGCCGACATCCGCACCGACACCTGGCGCGATCAGATGCAGCGCCTGAAGACCAGCACCAACAGCTATGTGTGGATCGGTGTGACCAATGAGCACGGTGAGGTGGAAGTGGCCAGCGATGGCCTGCTCGAAGGCACCTCGATCGCCAATCGCGGGGTGTTCACGAACGGCCGGGACGGCCTGTGGTTCGGCAGCCTGCACCCGCCGGTGGTACTGCGCGACCCCCTGAGCAAACGGGGGCTGCAGGTGCCGGAAGCGCTCGCCGACATTGCCATGCCTGTCTACGACACCCAGGGCCTGACGCGCGGGGTGATCGCCGCGCACCTCGACGCCCGCTTCTTCGACCAGTTGCGCCAGCAGGTGCTGGGGCCGCCAGAGGGCCGCCGGTCCCTCAACCTGGCCCTGGTCGACGCCGACGGGCGCGTGCTGATCGGGGAACGGCCGACGGTGACCGACAGCGAATGGAACGTCCTGCTGACCGGCCCTGGAGAAAACCCCCACACCGTGCAGGACGACAAGGGCGGGCACCACCTCCTCTCGCACGTGGCCATTCAGCCCCGGGACTCGGAACTGCGCACCCCATGGCAGGTGGTCGGCTACCAGCCGCTGAGCGCCGCGGTCGAGCCCGTGCGCCAGCTCGAGCGCAGCCTGCTGACCTGGGGTGGCATCACCACGCTGCTGCTGGGCCTGGCCGGTTTCGCGATCTCGCGCCACCTGGCGCGGCCCTACAGCCAGTCCGAGCAGCACCTGCGCGAACAGGGCGAGGTGCTGAGTGCGGTGATCAACTCCGCCAGCGATGCGGTGATCAGCGTGGATCTGCAAGGGCGCATCAGCCTCTTCAACCCCGCCGCCGCCCGCATCTTCGGCCACCCTGCGAGCAGCATGATCGGGCAACCACTGGACATCCTGCTGCCGGACATGCAGCGAGCCCAGCACCTCGACCACCTGCAGCGTTTTGCGGAATCCCACACCACCACGCGCCCCATGGGTGTGGGGCGTGTGACCGGCCTGCGGGCCGACGGCCAGACGCTGGACCTCGAAGCGTCGATCTCGCAGATCACCGTGCGTGGCTCCAAGCTGCTCACCGCCATCCTGCGCGACGTGACCGAGCGCGTGCGCGCCGAACGCGCCGTGGCGCAGTACCAGCTCGAACTCTCCGAACTCACGCGCCGCCTGCTGCACCAGGAAAAACAGACCACGCGCCGGCTGGCGCAGATCCTGCACGACCAGCTGGGACAGACGCTGGGCGCGATCCGGCTGTCGTTCGACGCGCTCACGGGCATGATCCCGCTCGGCCTGCCCGACAAGGCCAGGGAGCGCGCCTTCAAGCTGGGCAACATGATCGACACGGCCAACACCGAGGTGCGCCAGGTGCTGGTGGAGCTGCGCCCACCGTTGCTGGATGAACTTGGCCTGCAGGCGGCGCTGGAAAACGAGGTGCACACGCGCACCCCCGATGCCGAGCCGGTGGCGCTGCAGCTGAAAATCTCGCCCACCGCAAGCGATGTGCGCTGGCCCGCCGACGTGGAATACGCTGCCTTCATGGTGGCCCGGGAAGCCCTGGCCAACGCCGTGATGCACGCCAACGCGAGACAGGTGGTGGTGCGTGTCGATGGCGAAACCGAGTGGCTGCACCTTCAGGTGACCGACGATGGCAAGGGCCTGACGCCCAAGATGGCCGCTGGCCGGCCCGGGCACCTGGGCATCGTGGGCATGCGCGAACGCGCGCTGGCCATCGGTGCGCGCATGGAAGCCAAGGGCCTGCCCAAAGGCGGCACCGTCATCTCTCTCACCTGGGGAACCCCACCGGCCGCCCCCCCCGGAGAACCGTCACCCGCAAGGCCCTGATTGCGCCACCTGGAGACTGCCATGAGCGACATATACCTGGTAGACGACCACGCGATGATGAGGGACGGCCTGCGTGCGGTGCTCGAAGGCGCCGGGCACCACGTGATCGGCGAATCGGACCAGCCCACCCCCGCGCTCGCCGACATCGTGCGGCTGGTGCCCACCGTGCTGCTGCTCGACCTGCACCTGTCCCACCGCTCCGGCTTCGAACTGCTCGAACAGCTGCAGCGGCGCAAACTCAGCACCCGCACCATCCTGCTGACCATGTCGGCCCAGCCCAGGCACGTGGCCGAAGCGATGCGCCTGGGCGCCTTCGGCTACGTGCTCAAGGGCTCGCCTTCGCGGGACGTGATCGACGCCGTGGCGGCGGTGAGCGAGGGCCGCAAGTACCTGGGCATCGGCGTGGCCGAGCTGGCGGTCGAAGGGCTCATGGGCGACGCTCCGCCCAGCAGCATCGAATCGCTCTCGGCGCGCGAACAGCAGGTCATCCTGCTCGTGGTGCGCGGCCTGACCAGCGTGGCCATCGGCGAACAGCTGCACCTCTCGCCCAAGACGGTCGAGTCCTACCGCAGCCGGCTCATGGCCAAGCTCGGCGTGAGCGACCTGCCCGCGCTCGTGCGCCTGGCCATCCGGGAAGGCCTGATCAGCGCCGAAGACGACTGAGGACTTTCGCACAGGCCCCCTGGGCTTGCGGGTGATTCCGCCCCACACCGTCCAGTTTTCCCCGCAGGCACGCGCCCCGATGCGCTGCACAGTCTCTGCATGGCGGCGCGGCTTCTCGCGTCCAGCCGACAGGAGCCTGAGATGACCGTTTCCCTCCCCGCGCCGCTTGACGCCCAGCCCCTGCAGGTGCTGGTGGTCTGCCCGCGCGGGGAATACCTGGACACGGTGCGGGGCCTCGTCGGCGACTGGGTGCGCAGCACCCAGATCTACTGGACGGTCGATCCCGTCGCCGCCCTGCGGCGGGCGCAGCAATCGCCCCCGGCCCTGGCCATCCTGGACGCCCGCATCGACCGCGCCAGCGGCTGCATGCTCAGCCGCGAACTCGCGCTTGCCCACACCGACTTCGACGTGCTGAGCTTCGACGACCCGGGCACCAGCTGCGTGCAGTGCCAGCCCAGCACCTGGCACTGGTCCGAGCTGCCCCGCGCCATCGGCTGGTGGGTGCAACGCCACCTGGTATGACGGCCCCGGTTTCAGCGGAACACGCTCACCGCCTCCACCAGCCGCTTCGTCTGCTGCTGCAGGCTTTGTGAGGCGGCGGCGCCCTGCTCCACCAGGGCCGAGTTCTGCTGCGTCACCTGGTCGAGATGGCCCACGGCCTGGCTCACCTGCTGGATGCCGCCACTCTGCTCGATCGTGGCCGCGCTGATCTCGCTGATGAGGTCCGACACGCGCCGCACCTGCTGCACGATCTCGTCCATCGTCTTGCCCGCGTCGTCCACCAGGCGCGTGCCGGCCTCCACCTTGCCCGCGCTGGCGCCGATCAGCTGCTTGATTTCCTTGGCCGCCTCGGCACTGCGCTGAGCGAGGCTGCGCACCTCGCCGGCCACCACCGCGAAGCCCCGGCCCTGCTCACCGGCGCGCGCGGCCTCCACCGCCGCGTTCAATGCCAGGATGTTGGTCTGGAAGGCGATGCCATCGATCACGCCGATGATGTCGCTGATCTTGCGCGAGCTCTCGGTGATCTCGCTCATGGTGTGCACCACCTGGGACACCGCATGGCCTCCACGCGAAGCCGCGTCGCTGGCCGTGCCCGAAAGCTGGTTGGCCTGGCTGGAGGTCTCGGCGTTCTGGCGCACGGTGGCGGTCATCTGCTCCATGGACGCCGCCGTCTGCTGCAGGCTGGACGCCGCCTGCTCGGTGCGCTGGCTCAGGTCGTTGTTGCCCTGGGCGATCTCGGTCACCGCCGTCTGCACCGTCAGCACCTGCTGGCTCACGTCGTCGATCAGCCAGCGGAACATCAGGCCCAGCTGGCTGATGGTGCGCATCGTCATGCCGATCTCGTCCACCCGGTCCATGTGCGCCACCTTGTGGGTGTCGCCGGTGGCCACGCGCAAGGCCTGCTCGCGCAGGTACTCCAGAGGGGCGGCCAGCTGCGATTCGAGGAACCAGCCCGTCAGGCCCACGCCCACGGCCGACAGCCCAGCGAACTGCGCCCACTCCATGCCATGCAGCCCCAGCGCCCAGGCGCCGCCAGCAAGAGCGGCCAGCAACACCGCCAGCGGCAGGCGGATGCGGCTGCGCACCCCCATGGTCTTGAACGCGGTCGTCAGCCCCATCAGCCCGGTGCGCAGCAGCAGGCCCTTGTGCAGCTTCAGGTGCCGGGCGCGGCCCTCGCGCATATCGGCGTAGAGCCGCTCGGCGCCCGCAATCTCTTCGCGGCTGGCCTTGGTGCGAACCGACATGTAGCCCACGGTCTGGCCGTTGCGGATCACCGGCGTGGCGTTGGCCCGCACCCAGTAATGGTCGCCGTTCTTGCGGCGGTTCTTCACCAGCGCCGTCCAGGGTTCACCGCCCTTGAGCGTGGCCCACATGTCGGCGAACGCCTCCTTGGGCATGTCCGGGTGCCGCACGAGGTTGTGTGGCTGGCGCTGGATCTCCTCCAGCGTGAAACCGCTCACGTCCACGAACGCAGCGTTGGCGTAGGTGATGTGGCTCTGGGTGTCGGTGGTCGACATCAGCGTGGCGTTGTCGGGGAACTCGTATTCACGCTGGGTAACGGGAGAGTTGACGCGCATGGCAGATACCTTGAGTGTGTGGACAGATGTCTGCTGTATCGACGCCCCCGAGGCCGTCTTGTGTGGGGAAACCATGTCATTTCTGGTCACCCCGGCCCGCCCGCTTGCGCTAAGCTCCCGTTCATCGGCCCCTCAAAGTCAGCCAGCCCAAGGAGACAACCCATGAGCCCATCGAGCTTGCGCACGGTCCTGGTGTTCAGCGCGGAAGACCAGGCCTGGATCCGCCGCACCCCCATCACCGTGCCCGCCTTCTGGCAAGGCCACCCGGTGCAGCCGGCCCAGGGCGACCTGGTCCGCCTCGGTGGCCGGCAGTTCCTCATCCGCGGCCGCGTGTGGGAACACGACGGCGAAGGCCCCATCCTCAAGCTCTACATGGGCGACGCCCACGCCCAGAGCGACACCACCCTCGGCTCCATCGGATAAGCCCCATGCCCATCGAACTCTGGCTCGCCTTCGTCGCCGCATCGGCCGTCATGCTGATCATCCCCGGCCCGACCATCCTCACCGTCATCAGCTACTCCATGGCCCACGGCCGGCGCGCCAACGTGCCGCTGGTGGCGGCCGTGGCGCTGGGCGACTCCACCGCGCTGGCGGTCTCGCTGCTCGGCCTGGGCGCGCTGCTCGCCACCTCGGCCTTCTGGTTCACCCTCATCAAGTGGGCCGGCGGCCTGTACCTCATCTACCTGGGCGTCAAGCTGCTGCGCGCGGGCATCTCGTCCACCGAACTGGCCGCCCCACCCGCGCCGCAATCGCGCTGGCGCCTGTTCGCCAACACCTACCTGGTGACCGCGCTCAACCCCAAGGGCATCGTGTTCTTCGTGGCCTTCCTGCCGCAGTTCATCAGCCCCTCGGTGCCGGTGGGTCCGCAGCTGTGGGTGCTGGCCGTCACCTTCGTGGTGCTGGCCACGCTCAACGCCACGTTGTACGCCGTGTTCGCGGGCTCGGCGCGCCGGGTGCTCACCTCGCCGCGCGCGCAGCGGCGCTTTCACCTCGCGGGTGGCTCGCTGCTGACGGCGGCAGGCGTGTGGGCGCTGATGGCGCGGCGCGCGGCCTGAGGCGGCGCCAGGCTCAGGCGGCAGCGGCGATCGACTCCGTGTAGATGAAGCTGTTGCACGCCGCCACGAAGGCCCGGGGCGTCTGGCGCGCGCCAAAGCCGTAAACCCGCAGACCCTCGCGCCGCAGGCAGAAGGCCAGTGGCGTGAGGTCACTGTCCGACGACGCGAGGCACACCCCGTCGAACTGGCCCGTGTTCGCCAGCGACATCGCGTCCAGGCTGAGCACGATGTCGGCGGCGTTCTTGCCCTTGGCGTAGGGAAAGAGCTGCACCGGCTCGATCGCGTTGTGCAGCAGCACGTTCCTGCAGCGGCTCATGCCCGGCCGGGACCAGTCCGCATACGCGCGCTTGACCGCCAGCACGCCATAACTCGCGGCGCGCAGCAGGATGGGACGGGTGAGTGTGTAGGAGACGTTTTCCGCGTCAAACAAGACGGCGAGTCTCTGTTGCTTGTGCTGCAGCCGGGGCATGTGGTGGCTTCCCTGTTCGTTGGTGAACAGCCGCCGCCCTGGATAAGGGCGGCGGCCTGAACGGGGTGAGAACCGGAAACGCCGGGCAAACCGGTAGGCCTTGCGGCCTCCCGTCCAGGCCGCCAAAAAGGCATGGGTCTGGAGCGATAGAGGCCATTTTCCTTGTCAGGTTCACGGCCTCCGCCTACGTTTGCAGGTTCTCACACCCGGCTCACCTTTTTCGTGAGCGGGAGAGACTTTATGCCAATCCCGGCAGGTGCGGCGGACTGTTTCATTGTCAGATCAGCTGCAACTGGACGTTCGACGAGCGATCCACAGCAAGCCCCCTTTCGCAAAAGGACCTTGAGCGAAAATCCAGGTCGAGGCCAATCACCGCCGTCAACTTCACCGACCCAGTGTTGATCGTTAACGAGGGCACATCTCATGCACATTGCCATCCTGACCTTTGAGGGCTACAACGAGCTCGATTCTTTTGTGGCCCTCGGCATCTTGAATCGCGTCAAGAAGCCTGGCTGGCGCGTCTCGATCGCCAGCCCTTCTGCCAAGGTGCGCTCCATGAACGGTGTGGTGGTGGAAGCTCAAACCACGCTGGAGGAAGCGGCCAGTGCGGACGCGGTCGTCGTTGGAAGCGGGCTTCTCACACGGGAGGTCGTGGCCAACCCGGTGCTGATGTCACAACTGAAGCTGGACCCATCACGGCAACTGCTGGCGGCGCAGTGTTCTGGCACCCTTGTCCTTGCCAAACTCGGTCTGCTCCAAGGCGTTTCCGCCTGCACCGACCTGACCACCAAACCATGGGTGCAAGAGGCCGGCGTGGACGTGCTCAATCAACCCTTCTTTGCTCGCGACAACGTCGCCACGGCGGGCGGCTGCCTGGCATCGCCTTACCTGGCCGCATGGATCATTGCGAGGCTTGAAGGTATCGAGGCTGCCGAGAGCGCACTTCACTGCGTTGCACCTGTGGGCGAGAAGGACCAGTTCGTTTCACGGGCCATGAGCAACATCCTCCCATTCCTGTCGGTCAAGGTACTCAAAACTGCTTGAGCCTCGCCAGGCCTTGAAGGGCTGCAACGGAAGCGCCGCCTGGATCGTTTTGCCAGTGACCAAGTACTGCGGAGCTTGCCTCCAGACATTGCTGGCCGTTTTATTCTGTAAGTTTCCCGTCCATTTACGTTGGGCCTCCTAAAAGCGCGTAGCCTTGTGACCCCTTGGCACACTAGGAGATAACTCATGGTCAAAGTCGCTTTGTTCGTTCGCCTCGAAGCGAAACCCGGCAAAGAGAGCGAGGTTGAGAGCTTCCTGATGAGTGGCCTCCCCCTGGTCATGGAGGAGCCCGCCACAACGGCCTGGTTTGGGATACGTCTTGGGCCGACGACCTTCGGGATCTTCGATGCCTTCCCCGACGAAGCGGGAAGGCAAGCGCATCTCTCCGGCAAGGTCGCAGCGGCCTTGATGGCAAAGGCCGGAGAACTGTTCTCTGCGCCGCCAACCATCGAGAAGGTCGACGTGCTCGCAGCAAAATTACCCGGCTAGGTCCGGGGCGCACCCCACAAGAGGTCCATGTCCGTAAAGTTCCAATTGTCAGGCGACTCACAACCAGCCACTTTGTCGTTGCACCAGTGACTGGCGAGTTCGATCTCCTGCGGTTCGATGCGCTTGTTCGACGCGGTGTTAAAGAACACCTTGACCTTTGGCGCCAGCAAGGATCGAGCGTCCTGTGACATCACAACCGCCAGCCGTCCCGAGTGCAGACGCACCAGTGAGCCCACGGGATAGATCCCGACGGTTTTGACGAAGGCTTGAAAGACACGTTGCTCGAAGTGCCCCTTCCACTGCGCCATGCGCCGCAGGGACTCTCCTGGGTCCCAACCCTTCTTGTAAGGGCGTTCAGAGGTAATCGCGTCATACACATCGCACACGGCTCCCATTTTTGCGAAAAGGCTGATCTCGTTGCCTTTGAGGCCATGCGGATAGCCACTGCCGTCAACCTTCTCGTGGTGATGGAGACACACGTCCAGCACGATCGGGCCAACGCTGCCGCACTCCTTGAGCAACGCGTGGCCACGTTCTGGGTGGCTTTTCATCTGGGCGAATTCTGCATCGGTCAGCTTGCCTGGCTTCATGAGCACCGACCGTGGCATGAATGCCTTGCCCAGGTCGTGCAACATGCCCGCCAGTCCTGCCTCCCGCAGTTGACTCGTGTCCAGCCCCAGTTGCCGACCCAGCGATATCATCAATGCACAAACCGCGATCGAGTGCATGTAGGTGTATTCATCGCGCGTTTTGAGTCGGGCGACGTTGATCAACGCCCCGGGGTTGTTGAGCACCGATTCCGAGATTTCCTCCAGCAACGCCGTGCATTGGTCAACGCGTATGGCTTTTCCAAGCCGGGCTTCGCCAAACAACGCTTTGATTTTCGGCACAGAACGGCGGTACAGCGCCTGCGCCTGGACCAGCGCGGTGCCCTCGGATGGCCCGAGGTCGTATTCCATCGGCAGGGACGCTGCAAACTCCAGCTCCCGTTCAATTTGTTCTGCTCCGTCTTGCTCGCGGTGTTCGCTCCCCCCGGCCACATCGCTTTCGGTATCCAGGCCCTTTGCTGTATCGATCCAGAGTTCCTGGACACCTCCCGAGATGATTCTTTGCAACTCGGCGTCGTTGCGAAGCAGAAATCTGGAGCGCCAGAACGGATGATCCATCCAGGATCCACAGAACTCATGAACATACATTCCCCGGCGAAGTTGCCTGATTGATATTCGCTTGATCATGGGTGTCTTCGCTCAGAGCGTCCTCATGTGAGCTTGCATCGGCGGCGAGCTTCGTCGAAGTGCGAGAGGCGTGTCCTTGGGTCTCAATGCGGCAGGCGAACTTTGCCCTTGGGCATTGTGAACCGGTGCCCCGGTGTTGCGCATGAACTGCATTGGAGTGGTCCAAACTATTGCACGGTTGCATTGCGTCAAACGGACAACGAGTAAAGCCGGGCACTCATGTGCGCCTGGGGTGCGGCCCGGGTGCTGGAGGGCATCCCACGGTCTGTGCAGCGGTTGCCGTGAGTCGCATGGGTGACACCGTGCGCAGCTTGAGCGTGAATGGGGGAGAAACATGCCCAGCCCTATGCACAATTGTGGCGATTCGACGCCGCGGTGACACGGCCATGGGGTTTGCGCAGTAGGCAGCCCTACACAACTGACATACGATGCCCGGCATGGCGGAGCAGAGGCTGAAGCTGGACGAGTATCTGGGGCAGGCGTTCGATCGCATCCCGGTCGCCATGATCGTCGTCAATCAGCTGGGGGAGATCACCCGCCTCAACCAGCTCGCAGAAACCACGTTCGGCTACAGCAGCGCGGAATTGATCGGACGCCCGGTCGAAATGCTCATTCCTGCCCGCTATCGCCATGCCCATCCCGGCTACCGCCAGGGGTTTCTCGCCGAAACCAATGCGCGCCCAATGGGCGCAGGGCGCGATCTGAGCGGCCTGCGGAAGGATGGCAGCGAGTTTCCCGTCGAAATCGGCATCAACCCGGTGCAGACTGGCGAGGGTCCGATGATCCTCTCGGTGATCCTGGATCTGAGCGAGCGCAAGCTCAGCGAGAAGCGAATTCAAGACGCGCTGCAACAAAAGGACTTGCTGCTGCGCGAGGTGCACCACCGCGTCAAGAACAACCTTCAGGTCATCCACAGCCTGCTCGATCTCCAGGCCCTCAAAAGCAGCGACAGCGAATTGATCGGCATGCTGCGCGACAGTCAGAACCGTGTGCGCTCAATGTCGCTGATTCACCAGACTTTGTACCAGTCGCAGAACTTCGCGCAGGTGGACTTCCAGCGCTTCCTGGGGGAACTTCTGCCCCGCCTGACCGAGGCGTACGGCTCGACGTCTGGACAAGTGGACATCGAGATCAACGCGCATGACGTCAAGCTGCCCATCAACGAGGCCATCCCGTGCGGCTTGATCGTCAATGAACTCGTGAGCAACGCGCTCAAGCACGGCTTCCCGAACCAGCAACGCGGCAGGATTTCAGTGGACATCCGTCAACAAGGCGAGAAGCAGATCGAGCTGTGCATCAGTGACGATGGACAAGGCATCCCGCAGGCGCTCGACCTCTCACGCACCGGTTCGCTCGGGCTGCAGCTGGTCCAGCTCCTGACGCAGCAGTTGCACGGAAAACTGGATATCCAGCGCGAAAACCCCACTCGGTTCTCGCTCAGCTTTCAACTGGGGACGGCGCCATGAGACAACCCGCTCGAATCCTGATTGTGGAAGACGAAAGCATCGTTGCCTTCAACCTGCAGCAGCGCCTCTCGCAGTTGGGCTACGAAGTGCCACACGTGGCTGTCTCTGGGCAGCAAAGCCTGGATTTCGTCTCGCAATCCCGCCCCGATCTCGTGCTGATGGACATTCACATCGAGGGCGATATGGACGGCATCGAAGTGGCCGCGCGGCTGAACCAGAACAGTCCTGTGCCGGTGATCTACCTCACCGCCTATTCCGAAGACTCCACCCTCGAACGCGCGCGCAAGACACGTCCCTATGGCTATCTGATCAAACCGTTCTCCGAACGCGAACTGCATGCCACCATTCAGATGGCACTGGAGCGCCATGCGGTGGAGGAAGCGCTGGTGGAAAACCGCCGCCTGCTGCAGCAGGCCCTGGACGCCGCCAGCCTGGGCATCTTGGAGTTCGATCCTTCGAACGCTGCCATGACGCTCAACCCGCGCACCGCCGAACTGCTCGACAAGCCAGCCGAAAACTTGATCACCCTTGATAACTTTCTCGCGGGCATCGACGAAAAAGACCGCGCCCTCGTCGCCACCCGCTTCCAGGAAGCGCTGGACCCCCTGAAAAAATTCAGTGAGGAGTTTCGCCTGCTGAGCGACCAGAAGCCCGCGCGCTGGATCAAGATCGACGCCAGCGCCCTGCCCGCGCAACGCATCAGTGGCGTGGTGCAGGACATCTCGGAGCGCAAACACGCGGAGATTCGGCTGCGCAAGCTCAATGAAGGACTGGAAAGTCTCGTGTGGGAGCGCACCAACGAACTGCGCGAGAGCCTCAAGGAGCTGGAAACCTTCAGCTACTCGGTGGCGCACGACCTGCGCTCGCCCATTCGCGCCATCGCCGGACTCAGTGCAGTGCTTCTGGAAGACCATCGGACCCAACTGGATGAGGAAGGTATCAAGCTGATCGCACGGATCGCGGCCAAGAGCACCCAGATGAGCAACCTCATCGATGCCCTGCTCAACCTCTCGCACCTCTCTAAAGTGACGCCGCAACTCAGCGAAGTGGATCTGAGCAGCATCGCTGCGGAAATCATCGAGCAGCAGATGGAGACCGAGCCCGAGCGAGTGGCTGACGTGCGCATCGCCCCAGACCTGAAGGCCCAGGGCGATCCGGTGCTCGTGCGCAGCGTGCTCGACAACCTGCTGCGCAACGCCTGGAAGTTCTGCGCCAACCGGGACATTACCCGCATCGAAGTTGGCCACGAATTCAACGCAGGCCAAGATGTCTTCTACGTCAAAGACAACGGCTGTGGCTTCGACATGGCCCATGCCGATCAACTGTTCAGTCCCTTCCGACGCCTGCACAGCGAAACCGAGTTCAAGGGAACTGGCATCGGCCTGAGCATCGTGCAACGCATCGCGGCGCGCCATGGTGGGCGCGTGTGGGTGCAGGCAAGACCGAACCAAGGCGCGACCTTCTATTTCACCCTCGCCTTGCCGTGATGGGCGAATCACTTGGCGCAGTGTTTGAGTTTCTCAATCACCTCCGCGCCGACCGCCCATTGCATCGTCGCAAAGGGCAAGGCCCATGGGTGGCCCGCCCAGATAATCGCGAGCGTCATCCAATCAAGGCTCGCACTACATGAAAACGCTCAACACAAAACGGTTCTCCGTGGCCCTCACCCTGGCGCTTGCAGGTGCCTGCGCCCACGCCGCCGGTTTTCAGCACGGATTCGCCGCCGATCCGGACGGCAAGCCGCTCGAAATCGGCATCTGGTACCCGAGTTCGGCGGCGGTCCAACCCGTGGCCATGGGCCCGACGACGATGAGCGTGGCCGTCAAAGGCCCGGTGCAGGGCAAGGCACTGCCGCTGGTGCTGATCTCGCACGGCACCGGTGGCTCCTATCTCGGGCACTTCGACACAGCCATGGCGCTTGCCGACGCCGGCTTCGTGGTGGCGGCCGTCATGCACACGGGCGACAACTACGCCGACCAGAGTCGCGCCGTCGACATCATGGACCGCCCCCGGCAGATCCGCCGGGTGATCGACCACATGCTGGCGAGCTGGGACGGTCGTGCGGTGATCGACCCGGCGCGCGTCGGCATGTTTGGCTTCTCCGCCGGCGGCTTCACCACGCTCGCGAACATCGGCGGGGTGCCCGACTTTTCAAAGATCGAGCCCGTGTGCCGCCAATACCCCGGCGACTTTGCGTGCCAGCTCCTGGCGAAGAGCGGCAGCAACGTCTCTCCGCCCACCGCGTCCGCCATCGCCAACGCGACGGACCCTCGGATCAAGGCCGCTGTGGTGGCCGCACCAGCGCTCGGCTTCAGCTTCGCACCCGATGGGCTCAAGAACGTCAAGGTCCCTGTGCAGCTCTGGCGCGCCGAGGACGATGCCATCCTTCCACATCCGCGATACGCCGAAGCGGTCCGGCTCGCATTGCCGCAGACACCGGACTACCATGCCGTCCCCAAGGCAGGGCATTTCGACTTCCTGGCGCCGTGCAGCAGCGCGCTGGCGTCGATCGCGCCCCCGATTTGCACCAGCGCTCCTGGTTTCGATCGGGTCGCGTTTCACGCGAGCTTCAATGCAACGGTCGTCGACTTTTTCAGCAAGGCATTGCGGGCGCATTGATCCCGTGCGCGGCGATCGCCGCGCTCAAAGCACCTGACAAGCCTGCTCGAAACTCAAGCGCGCATTGCGGTCGAACACCTTCCCATCCCCATACCCGAGGTTGATCAGGAAGTTCGCGCGCCAGCGCCCGTCGGGGAAGAACTCGGCGTTCACCTTGGCCAGGTCCACGCCGCTCATGGGCCCGCAGTCCAGGCCCAGCGCGCGCGCCGCGATGATGAAGTACGCGCCACCCAGCGTGCTGTTGCGGGTGGCCGTGGCTTCGCTCAGCGCGGGGTTGCTCTCGAAGTTTTCCTTCGCGCCTTCACGGTGCCACACCTGGGGCATGAACTCGTGGAAGCGGTTGTCGGCACACACGATGACCGTGACCGGCGCCACGCGCGTCTTGTCCAGGTTGCCCGGCGAGAGCGCGGGCAGCAGGCGCGCGCGCGCCTCGGGCGTCTTGAGGAACACGTAGCGCGCGGGCTGCGTGTTCATCGAGGTGGGCCCCATGCGGGCGATGTCGTACACCTGCCTGAGCAGCTCGTCGGGCACGGGCTTGTCGAGGAAGGTGTTGGCGGTGCGCGCCTTGAGGAAGATCTGATCGAGGGCTTGCGCGTCGAGGGTCATGGCAAATTGAAAGTTAAAGAAAAGAAAGCATTGCAGAAACGAAATGACCCCGCCCAGAAACACCGCGGAACCGGCTTTGCCGGGCCGCAGGTGTTGCCCCCCTTGGGGGGTCGCGCGAAGCGCGGCGGGGGGTCAGTCCAAGCTGATGTTGGCGGCTCTGATGAGACCGGTCCAGCGTTGCACGTCCCGTGCCAGCATGGTCTTGGTGTCGGCCACGCTGATTTTCATGGGCGAACCGCCCGCCTTGCGGAAGGTTTCCTGAAGCTCGGGCGTGGCGATGATTTTCGCCAGTTCGCCGCGCAGCCGCGCCAGCACCTCGGGCGGGGTTTTGCTGGGCGCGAAGTAGCCGAACCACGATTCCAGTTCGAGCTTCACGGTGCCGGACTCGTTGATGGTCTGCACCGTGGGCTGCATGGGGTTGCGCTCGGCGCTGGAGACCGCGATGGCCTTGAGCTTGCCGGTGTCCACGTGCGCGCGGGTGGTGGGCGTGAGGTCGAAGAACAGGTCCACGCGGTCGCCTAGCAGGTCGGCGTACGCCGGCTGCGCGCCCCGGTAGGGCACGTGCACGATGTCCACGCCCGCCAGGCTCCACAGCGCGGCGGCAATCACGTGCTGGCCCGAGCCGTTGCCGGCCGAGGCGTAGGTGAGCTTGCCGGGGTTGGCCTTGGCGTAGGCCACCAGGCCGGCCAGGTTGTTGAACGGCAGGCTGTTGCGGCCGAGCAGCGTGTAGCTGTAGCTCACGGCCAGCCCCACGGGTTCGAAGTCCTTGAGGCTGTCGTACGAGAGGTTCTTGTACAGGCCCATGTTCAGGACCATGTTCGACACCGAGCCGGTGAGCAGCGTGTAGCCGTCGGGCGCGGCCTTGGCGGCGGCGTCGGTGCCCACCACGGTGCCCGAGCCGGTGCGGTTCTCCACCACCACGGGCTGGCCCAGCGGCTGGGCCAGGCGGTCGGCGAGCGCGCGGCCCACGAAGTCGAAGCCACCACCGGGCGGTTGCGGCACGATCACGCGCAGGGGCCGGTTGGGGTAGTCGGCCTGCGCCCAGGCGGCGGCCGGGGCCAGGGAAGCGAGGGCGGCGGCCGGCACGGCGGCGAGCAGTTGGCGGCGAAGCGGCGAAGCCGGTCCCCCGCACGTCGGATCGAGTGCGTTCATGTCTTGTCTCCTTGTTGTGGTGTCTGGCGCGGTTGGACGGCGGCCCGCGCCCGCCGCATGAAACTCAGCCCGGGTTCACTTCGCGCTCCAGCTCGCCGCCGGCCAGCCAGCGCGCGCCACGGCGGTAGAGCTCGTCCACCTCAGGGCCCTTGAGCATGGGCATGTCCATCTTCACCGTGTAGCCGATGCGGGTCTGGATGTAGGCCAGGTGGCGGTAGCCCTCGGGCATTCTGGCCAGGGCTTGCTGGTCGAGCGCGAGCACGGCGGTGGAGTCGATCGGGTCGATGCGGTCTTTTTCGTAGATGGGCTGGCGGTGCAGCAGCTTCCACTCGCCTTTTTCGCGCACCACGAAGTCGTAGAAGCGGCCGGTGCAGACCACGTCGCACATCACGGGGCCGTTGGCGCCGTCGACCATGCCGCGCTGCGAGATGGTCATCTTGGTCTGCGCGATGGCGCGGTCGCCCGCCACCTCGATCGCCGAGCCGCCCAGGAAATGCAGGATGCTCACGCCCTTGGCCCAGCCTTCCTGCGTGACGCGGATGAAGTCGGCGAACGGGCCCTGGAACCAGGTGGCCATCATCACGCCCCGGGGGTGCCACACGGTGGCGAAGCGGTCCCAGTCGCCGGCATCGCGCCACACGGCCCAGCGCTCCACCATCTGGCGGATCAGCAGTTCGTCTTTGAGTTGTTGTTCGATCATGGTTTGTCTCCTCGGGGGGTTGCGGTGATTCAAAGGGTTTCGAAGTCGACCTGGTGGCGCGCGGTGCGCACGCCTTCCAGCTCGTGGCGCACGCGGGTGTGCGCAGGGTGGCGGGCGTAGTCGTCGAGGGCCTGGCGCGACTCGAATTCGGCGTAGAGCACAGCGTCGCAGGCGTAGTCCACGCCGCTTTCGTCCAGGCCGATCTCCAGCCGCAGCAGGCCGGGGATCTGCTCGCGCAGGCCTTCGAAGGCGCGCTTGAGCCGCTGGGCGTTGTGCGCCTTGGCCACGGCGGTCTCGCCGCTCACGTTCCACATGACGATGTGTTTGATCATGTGGCGCGGGTGGCGGTGGCGGTGGCGGTGGCGGGTTTGGCGCGGTTGAGCACGAAGTCGAAGTCCAGCGTGTGGGTGCCATCGGGCTGCTGAACCCAGTCGGCCACCAGCGACTGGCGCACGCCGAAGACCACATCCGAGTCGAGGTACTCGCCACCGTCGCGGAACACGTGCGTCACCAGGGTTTCGTAGCCGGGCGCCTGGATCATGAAATGCAGGTGCGCCGGGCGCCAGGGGTGGCGGCCGGTGGCGCGCAGCATGTCGCCCACGGGTCCGTCGTCGGGAATCGGGTACGGCTCGGCCACCACGCTCTGGAAGTGAAAGCGGCCGTCGGGGCCACTGCGCAGCACGCCCCGGCCCTGGGCCTCGGGCAGGTCGGTGCGCTGCA
This sequence comes from Hydrogenophaga sp. FG152, assembly GCF_057809615.1. Lineage (NCBI taxonomy): Bacteria > Pseudomonadati > Pseudomonadota > Betaproteobacteria > Burkholderiales > Comamonadaceae > Hydrogenophaga > Hydrogenophaga sp. FG152. The sequence goes on along the minus strand of NZ_JBMDKH010000026.1, from coordinate 26,116 downwards.
CGTCGTACATGCCCTCGGCATCGGCCTGCCACACGTCGATCACGGCATCGGCCACCGGTGTGCCATCGAGCGCGCGCACGCTGCCGCGCACCAGGCAAGGCGTGCCGGCCGCGCCGTTGGCCACGTCGGCGCCATGCTCGTAGTGCGGCGCGCCTTCCACGTGGAAGGGCCCGAACACCGTGGCCTCGGTGCAGCCGGCGGGCTTGTCGTTGTTCTGCGCCACCGTGAGCATGGACAGCCCCAGCACGTCCGAGAGCAGGATGAATTCCTGCCGCTGGTGGGTGCATTGGTGGCCGGTGGCGGTGAGGAAGTCGATGCCGGCCTTCCACTCGGCCTCGGTCAGCTTCACTTCGCGCGCGAAGGCGTGCAGGTGCTGCACCAGGCTGGTCATGATCTGTTTCAGGCGCGGGTCCGGCGTGTTCGCCATGCGCGCGAGCACCGCCTGGGTGATGTTGTACTGGTCGAGGTTTCTCAAGCGTGGTCTCCGGGAGTGCCGGCACAATGTACGGCCTTGGGAGACCCCGAAAAAGACCTGCGGCAAAAATGACTTTTCCGTCAGGCGCAACAAAGAGGAGACCATGGACCGCTGGACCGAGATCGAACTGTTCGTGCAGGTGGCCGAGACCGGCAGCCTGAGCCGCGCGGCCGAGCTGCTCAATTTGTCCAACGCCAGCGCGAGCCGCCACCTGGCCGCGCTGGAGACACGCCTGGGCGTGCGCCTGGTGGAGCGCAACACGCGCCGCCTCTACCTCACCGACACGGGGCAGGAGTTCTTCCAGCGCTCGCGCGCCATCCTGGCCGACCTGCGCGACGCCGAGTCCACCGTGAACGCGGCCGCGCTCAACCCCACCGGCGTGCTGCGCGTCACCGCCTCGCTCTCGTTCTCCATGCACCACATCGCACCGCTGCTGCGCGAGTACACCGAGCGCTACCCCAACGTGTCGGTCCACGTGGAATCGGCCAACCGCTACCTGGACATCATCGACAACAACATCGACGTGGCGATCCGCAACCGCGAATACGAGCCCGACTCCAACATCACCATCCGCCGGCTCGCGGGCACGCGGCGCATCCTCACGGCGTCGCCGGCCTACCTGTCGCGCCACGGCGTGCCGCGCACGATCGACGAGCTGCACCGGCACAAGCTGCTGATCTACACGCACGCCAACAACCCCAATGAACTGCGCTTCACACGCGGCGACGAGCAGCAGACCATCAACGTGAAGGGCCTGCTGGAGAGCAACGACGGCCAGATCCTGCGCGCCGCCGCGCTCGACGGCATGGGGATCCTGGTCCAGCCCAGCTACATCGTCTACGACGACATCGTCGCCGGCCGCCTGGTGCCCATGCTCGACGACTGGGACCTGCCTCGCCTCACCGTCAACCTGGCCTACCCCAGCCGCAAGCACCTCAGCGCCAAGGTGCGCACCTTCATCGACTTCATGGCCGCGCACTTCGAGAAGATGGACTACGAGCGCAAGTGGACCGGCCGCTTCTCCGTCTACTGACCGTCTCGCAGAGCGCCATCGCACGATGAACATCCGCCCTTTCCAGCCCGGCGACGAAGCGGCCCTCTACCGCGTGCACCGCGAGGCCATCCACCGCGTGGCGTCGCGCGACTACACGCCCGGGCAGGTCCAGGCCTGGGCGCCGGACCGGCAGGACCCGGGGCCGTGGGCCATCAAGATGCGCCACCTTCGGCCTTTCGTGGCCGAGGTCGACGGCGTGATCGCCGGCTATGCCGACCTGCAACCCAGCGGCTACATCGATCACTTCTTCGTGTCCGCCGACTTTCCTCGCCAGGGTGTGGGGCGCTGTCTCATGCGGCGGATACACGAAGAGGCGGCCCGCCAGGGCATCGCCGAACTCACGGCGGACGTCAGCCGAACCGCGCAGCCCTTCTTCGCCCGCTTCGGGTTCGAGGTCGTGGAGCAGCGCTTTCCCGTGCGCGCGGGTGTCATCATCCCGAACGCGTTGATGCGAAAACGCCTTGCACCACCCCAGGCTGCGGCCTGACCCACACGCCATCGCCCCACCATGCCGAGAAACGTCGAGATCAAAGCCCGCCTGGACAACTTCAGCGCCGTCGCCGCCAAGGCAGCCGCCCTGGCCGACCACGGCCCCATCGCCATCGCGCAGGACGACACCTTCTTCCGCTGCGACAACGGCCGCCTCAAGCTGCGCGTGTTTTCAGAAACGCAAGGCGAGCTGATCTTCTACCGCCGCACCGACCGGCAAGGCCCCAAGGAATCGTTCTACATGCACTCGCCCACCGCCAGCCCGGCCAGCCTGCGCGAAGCCCTCACGCTGGCGCACGGCGAGATCGGCCGCGTCGTCAAGGACCGCACGCTGTACCTGCTGGGGCGCACCCGCATCCACCTCGACAAGGTGCAGGGCCTGGGCGAGTTCCTGGAACTGGAGGTGGTGCTGGAAGACGGCGAGCCGCTGGAAGCCGGCGTGCGCGAAGCGCACCGGCTGATGGCCGACCTCGGCATCGCGCCCTCGCAGCTGGTGGGAGGGGCGTATGTGGATCTGCTGACCAAGGCCCTGCGCTAACCCATCACCCGGGCCGAACGCCCTCGAACGCGTCCTGCAGCAGCAGCCGGATCGCGCCCCGCTCCAGCGGCCTGGGGTTGGGGTACTGGTTGCTCATCGCGATCTCGCAGGCCTTGTCGAGGTCGTCGGCCTTCATGCCGATGTCTTTCAGCGCCACGGGCGCGCCGTTGATCTTGGCGAGGTCGTACACCGCCTGCGCCGCGCTCGCCCCGCCCAGGGCGCGGCGGATGCGCTCCATGGCTTGCGGGGCCGCCGCCGCGTTGTAGGCCAGGGCATGCGGCAGCACGATGGTGTGGGTCTCGGCGTGCGGCAGGTTGAAGCTGCCGCCCAGGGTATGGCAGAGCTTGTGGTGCAGGGCCATGCCCACCGTGCCGAGCACGGTGCCGCAGAGCCAGGCGCCGTACAGCGCGTCCGAGCGCGCCTGGGCGTCCGTCGGCTGCGCGTGGATGCGCGGCAGCGCGCGGCCCAGCGCGGCGATGCCCTCTTCGGCCATGAGGTCGATGATGGGGTTGGCGTCGGTCGCGTACAGGCCTTCGGCCGCGTGCGCGATGGCGTTGATGCCACTGGTCACGCTCATCGCCACGGGCAGGCCCAGGGACAGCTCGGGGTCGTAGATCACCGTGCGCGGCAGCACGCGCGGGTCCTTGCCGGTTTTCTTCAGGCCGGCTTCGGTGATGCCGTAGATGGGCGTCATCTCCGAGCCCGCGTAGGTGGTGGGGATGGCGACGATGGGCAGGCCCGAGTCGAGCGCGATGGCCTTGCCCAGGCCGGTGGTGGAGCCGCCGCCGATGGCCACGGCGCAGTCCGCGCCCAGCTGGCGCGCCACCTCGCGGGCTTCGCGCGCGGTCTCGATCGGCACGTGCATCACCGCGCGGTCGAAGATGCCGGTGGCCCGCGCGCCAAGCAGCGCCGCCACGTGCTCGGCCGAGGCGCGCTGCTCGGGGGTGCTGAGCACCAGCGCGCGCGCCGCGCCCAGGGCATCCATCTCGCGCGGCAGCTGGGCCAGCGAGCCGGCGCCGAAGACCACGCGCGCCGGCAGGTTCTGGTAGATGAAGGATTTCATGGTGCGAATGATGGCAGCGTCTGCCGGCCCCGGCGCGTGGCGGGGCACCTGAAAATCAGTTTTCCGCAGAGGGAAATGTGGGCGCGAAATGGCGGTCCTTTCGCTGACACAATGCGCGGGCACCCCCTGAAGGAGAACTTCCGTGATCAACAAGATCGCCGCCTCGGTCGCCGAGGCGCTCACCGGCATCGAAGACGGCGCCACCGTGCTCATCGGCGGTTTCGGCACCGCCGGCATTCCGGGTGAACTCATCGACGGCCTGATCGACCAGGGCGCGCGCGAGCTCACCGTGGTCAACAACAACGCCGGCAACGGCGACACCGGCCTGGCCGCGCTGCTCAAGGCCGGGCGCGTGCGCAAGGTGATCTGCAGCTTCCCGCGCCAGGCCGACAGCCATGTGTTCGACGCGCTCTACCGCAGCGGAAAACTCGAACTCGAGCTGGTGCCGCAAGGCAACCTGGCCGAGCGCCTGCGCGCCGCTGGGGCCGGCATCGGCGCCTTCTTCACGCCCACCGGCTTCGGCACCGAGCTCGCGAAGAACGCAGACGGTTCGCCCAAGGAAACGCGCGTGATCAATGGCAAGGCCTATGTGCTGGAGTACCCGATCTTCGGCGACGTGGCGCTCATCAAGGCCGAGCGCGGCGACCGCTGGGGCAACCTCACCTACCGCAAGGCCGCGCGCAATTTCGGCCCGGTGATGGCCACCGCCGCGAAGCGCACCATCGCCAGCGTGTATGAGTTCGCCGAACTCGGCAGCTTCGACCCCGAGGCGGTGGTGACGCCCGGCATTCACGTGAGCGCCGTGGTGCGCATTCCCCGCGTGGCCACGCAGGCCGGCGGCTTCAAGACCGCCGCCTGAGGAAGACCCCATGAGCTACACCCGGAGAACCAAGGACGAACTCGCGCACCGCGTGGCGCAGGACATCCACGACGGCGCCTACGTGAACCTCGGCATCGGCCAGCCCACGCTGGTGGCCAACCACCTGCCCCCGGGCATCGAGGTGGTGCTGCACAGCGAGAACGGCATCCTGGGCATGGGCCCGGCACCGGCCGCGGGCGAGGAAGACTACGACCTCATCAACGCCGGCAAGCAGCCGGTGACGCTGCTGCCCGGCGGCGTGTTCTTCCACCACGCCGACAGCTTCGCCATGATGCGCGGCGGCCACCTGGACATCTGCGTGCTCGGCGCCTTCCAGGTCTCGGCCACCGGCGACCTGGCCAACTGGAGCACCGGCGAAGCGGGCTCCATCCCGGCGGTGGGCGGCGCGATGGACCTGGCCATCGGCGCCAAGCAGACCTGGGTGATGATGGACCTGCTCACCAAGCAGGGCGCGAGCAAGGTGGTGGCGCAATGCAGCTACCCGCTCACCGGCATCGGCTGCGTCAAGCGCATCTACAGCGACCTCGCCACCCTGGCCTGCACGCCCGAAGGCCTCAAGCTGATCGACAAGGTCGAGGGCCTGGAACACGCCGAACTCGAAAGGCTCGTGGGCCTGCCGATCGCGGCGGCCTGAGCGTCCTCAGCGCAGCGCGGCCTTGTGCAGCGGCAGCGGCGCCGCACGCAGGGCCTCCAGCTGCTCGCGCGCGATCTGCAGGAAAGCGGTGCCCAGCCGCGAGAGCGGGCGGTGCCGGTTGCGCACCGCGAAGATGGGAAAGGTGGGTGAACCCGGCAAGGCGGTGAACACCAGGCCTTCGGGCCGGTGGGCGCGGGCCGAGAGGTCGTCCACGAAGGCCACGGCCGCGCCGGTGGCCGCCACCGAACACGCGGCCAGGCCCGAGCGCACCTCGGCCGCCACGTTGCGCGCCACGCCGTGCGATTCGATCCAGTGGTCGATCACCGCGCTTTGCGGCGCCTCCGGGCTGTAGACCACGAGGCGGCCGGCCAGCACCTCGGCCAACGACGGCCTGGCCTTCTTCAGCAGCGCGTGCCCGGCGGGCAAGGCGCAGAGCAGCTCCCAGCGGCCGATCTCCTCGATGTCGAGCGCAGGGTGGTCCAGCGGCGCGCTGGAGATCGCCACGTCGGCCTCTTCCGTCACCAGCAGCTTGACGATCTCGCGCGTGGGCAGCGACTCGAACAGCACGCGCGCGGTCGTGGCCTGGCCCACCAGCGCGGCGATGCAGCGCGGCACCAGCTGCAACGCGGTGTTGGCGCTGGAGAGCACGCGCAGCGTGGTGCGCGTGCCGAAGCGCAGGTGGGCCGCCACGTCGCGCACGTGCTGCACGCCCCGGTAGACCTTCTCGATTTCCTCCTGCAGTTCGCGCGCCTCGGCGGTGGGCACCAGCCGGCCGCTGCGGCGCTCGAACAGGGCCACGCCCAGCTGCAGCTCCAGGTGGCGCACCAGGCGGCTGATGCCCGGCTGCGAGACGTGCAGCAGCCGCGCGGCCTCGGTGGTGGAGCCGGTGGTCATGACGGCGCGGAACACCTCGATCTGACGCAGGTTCATGGGCCGCATTGTCGCCCACGCATAACCCCGTGTTATTCAGAACTGGCAGAAAAGTATTGGATCGTATGGAGCACCCCTCCTAGCATCTCCCCACTCGGCCCGAACACCGGGATTCATTCAGGAGACAAGACATGTTCAAGCTTCACCGGCGCGCCCTGGCGCGCACCGCCCTCGCCGCCGCCCTGTGCTCGACCGCCCTGCTGGCCCAGGCCCAGGCCTGGCCCGCCAAGCCCGTCACCCTCACCGTGGGTTTTGCCGCCGGCGGCTCGGCCGACATCCTGGCGCGCGCCATCTCGCAGAAACTCACCGGCGTGCTCGGGCAGCCCGTGGTGGTGGACAACAAGCCCGGCGCGGGCGGCACCATCGCCGCCGCCGCCGTGGCCTCGGCCGCGCCCGACGGCCACACCCTGCTGCTGGTGACCAGCGGCCACGCCGGCAGCGGCGCGCTCTACCCCACGCTGCGCTACGACCCGATCAAGGCCTTCACCCCGGTGATCAAGCTCGCGGCCACGCCGGTGGTGGTGGTGGCCCCCGCCGCCCAGCCCTGGAAATCGCTCGGCGAACTGCTCGACGCCGCGCGCAAGGCGCCCGGCACGCTGAACTACGCGGCCGGCGGCGGTGGCGCGACCACCACCGCGCTGGCGGCCGAGTTCCTGAAGAAGGACACCGGCACCGACATGGTCCAGGTGCCCTACCGAGGCTCGGGCCCGGCGCTCACCGCGCTGCTGTCGGGCGAGGTGCAGGTCGGCTTCGAGATTCCCTCCAGCGCCCTGCCCCACATCCAGTCGGGCAAGCTGCGCGCGCTGGCCGTGACCACCCGCACCCGCAGCAGCGCACTGCCCGACGTGCCCACGGTGATCGAACAAGGCATCCGCGACTTCGAAGTGATCGGCTGGTTCGGCGTGCTCGCGCCGGCAGGCACCCCCGCCGCCGTGGTCGAGCGCCTCAACCGCGAGCTCAACGCCGCGCTGCAACAGCCCGAACTGCGCGAGCGCCTGAGCGGCCTCGGCCTGGAGTCCGGCGGCGGCACGCCGGCCGAGTTCCAGAAACTGATCGCCTCGGACACGCAGCGCTACGGCGAAGCGATCCGACGCATGGGCATCAAGGTGGAGTGAGCATGGCGGTGACGGCAAGCGGTTGGAGCACGGAGGTCGCCATCGTCGGTGGCGGCCTGGGCGGGGTGTCGGCGGCGCTGGCCGCGCTGAGGCTGGGCCGGCGCGTGGTGCTGGTGGAGGCGCTGCAGTGGCTCGGCGGGCAGCTCACGGCCCAGGCCGTGCCGCCCGACGAGTACCCGTGGATCGAATCGCTGCACGCCTCGCAAAGCTACTCGCAGCTGCGCCGCGCCATTCGCGAGCACTACCGCCTGCACCTGCCGCTGACGCCCGAGGCGCGGCGCACGCTTTGCCTGAACCCGGGCCAGGGCAACGTGAGCACCCTGTGCCACGAGCCCTGGGTGGCCGCCAAGGTGATCGACGAACTGCTCGCGCCCTGGGAACACGACGGCCGGTTGCGCGTGCTGCGCCAGCACCGCGTGCAACGCGCGCACAGCGAAGGCGACCGGCTCAGGGCGCTGGAACTGCGCGACCTGCGAACGGGCCGCGAGGGCGTGTTGCAGGCGCAACTCTTCATCGACGCCACCGAAACCGGCGAACTGCTGGAACAGGCCGGCGCGGAGCACGTGCTGGGCGCCGAGGCGCAGTCGGTCACGCAGGAGCCGCATGCCCTGCCCGAGGCCGACCCGATGGACCAGCAGGCCGTGACCTGGTGCTTCGCCATGGAGCACCGCCCCGGCGAGCACCACGTGATCGACAAGCCCGAGGGCTACGAGCGCTTTCGCACCCTGCAGCTGGACTGCTGGCCCAACGCCCAGTACAGCTGGACGCTGTCGGACTTCGTCACCCACCAGCCGCGCACCCGCGCGCTGTTCGCGGGCGACACCGATGCGCCCGGCGTGTACGACCTCTGGCACGCGCGCCGCATCGCCTGGCGTGGCCACTTCCAGCCCGGCACCTACGAGAGCGACATCACGCTGGCCAACTGGCCGCAGATGGACTATTGGGAACAGCCGCTGATCGGCGTGTCCGAGGCCGAGGAGCAGCACGCGCTGCGGCAAGCCAAGCAGTTCAGCCTGGGCTTCTTCTACTGGATGCAGACCGAGGCCCCGCGCCACGACGGCGGTGTGGGCTACCCGGGCCTGCGCCTGCGAGGCGACGTGCTGGGCACCGAAGACGGCATGGCCCAGCAGGTCTACTGGCGCGAAGGCCGGCGCATCCAGGCCGAGTTCACGGTGCTCGAACAGCACATCGGCGTGGCCGCGCGGCCGGGGCAGGACGGCGCGGAGCGCTTCTTCGACAGCGTGGGTATCGGCGCCTACCGCATCGACCTGCACCCCAGCACGCGCGGGCGCAACACGGTGGACATCGACGCGTACCCGTTCCAGATTCCGCTGGGCGCCCTGCTGCCGCAGCGGGTGGAGAACCTGTTGCCGGCCTGCAAGAACCTCGGCACCACGCGCGTGACCAACGGCGCCTACCGCGAACACGCCACCGAATGGAGCATCGGCGAAGCCGCAGGCTCGCTCGCCGCCTTCGCCTTGCAACAGGCCGAACCGCCACGCGCGGTGCGCGCCCAACCCGAGCTGCTGCAGGACTTCCAGCGGCTGCTGCAAGCGCAAGGTGTGCTGCTGGAGTGGCCGCGCTTCGGTGCCCTCACCCCGCTGCTGCGCACCGGCTACCAGCACGCCGCCGCCCGCGCGTGAGCGGCGGCCCTCAGTAGGCCAGCCGCGCGGTCGCGCGCAGCTGGTCCGCCGTCGCCGTGGGCAGGCCGAAGAACTCCAGGTAGGCCGGGATCTGCTCGAACAGCATGTCGGTGCCGATCTGGACCGCGCAGCCCCGGGCCCGCGCGGCCTGCAGCAGCGGCGTCATCTCGGCCTTCATCACCACCTCGCCCACCAGCGTGTGGGGCGAGAGGCGATCCACGTCCAGTGGCAAGGGGTCGCCCGCGTTCATGCCCAGCGGCGTGGCGTTGACCACGAGGTCGACGCCTTGGGGGTCCTTGTTGCCCACCTGCACCTGCAATGCAGGGTGGTGCCGGCGCAGGCGCTCGGCCAGCCCCTGGGCCGAGGCTTCGTTCGCGTCGAACAGTGCCAGCGTGCCCACGCCCGCCCCGGCCAGCGAGGCCGCGATGGCACAACCCACACCACCGCTGCCCACCACCAGCGCGCTCGCACCCGCCAGCGCCAGGCCCTTGCGGCGCACGCCGCGCACGAAGCCTTCGCCGTCGAACAGGTCGCCCACCAGGCGGCCGTCCCCGGTGCGTTTGACTGCGTTGCAGGAGCCCGCCACCTTCACGGCCACGCTGGCCTCGTCCAGCAGCGACAGGGTGGCGACCTTGTGCGGCATGGTGATCAGCGCGCCGCGCGTGTTCTCCAGCGCGAACAGGCTGCGCATCAGCGCGGCGAAGTGCCCGGGCCGGCAGCCCATGGGCATCACCAGGGCGTTGATGCCGGCTGCTTCGAAAAACGGGTTGTAGATCATCGGCGACTTGACCGTGTGGGTCGGGTGGCCGATGAGGGCGATCAGCTCGGTGCGGCCATCGATGCGCACGCTCAACCGCCCACCAGCGAACCTTGCGCGACCAGGCTGGCGCGCAGCGCCGCCGCGTCCACGGCGCGCACATCCGGCGCCCCCTCGGCCCGGCAGGCCATGGCGGCGGCGGTGCCGGCGGCCTGGCCGACCGCCATCGAGATCGTCATGACGCGGATCGCGGCCAGCGCGGCGTGCGTGGCCGAGATGCCCCGTCCGGCCACCAGCGCGTTCGACAGGCCCGACGGGATCAGGCTGCGGTAGGGAATCTGGTAGGCGTGGTCCGCGCCCAGGCCCGAGTAGATCAGCTCACCGCCGGCGGCGGGGTGGATGTCGATCGGGTAGGCGCCACAGGCGATGCCGTCGGCGAAGCTCGCGGGCTGCAGCAGTTCCTCGGCCGTGAGCACGTGGTCGCCCTGCACGCGCCGCGTCTCGCGGATGCCGACCTGGGTGGCAAAGGCCTGCAGGCGGCCGCCCTCGCAGCCGGGCACGGCGCGCCGCAGGTAGGCCGCGGCTTTCCAGGCCTGGCGGCGGCCGTCGATCTCGGCGCGGCTGAGTGCCCCGGCGTCGGTGGCATCGATACCCAGGCGGCTGATGTTGAACCAGCCGTCGTGGGAATACGGGTCGCGCGACGAGTGCAGCGCGGCCCGCGCCAGCTCGCCGCTGTCGTAACCCTGGCGCGCCAGGGCCTGCACCTCGGCCGGCGCCAGCGCGTCGAAGCGCGCGAAGTCGATCGGGCCGAAGCGGAACATCATGGTGGCCGGCTGCAGGGCATCGCCCGCGTCCAGTTCCAGGAAGTCCGCGCCCGCGCGGTGCAGCACGTCGATGTCGCCCGAGGTGTCGATCACCACGCGCGGGTTCACCTCGATCACGCCGCTCTTGGTGAGCAGGCGCACGGCGCGAATGCGATCGCCCTCGCGCACCACGTCGCACACGTTGGCGTGCAGCATGGGCTGCACGCCGGCTTCGGTCACGAGGTCGTCGAGCACCAGCTTGAGCACCTCGGGCGCGTACGCCACGCGGTCCATGCGGTGGCCGGTGGACATCACGAAGACCTCGTGCTCGCCGGCCGCCTGGTAGGCGCGCAGCCGCTCCACCACCTCGCTGGCCAGCCCGGCGATCACGCGGCGGCCGTTCTCGGTCTGCCAGCTGTTGAACTGGGCCACGGCCCCGCCCGTGGCGTTGCCGCCCAGGAAGCCGTAGCGCTCCACCAGCAGCACCGAAGCGCCCTGGCGCGCCGCGGCCACGGCCGCCATGGTGCCGGCGACACCGCCGCCGCACACCAGCACATCCACCGTCATCGGTGCCCGTCCGTTGGCAGGGCTCACGTTCACTCCGCCTTGATGCCGCGCGCCTTGATCACGGCGGCGTAGCGCTCGGTCTCGGCCTTCATGAACTTCACGGTCTCCGCGCGGCTCTGGCTCACCGGCGACACGGCCAGCGTGGCGAAGCGGCTCTTCACCGCGTCCGAGGCCAGTGCCTGGGCCAGCAGCTTCTCCAGCCTGGCCAGGCCCTCGGCGGGAATCGAATCCTTGGGCGCGAACAGCGCGGCCCAGCCCTGCACTTCCAGGCTGGGCTGGTTGAGCGAGCGGAAGGTGGGCACACCCGGCAGCTCCGGCACTTCCTTCGGCGAGGACACGGCCAGCGCGCGCAGCCGGCCCGAGCGGATGTTCGCGATCACGCTGGGCAGGTTCAGGAAACCCAGCGAGACCAGGCCGCCCATCAGGTCGGGCATGAGCGCGCTCTCGCCCTTGTAAGGCACCGGGGTGATCGTCGTACCGGTCTGGCTGGCGAAGATTTCAGACGCGAGGTGCGCCAGCGTGCCGTTGCCGCTGTTGCCCGCCATGAGCTGACCGGGCTTGGCCTTGGCTTCGGCGACCACCTCGGCAAAGCTCTTGAGCGGCGAGTTGGCCGGCACCACCAGCACCAGCGGCTGGGCCGAGACCATGCCCACGGCATCGAAGTCGCGCGCCACGTCGTAGCCGATGTTGGGGATCAGCGAGGGATTGATCACCATGCTGTTGCTGCCCATCAGCAGGGTGTGGCCGTCCTTGCTCTGCGCGGCGGCGTTCACGCCCACGGCGCTGCCCGCGCCGGGCTTGTTCTCCACGATCACGCCCTGGCCCAGCTGGGCCGCGAACAGCTCGGCCAGCACGCGCGCCGAGCTGTCGGCGCCGCCACCGGGGGCGAAGGGCACGATGATGCGCACCGGGCGCGAAGGCCAGGCCGACTGCGCGAGCACACCCTGGGGCCAGACGGCAGCGGCGCAGCCCAATGCGGCAGCGCCCGAGAGCAGCGCGCGGCGGCGCACGAGGGACGAGGAAGAAGCGGAAGGCGAGGTCATGTGTTGTCTCCAGGATCGGTGTCGGAAGCCGGCATCGTAGAAACCGCACCCCTAACAGGCAAATACCAATTCGATGGCATGCAATAACATGCTGTTATCGCTTGAAAGGACGGCCATGAACCTGCGGCAGATCGAGGTGTTCCGCGCCACCATGTTGACCGGATCGACCGCCGACGCGGCCCGGCTGCTGCACGTCTCGCAGCCCGGCATCAGCCGCATGATCGGCCACGTCGAGCTGCAGCTCGGCGTGAACCTGTTCGAGCGCGGCAAGGGCCGGCTCAAGCCCACGCCCGAGGCGCACGCGCTGTACGCCGAGGTCGAGCAGGTCTACCGCGGCGTGCAGCGCATCGACGCGCGGGCCCAGGCCCTGAAGTCCGGCGGCGGGCTGGCCGTGCGCGTGCTGGCCACGCCCAGCCTGCTGCTGGAAATCGTTCCCGAGGCGGTGGCCTCGCTCTCGGCCCGCTACCCGGACTCGCGCTTCTATGTGGAATCGCAGCTGGTGCGCGAGATGGTGCGCCTGCTCTCCATCGGCGAGGCCGACGTGGGCTTCAGCAGCCTGCCCATCGACCACCCGCCCCTGGTCACCGAAGCCATCGGCTCGTGGTCGCTGAGTTGCGTGTTCCAGAAAGGCCACCGCTTCGAGCAGGAAAGCGCGGTCTCGCTGCGCGAGATCGTGAAGGAGCCGCTGATCGCCTTCAGCCCCGACACGCCGCAGGGCCGCATGGTGGCCCAGGCCTACCCGCGCGCCATCGACCCGGGCCGCCAGCGCATCGAAGTGCGCTCCGGCCAGGTCGCCTGCGCGCTGGCGGCGGCCGGCGCCGGCGTGGCGGTGGTCGACAGCCTGACCGCGCGCGCCTGGCCGCACGACCGGCTGGCGTTCCGCCCGGTCAGGAAAGCGCCTTCGAGCAAGGTGTACATGGTGCGCAACCCGAACTTCCCCAGCTCGGCGCTGGAACAGGCGCTGGTCGAGCGCATCCGCCAGGGCTTTCGCTCGATCCGGCGTGGATCGGCCGAGGACAACGTCAGCTCAGATGTTTAAGTAATAAACAACCAAAAAACCATTCGTTCCTTATCCGTGGCTTTGAAAGGATCATCCGGCATCCCTTCAACGCATCCCCATGAGGAACGACATGACCACCCGCCGCCAACTGATCCAGGCCTTCGCTGCCACCGCCCTCACCGCCAGCGCGCTCACCGCCGTGGCCCAGCCCGCGCCGGTGACCCTGCTCAACGTGTCGTACGACCCGACGCGCGAGCTCTACGTCGAGTACAACGCCGCCTTCACCAAGTTCTGGAAGGCCAAGACCGGCCAGGACGTGAGCATCAAGCAAAGCCACGGCGGCTCGGGCAAACAGGCCCGCTCCATCATCGACGGCCTGGACGCCGACGTGGCCACCCTGGCCCTGGCCGGCGACACCGACGCCCTGCACGACCACGGCAACTGGATCCCCAAGGACTGGCAGAAGCGCCTGCCGCTCAACAGCACGCCCTACGCCTCCACCATCGTGCTCGTGACCCGCGCGGGCAACCCCAAGAACATCAAGGACTGGGACGACCTGATCCGCCCCGACGTCAAGGTCATCACCCCCAACCCCAAGACCTCCGGCGGCGCGCGCTGGAACTACCTCGCCGCCTGGGAATTCGCCAAGCGCAAGTACGGCAGCGACGACAAGGCCAAGGAGTTCGTGGGCAAGCTCTACAACAACGTGCCCGTGCTCGACACCGGCGCGCGCGGCTCCACCATCACCTTCTCGCAGCGCAACCAGGGCGACGTGCTGATCGCCTGGGAAAACGAGGCCTACCTTCTGGAGAAGGAATTCGGCAACAAGGTCGACTTCGTCTACCCCTCGCTGTCCATCCTGGCCGAGCCGGCCGTGACCATCGTCGACAAGAACGTCGACAAGAAGGGCACGCGCGCCGTGGCCCAGGCCTACCTGGAGTTCCTGTACACCGAAGAGGCGCAGGACATCATCGGCAAGCACTTCTACCGCCCGACCTCGGCCAAGGCCCAGGCCAAGTACGCCAAGCAACTGCCCAAGATCAACCTGTTCAAGATCGAGGACACCTTCGGCGGCTGGGAGAAAGCGGCCAAGGTCCATTTCTCCGACGGTGGCAGCTTCGACCAGATCTACACCAAGAAGTAAGAAGCCTCGCGCTGTCACACACCAAGCACGCACAACGTCTCAGGGAACCGCACCGTGTCCATTCTCCTGATCGCTGGCAGCCCGTCCGAGCACTCGCGCTCGGCGGCGCTGCTCGATGCGGTGTCACAACGGCTGGGCCTGCGCCACGCGCTGATCGAACGCCTGCACATCCGGGACCTGTCCCCCCAGGCGCTGCTGCTGGCCGACGTGGGCCACAAGTCCATCCGCGCCGCGCTGAGCCAGGTCGAGACCGCGCGCGCCGTGGTCGTGGCCACCCCGGTCTACAAGGCCGCCTACAGCGGTGTGCTCAAGGTCTTCCTGGACCTGCTGCCGCAATCCGCCCTCAAGGGCAAGGTGGTGCTGCCGCTGGCCACCGGCGGCAGCCCGCACCACATGCTCGCGCTCGACTACGCGCTGCGCCCCGTGCTGCAGTCGCTCGCGGCGCGGCACATCCTTCCCGGGGTCTACGCCACCGATGCGCAGATCCCGAAGGACACCGAAGGCCAGTACCACGTCGGCACCGAGATCGGTGACCGGCTGGACGACGCCGTGAACACCCTCCTCCACGAAGGCCTGCGAATGCCGGTCGCGGCCGGGTTCGCGCCCGTGCCGTTCGCCCAGGTGCGATGTAGCGTCTGAGCCGCTGCGAGCCGGGACCACCCGGCCGATCCCGCCCGCATCCCCATTCGTTTTTTTCAGCCACCGCGCAGGTGGCCTGGACGGCTGTTGCCTGCGCCTTCGTCACAGAGGAAATGATCATGAGTGAACTGTTTCAACACCACCCCGAGGCCGGCGTGCCGGTCGAGCCCTCGCGCTTCAGCCGCCTGAAGCAATGGGCCATCGGCTTCCTGGTCTTCGTCATCGCCGCCTTCGGCCTGGCCCTGCTGTTGCTGCCGGTGCCCGAGGCCAAAGCCCAGGCAAAGGGCGAGTTGCGCATCGGCTACCAGAAGTCGGCCAGCCTGTTCGTGCTGCAGAAGGCGCAAGGCACGCTGGAGAAAAAACTTGCCCCGCTGGGCTTCGGCGTGAAGTGGGTCGAGTTTCCGGCCGGCCCGCAGCTGCTCGAAGGCCTCAACGTCGGCGCGGTGGACGTGGGCTACGTGGGCGAAGCCCCACCCATCTTCGCGCAGGCCGCCGGCGCGCAGTTCGTCTACTTCGGCCACGACCCCGCCGCACCGCGCGCCGAGGCCATCCTCGTCACCCGGGACTCGCCCATCAAGTCGGTGGCCGACCTCAAGGGCAAGAAAGTCGCGCTCAACAAGGGCAGCAACGTGCACTACCTGCTGGTGAAGCAACTGGAAAAACACGGCCTGAAGATCACCGACATCACGCCCGTCTACCTGGCCCCGGCCGACGGACGCGCCGCCTTCGAAAGCAGGAACGTGGACGCCTGGGTGATCTGGGACCCGTTCCAGGCCGCCGCCGAAAAAGCCACCGGCGCCCGCGTGCTGGCCGATGGCACGGGCAACGTGGTCAACAACTACCAGTACTACCTGGGCGCGCGCAACTTCGTCAGCAAGAACCCCAAGGTGATCGAAGCCCTGTTCGAAGACTCCGTGGCGCAAGGCATCTGGCTCAAGAAGAACCTGCGCCAGGCGGCCGAACTCATCGCCCCGCTGCAAGGCCTGCCGGTCGACGTGGTCGAGCTCGCGCTGCAGCGCTACGAGTTCAACGTCAAGCCGATCACGCCCGCCGTGGCCGCCGACCAGCAAAAGATCGCCGACACCTTCTTCGAACTCAAGCTGATCCCCAAGGCGATCAAGGTCAACGAAGCCGTCGTCGTCGCCCAGCCCTGAGGCGCCCGCCATGTCCAAGCCCTTCAGTGCGGCCGACCTGCGCCGCCACATCGCCCAGCTGCTGGCCGTCACCGCGGCCTCCTGGAGCATCGCCGCCGCGAAAGCGCGCAGCGTCCTGACCCTTTCAAAGAACACCACCACCATGAGCCACAACGATTTCTCCAACCGCCGCCGCTTCGTCCTCACCGGCGTGGGCGCCGCCGCCCTCGCCTCGCTGCCCGGCCTGCCCGCGCAGGCCCAGACCGCCAACCGCGTGTTCCGCGTCGGCCACCAGAAGGGCTTCCTGAGCCTGCTCAAGGGCCGGGGCACGCTGGAACAGCGCCTCGCGCCCCTGGGCGTGAAGATCAGCTGGACCGAATTCACCGCCGGCCCGGTGCAGCTCGAAGCACTCAACGTCGGCTCGATCGACTTCGGCGACGTGGGCGAAGCCCCGCCCATCTTCGCGCAGGCCGCCGGCGCACCGCTGGCCTACGTGGCCGCCACCGTGCCGCGCCCCGCCACCGAAGCCGTGCTCGTGCCCAAGGACTCGGCCACCAAGAGCGTGGCCGACCTCAAAGGCAAGAAGGTCGCCTACAACAAGGGCTCCAACGTGCACTACTTCCTGGTCAAGCTGCTGGAGAAGAACGGCCTGAAGTACGACGACGTGCAGTCCGTCTTCCTGCCGCCGGCCGATGCGCGCGCCGCCTTCGAAAAAGGCGCCGTCGACGCCTGGGTGATCTGGGACCCGTTCCTGGCCGCCGCCGAGGTGGGCCTGAACGGCCGCATCCTGGCCGACGCCACCGGCGTGGTGAACAACCGCGCCTACTACTTCTCCACGCTGGACTACGCGGCGAAGAACGCCGACGTGATCAGGATCGTGATCGAGGAGATCAACAAGCTCGACCAGTGGGGCAGCGCCAACCGCGATGCACTCGCCGCCGAGTTCGCGCCGCTGTGGGGCCTGCCCAAGCCGGTGGTGGACCGCTCCGTGACCCGCCAGGTCTACGGCACCGGCCCCATCACCAGGGCCATCCTGCAGGAACAGCAGGTCATCGCCGACACCTTCTTCAACCTCAAGCTGATCCCGAAAAAGATCAACGTGCTTGAGGCTGCGGTGAACGCGAGCTGAGGGGAGCGGCCATGGGTCTCAACATCTTCTGGTTCATCCCCACCCACGGCGACAGCCGTTACCTCGGCACGGCGCAGGGCGGGCGGCAGCTCAACCACGACTACCTCAAGCAGGTCGCGCAAGCCGCCGACAGCCTGGGCTACGAAGGCGTGTTGATTCCCACCGGCCGTTCCTGCGAAGACCCCTGGGTGGTGGCCGCCAGCCTGCTGCCGGTGACGCAGCGGCTGAAATTCCTGGTGGCCGTGCGCCCCGGCCTGCACCAGCCGGCGCTGGCCGCGCGCATGGCCGCCAGCTTCGACCGCCTCTCCAACGGCCGCTTGCTCATCAACCTCGTCACCGGCGGCGACCGCGCCGAGCTCGAAGGCGACGGCGTGTTCCTGGACCACGCGCAGCGCTACGAGCAGTCGGCCGAGTTCATCCGCATCTGGCGCGAGATCCTCACGCGCAGCCACGAAGGCGAGACCTTCGACTACGACGGCCAGCACCTGCAGGTCAAGGGCGCCAAGCTGTTCTTCCCGCCGCTGCAGCACCCCCACCCGCCGGTGTACTTCGGCGGTTCTTCCGAAGCCGCGCACGAGCTCGCGGCCGAACAGGTGGACACCTACCTCACCTGGGGCGAGCCCCCGGCGGAGGTGGCGAAGAAAGTGGCCGACGTGAAGGCCCGCGCCGCCAAATACGACAGCCCCCACGCTGCGCTGCCCCCCGAGGGGGTGCAATCGGGCTTGGGGCGGCCCAGCGCCCGATCCGGCCGCCCGATTACGTTCGGCATCCGCCTGCACGTGATCGTGCGCGAGACCGACGCCGAGGCCTGGGCCGCCGCCGACGCGCTCATCAGCAAACTCGACGACGACGTGGTGAACCGCGCGCAGGCCGCGTTCGCCAAGATGGATTCCGAAGGCCAGCGCCGCATGGCCGCGCTGCACGCCGGCGGCGCCAAACGCACCCGCGCCGACCTGGAGATCAGCCCCAACCTGTGGGCCGGCGTGGGCCTGGTGCGCGGCGGTGCCGGCACCGCCCTGGTGGGCGACCGCGAGACCGTGGCCGCTCGCATCCAGGAGTACGCCGAGCTGGGTCTGGAGAACTTCATCTTCTCCGGCTACCCGCACCTCGAAGAGGCCTACCGCTTCGCCGAACTCGTGTTCCCGCTGCTGCCGCGCAAGCTGCGCGAGAAGTTGCCCGGCCCCGCGCTCACCGGCCCGTTCGGCGAGACGGTCGCCAACGTGTTCGTGCCGCGCACCGCCCAAAGCTGAGGAGCCCTGCCATGAGCACCATCCATTCCATCCACCACGTGCAGCTCGGCTTCCCGGCTGGCCAGCAATCGCTGGTGCGGCATTTCTACGGCGAGTTGCTGGGCTTGAAGGAATTCCGCCTGGGCGGTGGCAACGCGTTGCGCTTCTACGCCGCCTCGCAGCGCGTGGACCTCGTGCCCGTGCCGAACTGGACCCCTTCGCCCTCGCCCTCGCACCTGGCCTTCGAGGTGCAGAACCTGCCCGGTTTCCGCGCCAGGCTGCTCGACGCCGGGCTGGAGATCGACGAAAGCCGGCCGCTGCCTGGCCACCTGCGCTTCTTCGTCAACGACCCCGCCGGCAACCCGCTGGAATTCCTCGAACCCGACCATTCGCAACAAGGGAGCGCCACATGACGCAAGCCCAGGCCCAGACCCTCCGCGAGGCCCCGGTGACCCCGGTGCCCGACACCATCGACGCGCCCGGCTGGGGCCTGCTGCCCGGCCGTGGCGCCGGTGCCTTCCTCGGCCCGCTGCTGCGCGGCCTCTGGCAGCGTTTCCTGCCCTGGCTGGTGCCGGTGCTGCTGGTGGTGCTGTGGCAGCTCTCGTCCTCGCTGGGCTGGCTGTCCACCCGCGTGCTGCCCGCACCGCTGGACGTGGTCGCCGCGTTCTGGACGCTGGCCGTCTCCGGCGAACTCTGGACCCATGTGAAGGTGAGCGCCGGCCGCGCCCTGATCGGCCTGGCCGTCGGCGGCGGCCTGGGCCTGGCGCTGGGCCTGCTCACCGGCTCGGTGCGCTTCTTCGAAACGCTGCTGGACTCCAGCATCCAGATGGTGCGCAACATCCCGGCGCTCGCGCTGATCCCGCTGGTGATCCTATGGTTCGGCATCGACGAAGTCGCCAAGCTGTTCCTGATCGCCGTCGCCGTGTTCTTCCCGATCTACCTCAACACCTTCCACGGCATCCGCAACGTGGACCCGGGCCTGATCGAGATGGGCCGCACCTACGGCCTCTCGCGCTGGGGCCTGTACACCCAGATCATCCTGCCCGGCGCGCTGTCCTCCATCCTGGTCGGCCTGCGTTTCTCGCTCGGCCTGATGTGGGTGATCCTGATCGTGGCCGAGACCATCTCGGCGCAGGCCGGCATCGGCTACCTGACGATGAACGCCCGCGAGTTCCTCCAGACCGACATCGTGCTCGTCGGCATCCTGCTCTACGCCGCGCTCGGCAAGCTGGCCGACGTGTTCGCCCGTGGTCTCGAACGCTACTGGTTGCGCTGGCACCCCGGTTACCAGAACCCCTGAACCCCATCCAACGAGAACGACCACCATGACGCACTCCCTCTTCAATCGCCGCGCCGCGCTGGGCGCCCTGGGTTCCCTCGCCGCCGGTGCCGCCCTGGCCCAGGGCAACGCGCCACGCGCCGTGCGCCTGGGTTATCAGAAATCGTCCACGCTGATCGCCGTGCTGCGCCTGCAGGGCACGCTGGAACAGCGCCTCGCGCCGCTGGGCGCCACGCTGAGCTGGCACGAGTTCACCAGCGGCCTGCCGCTGCTCGAAGCGCTCAACCTCGACAACCTGGACTTCAGCGCCGACGTGGCCGACACGGTGCCGGTGTTCGCCCAGGCCGCCGGCGCGCAGCTCACCTTCGTGGCGCAGGAGGCGCCCTCGCCCACGGCCCAGGCCATCGTGGTGCGCGCCGACTCGCCGCTGAAGAGCGTGAGCGAACTCAAGGGCAAGCGCGTGGCCTTCGCGAAAGCCGCCGGCGCGCACTACCTGCTGATCGCCGCGCTGGAAAAAGCCGGCCTGTCTTTCGCCGACATCGAGCCCGCGTACCTCACGCCGGCCGATGGCCGCGCCGCCTTCGAGAAAGGCGCCGTGGACGCCTGGGTGGTCTGGGACCCCTTCCTCTCCGCCGCGCAGAAGCAGGCCGGCGCGCGCGTGCTCGCCGACGGCACCGGCCTGGCCTCGTACCAGCGCTACTACCTGGCCAGCACCCGCTTCGCGCAGGCCCGGCCCGACGTGCTCGGCGTGATCTACGCCGAGCTGGAGAAGACCGGCCGCTGGGTCAAGCAGAACCCCAAGGAAGCCGCCGCCCTGCTCGCGCCCTTCTGGGGCCTGGACGCGGCCATCGTCGAACAGGCCAACGGCCGCCGCAGCTACGCGGTGCGCCCGGTCACGCCGCAGAACATCACCGAGCAGCAGAAGATCGCCGACGCCTTCCTGGCCGAGAAGCTGCTGCCGCGCCGCGTCGACGCCGTGAACGTCGCGCTGTTCAAACCGCAGGGGTGAACGCATGAGCGAGAAGACCGACACCCACGGCGTGCGCGTGCAGCTGCGCCACCTCAGCAAGCGCTACGGCGCGCGCGAGGTGCTGCGCGACAACCAGCTCACCATCGAGCCCGGAGAGTTCGTGGCCATCGTGGGCCGCAGCGGCTGCGGCAAGAGCACGCTGCTGCGCCTCATCGCCGGCCTGGAGCCGGCCAGCGGCGGCGAGCTGCTGCTCGACGGCAAGAACGTCGACGGCCTGCACGACGACACCCGCATCATGTTCCAGGACGCGCGCCTGCTGCCCTGGAAACGCGTGGTCGACAACGTGGCCCTGGGCCTGCCCAAGGACCGCAAGGCCGACGCCGAGGCCGTGCTCGGCCAGGTCGGTCTGGGCGACCGCCTCAACGACTGGCCGGCCAAGCTCTCGGGCGGCCAGCGCCAGCGCGTCTCGCTGGCCCGCGCCCTGGTGCACCGGCCGCAATTGCTGCTGCTCGACGAGCCGCTGGGCGCCCTCGATGCGCTCACCCGCATCGAAATGCACGAACTCATCGAAGGCCTGTGGAAGCGCCACGGCTTCACCGCCCTGCTCGTCACGCACGACGTGCAGGAGGCCGTGGCCCTGGCCGACCGCGTGATCCTGATCGAAGACGGCGCCATCGCGCTGGACGAGCGCGTGCCGCTGGCGCGCCCGCGTTCGCGCGGTGACGCCACCTTCGCCGCGATCGAGAAACGCATCCTCGACCGCGTGCTGCAGGTGCCCGACAGCGCGCCACCGTCGAACGACCCGGTCTGGCCCACCCAACCCGCCCACGCCCTGCGCTGGGCCGTCTGAATCCCTGCTCCCTCCACTTCATTCAAACCAAGGAAAACACCATGTCCATCCAAGCCATCAACGTGCGCAACCAGTTCAAGGGCAAAGTCAAGGAAATCATCAAGGGCGACGTCGTCTCCGAAGTCGATGTCGAAACGCCCTGGGGCATCGTCACCTCCGTCATCACCACCCGCTCGGTGAACGACCTGGACCTGAAGGTGGGCTCGGAAGTGGTCGCGCTCGTGAAGTCCACCGAAGTCTCCATCGCGAAATTGTGAACACCTCCCTGCGCCGCTTCGCGGCTTCCCTCCTCTCTGGCGCGCCTTCGGCGCTGGGAGGAGGGACGACACCAGCGGCCTGGCAAAGCCAGTTCCGCGGTGCCCCTGGCGAACTCCCCCTCGTTCCTGGCATTTCCTCGTGATCCTTCTCGACAACATCCACCAGACCTACCGCGGCCCCAAGGGGCCGGTGCACGCCCTGCGCGGCGTGGACCTGCAGATCCGCGGCGGCGAGGTCTTCGGCGTGATCGGGCGCAGCGGCGCGGGCAAGAGCTCGCTGGTGCGCACCATCAACCTGCTCAACCGGCCCAGCCAGGGCACGGTCACAGTCGCCGGCCGCTCCCTCACCACGCTGAACGCCGCCGGCCTGCGCGAAGCCCGGCGCGACATCGGCATGGTCTTCCAGCACTTCAACCTGCTGACCTCGCGCACCGTGTTCGACAACGTGGCGCTGCCGCTCGAACTCGCCGGCCTCTCGCGCCACCAGATCAAGGCGCGCGTGAACCCGCTGCTCGAACTCGCGGGCCTGGGCGCGCTGGCCGACCGCTACCCGGCCCAGATCAGCGGCGGGCAGAAACAGCGCGTGGGCATTGCCCGCGCCCTGGCCAGCCAGCCCAAGGTGCTGCTCTCGGACGAAGCCACCTCCGCGCTCGACCCCGAAACCACCCGCTCCATCCTCGCGCTGCTGCAGCAGATCAACCGCGAGCTGGGCCTCACCATCGTGCTCATCACGCACCAGATGCAGGTGATCAAGCAGGTGGCCCACCGCCTCGCGGTGATGGAGGCCGGGCAGATCGTCGAACAGGGCGAGGCCCTCAAGGTGTTCAGCGACCCGCAGAACGAAACGACGCGCAGCCTGCTCGACGACGTGGTGCCGCGCGAGCTGCCGGCCAATGTGCTGGAGCGCGTGCGCGGCCTGCTCGGCGTGCCGGGCCAGCCGCGGGCCAGCCTGCTGCGCCTGGTGTTCGCCGGCGTCGAGTCCGACCAGCCCCTGCTCTCCGACCTGGTGCGCCGCTTCGGGCTGGACCTGAACATCGTGCACGGCCAGATCGACGAGGTGCAGGGCCATCCCTTCGGCACGCTGGCCGTGCTGGCGCGTGGCGCGCAAGAGCAGCTGCAAGCCGCCGTGAGCCACCTGCGTGGCGCCGGCGTGCAGGTGCAGGAGGTGGCCCATGCTTGAACAGCTGCAAACCTGGTTCCCGCCGGCCCTGCTCGACCTCTTCGTGCTCTCCTTCTGGGAGACGCTGGTGATGGTGGGCATCTCCGGCGCCGTGGGTGCGCTCATCGGCGTGCCGCTGGGGGTGCTGCTGCGCCTCACCGACCACGGCGGCGTGCTGCAGAACGCGGCCTTCAACCGCACCGTGGGCGGCATCGTCAATGCCGTGCGGTCCACGCCATTCATCATCCTGCTGGTCGCGATCATCCCGTTCACGCGCCTCATCACCGGCTCGTCCATCGGCACGGCCGCCGCCGTGGTGCCGCTGACGATCGCCGCCGCGCCCTTCATCGCGCGCCTGGTGGAAACCTCGCTGCGCGAGGTGGACAGCGGGCTGGTCGAAGCCGCGCAAGCCATGGGCGCCACCACCCCGCAGATCGTCTTCAAGGTGCTGCTGCCCGAGGCCTTCCCCGGCATCGTGGCCGGTTTCACCATCACCCTCGTCAGCCTCACCGGCTACTCGGCCATGGCCGGCGCCATCGGCGGCGGCGGCCTGGGCGACCTCGGCATCCGCTATGGCTACCAGCGCTTCCTGCCCGAGGTGATGCTGGCCGTGGTGCTGCTGCTCATCGTCTTCGTGCAGGCGGTGCAAAGCCTGGGCGACTGGCTGGTGCGCCGCCTGAACAAGAAATGAAACACCCCCCTGCGCCGCTGCGCGGCTTCCCCCCTCACTTGCGCGCCTTCGGCGCTTGGAGGGGGGACGGCATCTTGGGCCGGCGGAGCCGTCCCTTGATGCCTCTGGATCGAGGCACACGCTCCGGAAGTGTTGTTTCGTGCGCTTTGAAAACTTTTATCAACCACAAGGAACCCTGAAATGATCAAACGGCAACTGCTCCAATCCACCCTGGCCCTCACGCTGGCCGCTGCCTTCGCCGCGCCCGCGCTCGCGCAGGACAAACCGCTCAAGATCGGCGTCACCGCCGGCCCGCACGCGCAGATCTTCGAGCAGGTGAAGAAGATCGCCGAGAAGGACGGCCTGAAGATCCAGATCGTCGAGTTCAGCGACTACGTGCAGCCCAACGCCGCGCTCGCCGCCGGCGACCTGGACGCCAACAGCTACCAGCACAAGCCCTACCTGGACAACCAGATCAAGGACCGCGGCTACAAATTCACCGCCGTCGGCTACACGGTGAACTTCCCCATCGGCATCTACAGCAAGAAGGTCAAGAGCCTGAAGGACCTGCCCGAAGGCGGCAAGGTCGGCATCCCGAACGACCCCACCAACGGCGGGCGCGTGCTGCTGGTGCTGCAGGACCAGGGCCTCATCAAGCTCAAACCCGAAGCCGGTCTGAAGGCCACGCCGCTGGACGTGGTGAGCAACCCCAAGAAGCTCAGGTTCGTGGAGCTCGACGCCGCGCAACTGCCGCGCTCGCTCGACGACCTCGACGCCTCGGCCATCAACACCAACTACGCGCTCTCCGCCGGCCTGAACCCGGGCAAGGACGCCATCGCCCAGGAAAACGCCAAGAGCCCGTACGTGAACCTGATCGCCGTGCGCGAGGCCGACAAGGACAAGCCCTGGGTCGCCAAACTGGTGAAGGCCTACCAGTCGGCCGAAGTCAAGGCCTTCATCCAGACCGAGTTCAAGGGCTCGGTCCTGGCCGGGTTTTGACATGACCTCCCCTCGCCAGATGCACCTCGGTGCCTTCTTCTTCGGCGCCGGTCACCACCTGGCCGCCTGGCGGCACCCGGACGTGGTGCCCTCGGCCGGCGGCCAGATCGCCGCGCTCACCGAGTGGACGCAGCTGGCCGAGGCCGCGAAGTTCGACGCCATCTTCTTCGCCGACAACGTGGGCCTGCCCGGCCCGCCCGACGAAGGGGTGGCGAAGAACGCCCTCTGGTACCCGCTGGATCCGCTGCTCACCCTGGCCGCGCTGTCGCAGAGCACCACGCACATCGGCCTGGTGGCCACGGTCTCCAGCACCTACCTGCCCCCTTACCACCTGGCCCGCAAATACGCCACGCTCGACCAGCTGAGTGGTGGCCGCGCGGGCTGGAACCTCGTCACCTCAGGCAGCGACTTCGAGGCCCGCAGCTTCGGGCTGGACCAGCAGATCGCCCACGCCCAGCGCTACGAGCGCGCGCGGGAGTACGTGCAGGTCGTCAAAGGCCTGTGGAACACCTGGGAAGACGACGCCTTCATCGAAGACAAGGCCCGCAACCGCTTCTTCGATCCCGCCAAGCTGCACCGCGTGGCGCACGACGGTGCGCACTACAAGGTGCACGGTGGCCTGCAGACCCGCCGCTCGCCGCAGGGCCACCCGGTGCTGGTGCAGGCCGGTTCGTCCGGCGACGGGCAGGACCTCGCCGCCGCCAGCGCCGAGGTGGTGTTCACCGCGCAGCAGACCGCCGATGACGCGCGCCAGTTCTACAACCGCCTCAAGGGCCAGCTGGCCGCCTACGGCCGCTCCACCGACGCGCTGAAGATCCTGCCCGGCATCTCGCCCTTCGTGGGCCGCAGCGAGGCCGAAGCGCGCGAGAAGTTCGAGCAACTGCAGTCCCTGATCGACCCGGTGCTCGGCGTCGGCCTGCTCTCCACCTTCCTCGGCAACGTGGACCTCTCGAAATACCCGGTGGACGGCCCGTTCCCGCAGGACCTGCCGGTGACCGAAGGCTGGCAGAGCCGCCAGGAACTGTTCGCCGGCCTCGCGCGCCGCGACGGCCTGACGATCCGCCAGCTCTACGAGCGCGTGGCCGGCGCGCGCGGCCACTGGACGGTGGTGGGCACGGCCGAGTCCATCGCCGACCAGCTCGAACACTGGTTCACCAGCGGCGCGGCCGACGGCTTCAACGTGCTGGCGCCCACGCTGCCCCACGGCCTGAAGGATTTTGTGCAGCTTGTCGTGCCCGAGCTGCAGCGGCGCGGCCTGTTCCGCACCGAGTACAGCGGCCGCACCCTGCGCGATCACCTGGGCCTGAAACGTCCCGCCCACCCGGCCGCCGCCGCCATTCAAACGGCGCGCGAACCCGCCACCGCCTGAACGTCCCACCACCACAAGGAGAAAAACCGATGTCCGCAGACTGGAAATTCGAAACCCGCTCGGTGCACGCCGGCTACCGGCCCGACCCCACCACCAAGGCCGTGGCCGTGCCGATCTACCAGACCGCCGCCTACGCCTTCGACAACGCGCAGCATGGCGCCGACCTGTTCGACCTGAAGGTGCCCGGCAACATCAGGGCCTGCTCGCCCCATTTTTCCAAGATGCGTTGCGGATCAAAAAAGTCCTGCGCAAGGCGCGAAACGCAGACGGGCCGGTGGCCCGGCGAGGCTTCGCAACG
>NZ_JBMDKH010000025.1:0-70017 GCF_057809615.1 Hydrogenophaga sp. FG152 | reverse complement strand
CTGTGGCAACCGCGAATGGGCGCCTGCGCCCGCGAACCCCACCATCCGTCGAGAGTGACATGCGGGCGCGCAAAGGGTTTTCATTTTTGTGGCGTGCCTGGGTGCGGCTGGGGTCGATGGGGTGGGGGTCCGGGCGCAGGCGCCCATTCGCGGTTGCCACAGAGCGTGCGTCCAGACCACGGTGTTGACGCAGTGGTTTCCCGTGTGCCCGGGCAGACGCCCGCGAGCAGCGCCGGAGAACGGGCCCCCGCCCCAGCGGCCCGGAGCCAATGCAAGCAAGCAAGGTGTCCACAGAAATCACACAGGCTCAGGCGCCAACAACTGGTCGAGCATGGGCAACAAAGCCGCCACGTCTTCACGCTGCTTGAAAAGGATGCCGGCGGTGTCCTGAATCACCTCAGGGTCCAGAGTCAGCGTATCCAACGCCACCAGGGCCTTGGCCCACTCCACACTCTCCGCGATCCCTGGGCTGCGCTGGAAGGCGTTGGCAAACGGCTGGTTGCGCAGGCGCGAGACGAAGCGCGTGACTTGCTCGGTGAGCGCCGCACTGGCTTCGGGCACCTGGCTTTTCACGATGGCGAGTTCGCGTTCGCGCTCCGGGTAGTCCAGCCACTGGTACAGGCAACGCCGCTTCACCGCGTCGTTGAGGTCGCGCGTGCGGTTGCTCGTCAGGATGGTCAGCGGCGCGGCCACGGCCTGGATGGTGCCCAGCTCGGGGATGCTCACCTGGTACTCGCCCAGGTACTCCAGCAGAAAGGCTTCGAACGGCTCGTCGGCCCGGTCCACTTCGTCGATCAGCAGCACCGCGCCAGGCTCCGGCGTCTGCAGGGCCTGCAGCAACGGGCGGCGGATGAGGTAACGCGCCTGGTAGACCTCGCGCTCGATTTCGTCGGGCGTGGCCGTGGCCTGCGCGGCGCGCATGTGCAGCAGCTGCGCCGTGTGGTTCCATTCGTAGAGAGCCTCGCGCTGCTCCATGCCGTCGTAGCACTGCAGGCGCACCAGCGGCCGGCCCAGCACTTTGGCGAGCGCCTTGGCCAGCTCGGTCTTGCCCACGCCCGGCTCGCCTTCGAGCAGCAGCGGGCGTTGCAGGCGCATGGCCAGAAACACGGCGGTGGCCAGCCGCCGGGGAGCGTGGTAGCCCACGCCCTGCAGGGCGTGGCTGAGGCCGTCGATGCTGCCGGTGTCGTCGGGCACCCGGCTCATCCGTTGGCGTGACGCACCGCCACCTGCGTCTGCACCGTCACCAGGTGCGCCCGGTAGGCCGCGCTGGCGTGCAGGTCGCCGCTGATGTCGCTGGCGTCGATCTTCACGTCCTTCACCGCGTCGGGCGTGAAGCTCTTCGCCAAGGCCGCCTCCAGCCCGGCATGGCGGAACACGCCGTTGCCGGTGCCGGTGACCGCCACGCGCGGGCCCGAGGGCGTGAGCGCCACGAACACGCCCACCAGCGCGAAGCGCGAGGCCGGCTGGCGGAACTTGGCGTACGCCGCCTTGGTGGGGATGGGGAAACGGATCGCGGTGATGATCTCGCCCGGCTCCAGCGCCGTGGTGTACAGGCCCTGGAAGAAGTCGTCGGCCGCGATCTGGCGCCGGTCGGTCACCACGGTGGCGCCCAGGCCCAGCACGGCGCTGGGGTAGCAGGCGGCCGGGTCGTTGTTGGCCACCGAGCCACCCATGGTGCCGCGCGCGCGCACCTGGCGGTCGCCAATGCCTTCGGCCAGCGCGGCCAACCCGGGGATGTGCTTGCGCACGTCGGCGTTGTCGGCCACGTCCTGGTGGCAGGTCATGGCGCCGATGACCAGGGTCTGGCCTTCGACCTTGACGCCGC
This sequence comes from Hydrogenophaga sp. FG152, assembly GCF_057809615.1. Classification (NCBI taxonomy): domain Bacteria; kingdom Pseudomonadati; phylum Pseudomonadota; class Betaproteobacteria; order Burkholderiales; family Comamonadaceae; genus Hydrogenophaga; species Hydrogenophaga sp. FG152. The sequence continues at coordinate 68,192 of NZ_JBMDKH010000025.1, read as the reverse complement.
GCAGCTCGGCCACGCCGCCCAGGTCCACCAGTTGCTCGGGGCGCAGCAGGCGCTGTTTCATGGATGCGATCAGGGTCTGACCGCCGGCCAGGGGTTGCGCGCCGGCGCCGCTGAAGCGCTTGGCATCGGCCAGGGTCTTGGGTTGTTCGAGTGTGAATGCGTACATGGTGTGGGTCCTCCGGTTCAGGCCTTGGCCGATTGGATGGCGGTCCAGACGCGGCTGGGGCTCGCGGGCATGTCCAGGTCCTTCACGCCCAGCGGCGCGAGCGCGTCCAGCACGGCGTTGATCACCGCCGGCGGCGAGCCGATGGCACCGGCCTCGCCGCAGCCCTTGGTGCCCAGCGGGTTGGTGGTGCAGGGCGTGACCACGTGGCCGAGCCGGAAGTCCGGCACGTCGTCGGCGCGGGGCATGGCGTAGTCCATGAACGAACCGGTGACCAGCTGGCCGGTCTCGCGGTCGTACACGCAGTGCTCCAGCAGCGCCTGGCCGATGCCTTGCACCAGGCCGCCATGCACCTGGCCTTCCACGATCATCGGGTTGATGATGGTGCCGAAGTCGTCCACCGCGGTGAAGCGGTCGATGCGCACCACGCCGGTGTTGGGGTCCACCTCCACCTCGCAGATGTGCGTGCCGGCCGGGAAGGTGAAGTTGGTCGGGTCGTAGAACGCGGTCTCGTTCAGGCCCGGCTCCAGCTTGTCCAGCGGGTAGTTGTGCGGCACGTAGGCGGTGAGCGCGACCTGGCCGAAGGTGACTTTCTTGTCGGTGCCTTTCACGGTGAACTCGCCGTTGGCGAAGTCCACGTCGGCGTCGCCGGTTTCCATGAGGTGGGCCGCGATCTTCTTGGCCTTGGCCTCGATCTTGTCCAGCGCCCGCATGATGGCCGCGCCGCCCACCGAGATGGAGCGCGAGCCGTACGTGCCCATGCCGAAGGGCACGCGGCCGGTGTCGCCGTGCACGATGTCCACTTGCGACGGGTCCAGCCCCAGGCGCGAGGCCACGACCTGCGCGAAGGTGGTTTCGTGGCCCTGGCCGTGGCTGTGCGAGCCGGTGAACACGGTCACGCTGCCGGTGGGGTGCACGCGCACTTCGCCGCACTCGAACAGGCCGGCGCGCGCACCGAGCGCGCCCGCCACGTTCGACGGCGCCAGGCCGCAGGCTTCGATGTAGCTGCTGTAGCCCACGCCGCGCAGCAGGCCCTTGGCCTTGGAGGCGGCCTTGCGCTGTTCGAAGCTGGCCATTTCGGCGAGTTCGTTGGCCTGGGCCATGCAGGCGGGGAAGTCGCCGGTGTCGTACTGCAGCGCCACCGGGGTCTGGTAGGGGAACTCGGTGATGAAGTTGCGGCGGCGGATCTCGTCCTGCGACAGGCCGGTCTCCCACGCGCAGCGGCTCACGATGCGCTCGAGCAGGTAGGTCGCCTCGGGCCGGCCGGCGCCGCGGTAGGCGTCCACCGGCGAGGTGTTGGTGAACCAGGCGTCCACCTCCACGTAGACCTGCGGCGTCTTGTACTGGCCCGCGAGCAGCGTGGCGTACAGGATGGTGGGCACGGCGGTGGAGAAGGTGGAGAGGTAGGCGCCGAGGTTGGCGTCGGTGTGCACGCGGAAGGCGAGGAAGTGGCCGTCCTTGTCCAGCGCCATTTCGGCGTGCGTCACGTGGTCGCGGCCGTGGGCGTCGCTCAGGAAGGCCTCGGAGCGGTCGCAGGTCCACTTGATCGCGCAGTTGAGCTTCTTCGAGGCCCAGGTCAGGCACACGTCTTCGGCGTACAGGAAGATCTTGGCGCCGAAGCCGCCGCCCACGTCGGGCGCGATCACGCGCACCTTGTGCTCGGGCAGGCCGAGCACGAAGGCCGTCATCAGCAGGCGCTCCACGTGCGGGTTCTGGTTGGCCACGTAGAGCGTGTAGTCGTCGCCCGCGCGGTTGTAGCTGGCGATGGCCGCGCGCGGCTCCATCGGGTTGGGCGCGAGGCGGTTGTTGACCAGATCGATCTTGGTCACGTGCGCGGCGCCGTTGAACGCCGCGTCCACCTGGCCCTTGTCGCCGATGGCCCACTTGTAGCAGTGGTTGTCGGCGGCGGCCTCGTGCAGCGCCGGCGCGCCGGGCTTCATGGCGTCGCGCACGTCCACCACGGCGGCCAGCGGCTCGTAGTCCACGTCCACCAGTTCGGCGGCGTTCTTCGCGTTCTCCAGCGTGTCGGCCACCACCATGGCGACGTGGTCGCCCACGTAGCGCACCTTGTCGAAGGCCAGGATGGGGTGGGGCGGCTCCTTCATGGGCTGGCCGGCGGTGTCGGTGATGAGCCAGCCGCAGGGCAGGCCCGCGATCTTGTCGCCCGCGACGTCGTTGCCGTCGAGGATGCCGATCACGCCCGGCGCCTTGAGCGCGGCGGCCTTGTCGATCTTGCGGATGTTGGCGTGCGCGTGCGGCGAGCGCACGAACACCGCGTGGTGCATGTTGGGCAGCACGATGTCGTCGGTGTACTGGCCGGCGCCGGTGAGGAAGCGGTAGTCCTCCTTGCGCTTGAGCGATTCACCGATGTGGGGGAGTTTGGAGAAGTCGGAAGCACCCATGTCAATGGCTCCAGTGAGGTTTCGATCGAGGGGCGCCGCGGAACTGGCTTTGCCAGGCCGCTGGCGCCGCCCCCTTGAGGGGGTCGCGCGAAGCGCGGCGGGGGGGTGTCACTTCATGGCGGCAGCGCCTTGCTGCACGGCCTTGACGATGTTCTGGTAACCGGTGCAGCGGCACAGGTTGCCCTCGAGCAGTTCGCGGATCTCGGCACCGGTGGCGCCGGGGTTCGACTTGCACAGGCTCACCGAGCTCATCACCATGCCCGGGGTGCAGAAGCCGCACTGCAGGCCGTGGCATTCCTTGAACGCCGCCTGCATCGGGTGCATGGTGCCGTCGGCCGACGCCAGGCCTTCGATGGTGGTCACCTCGCAGCCGGCGGCCTGGGGCAGCAGCATGTTGCAGGACTTGACCGCGCGCCCGTCGAGCAAGACCGTGCAGGCGCCGCACTGGGCGGTGTCGCAACCCACGTGGGTGCCGGTGAGCTTGAGGTGTTCGCGGATCGCCTGGACCAAGAGCGTGTGGGGCGGCGCGTCGATGGTCACGGCCTTGCCGTTGACCCTGAGTTGAACCTGCATGCTTGTCTCCTTGTTGTGGTGATGGGGCACCAACAAGTTGAGCACGCTGCCCGGGCGGTGATTTGCGGGTTAACCCTCAAATCTCCCGACCGGCGGCAATCATTCTCAAATTGAGACGCGGTGTCTCATTTGGGCCGGGGGCGCGTGGTGCGCGGCTGCACCGCCTGCAGCCGGCCGGCGCGCAGCGCCACCACCGCCTGGGCCACGGCCAGCGCGGCCTGGCGGGTTTCTTCCTGCACGCCGGTGTCCTTGTCCAGGGCGTCGTGGCTGTTGAAGTAGGGTTCGTAGTAGCCGATGAAGCGGTCCAGCCGGGCCGGCGCACCGGCGTCGATCAGGCCCATCCAGTCCAGCCAGTCGCACAGCGAGCGGCGCGTGCCCTCGATGCCGGCCACGTCGCCGTGCACCACCACGCCGTAGGCCCGGCCCGCCAGGTGCTGCGGGTAGTCCCAGCCCGCCATTTCCAGTGCCTTGGCTTTCTCGGGCTTCTTGCCGCCGGTGGAGGTCGGGTCGGGGTTGCCGCCGTCGGCACAGACCAGGCGGTCCATCATCAGCTTGAGCGGGCTGGGGCTCTGGTACCAGTAGACGGGGGTGACGATGAGCACCGCGTGCGCGGCGGCCCAGCGCTCGTAGATCTCGGCCATCCAGTCGTGCGTCTGGTTCAGCGCGTGGTTGGGGTAGCAGCTGCAGGGCCAGTGGCACAGCGGCATGGCGGTGGACACGCAGCCCTTGCAGGGGTGGATGTGCAGCGCGTAGCTGGAGGTGAGCAGGCTCAGGTCGAGCAGGTCGACCTCCATCTGTTCCTGTTCCAGCGCCTGCTGCGCGATCTGCGTGAGGCGGAAGGTCTTGGACATTTCGCCCGGGCAGGTGCCGTCGTTGCGCGCGGCGCCGCAGACCAGCAGCACGCGCGAGGGCGTGCTCTTTTTCGCCCATCGGGTCTGGGCGGCTTCGATGCGCTGCTTGTTGGCCGCCCATTCGGACGACAGGTCGTAGCCCGGATCGGCATACCCCGGGCCGGCCTTTTGCGTGAGGGGCGCCTTGCGGCCTTCCTGGTAGGCCTCCCAGGCGATGGCTTCCAGGCGTTCGATGCTGGCGTCCTCGGTGCGGTAGGCGGGGTCCACGAAGAACTGGCGAAAGCGCTCGCTGAACTGCGCGCGCTGGAGCGGGGCGGGCGCCTGTCCTTTTCGGATCGGGGTCATGGTGGGTTGCCGGTGGGGTGGGGCCGCCCAATATGAAAGCGGCCCTGCCGCGCGTCTGTTCGCCACCGCACCCTGGCTTCAGGCCGGGGCCCGGTGGAAGCGCATCGTCCAGTTGGCTTCCCAGTGGCGGCCGGCGTCGGCCGAGAACGCCTGCTCCCACAGCGGCGAGGCGGTCTGCGTGTCGGTCCAGCGAAAGCGCACGCGGATCGGGCGGCCGTCCAGCACGTCTTCGGAGAAGAAGGTGCCCACGCCGCGGTCGAAGTGGCCCACCACCGGCACGTCCAGCTGGTGGGGCTGGCGGCCGTCCAGCCACCAGATGGACCAGCGGCCGGTGTGTGGGTTGTGGCTGCGCAGCGTGGCCGCGCGGTAGCTGCCGCCGGGCAGGTGCAGCAGGTTGTCGTCCACATTGCCCTGGCCGCCGAGCACGGGCCAGGCGGTGCAGGTGCCGTCGAAGCGCTCCCAGTCGGTGCAGCCGTTCAGGCGCTCGCGCAGGCGGTGGTGTTCCACGCGCCAGTGGCCGTGCAGGAAGTCGAAGTCGTGTTCGCTGGTGTTCATGGGGATGCTCCTTCAGGCGTGCAACGCGGAACGGGCGGTGGGGGTGAGGCGGTGGCTCTCGGTGGGACCGGCCAGCCAGGGGGTGAGCATGGGCTGTGCGTCGCGTGCCCAGGCGCCGCCGCGCGCGAAGGCGTCGAAGGCGGCGGGGCTCTGAAACAGCGCGAGGCCCACCAGCACCGGCTCGCCCTCGCGCACCGGCAGGCGCGGGAAGTTGTTGGGGCTGGCCTCCGTCACGTACCAGCCGATGCGCCGCGCGCCGCCCTGGCGCAGCACCGGCGAGAGCACCTCGCGGCACAGCGCGAGCAGGTCGCTGCCGGCGGGCGCGCGCAGCGGGAACACGGCCGCGTCCAGCAGGCCGGGTGGTGTGTCGGTGGTACCGGGCTTGGCGCGCCGGGGGGCTTCGCCGTCGATGCCCGCACCGGGCCAGGCCGGGCGCAGCAGGAACACGTCGTCCGAATCGATCATGGTGGCGTTCGCCGCGTCGCGGTGCGCCTGCCAGACCGGGCCGCCGTAGAACGCGGCCAGGCCCCGGGCGCGGCGCGCCATGTCGGCGAAGCCGCGCAGCCAGACGAACCGGTTGGCGTCGTCCAGGTCGCGGAACTGGCCGATCACCCGCAGCCCTTGGGCTTCCTGGGTTTCGACGAACTCGCGGTCGAACAGCTCGATGAGCGCCTCGCGCCGGCCCGGGTGCAGGGTGTAGCGGCGCAGCTCGACGATGGGGGATTCGGTCATGAAGATGGCTCCTTGAAAGACGGTGCGGCGATGATCCGCCCCATAACCTGACACGGTGTGTCATGTTTAAATCTGTCGCATGCAAGCCAGCCGACTGCTCTCCATCCTCATGCTGCTGCAGGCGCGCGGCCGCCTCACGGCCGGTGCGCTGGCGCAGGCGCTGGAAGTGTCCGAGCGCACCGTGCTGCGCGACATCGACCAGCTCTCGGCTGCTGGTGTGCCGCTGTGGGGCGAGCGTGGACGCCAGGGCGGCTTTCAGCTGCGCGAGGGCTGGAGCACCCAGCTCACCGGCATGACCGAGCCCGAGGCCCGGGCGCTGCTGCTCGCCGGCCTGCCCGGGCCGGCCACCGAACTGGGCCTGGGCGCGGCCGCGGCCTCGGCGCGGCTGAAGATGGTGGCCAGCCTGCCGGGCGAGTGGCGCGAGCAGGCCGATCGTGTGGGCCAGCGCCTGCACATCGACCCGGTGGACTGGTACCGCGCGCAGGACGCGCCGAACTTCCTGCGCGAGGTGGCCGACGCCGTCTGGCGCGCGCGCCGCATCGAGGTGCGTTACGAAAGCTGGCGCGGCAAGGCCTGGCGGACGCTGGAGCCGCTGGGCCTGGTGCTCAAGGCGGGCGCGTGGTATCTGGTGGCGCGCGCGGTGGATGCGGCCCCCACGAAAGGCGATGGCGCGCGCACGTACCGGCTGGCGAGCCTGCTGGAGCTCAAACCGGGTACGGCCTTTCGCCGGCCCAAGACCTTCGACCTTGCGCGCACCTGGCAGGCGTCGGCCGCGCGCTTCGAATCGGAGCTGCGTTCGATCGAGGTGCGGGCACGCGCGACGCCGCGCTGCCTGAAGTGGCTGGCGAACGCGCGCGTGCCGTTCAGCGACCCGGTGGGCGACGAGGTGACGATCCGCGTCGAATCGGTGGAGCAGGGCGCGCGGCAACTGCTCGCCTTCGGCGACGAGATCGAGGTGCTCTCACCGCCTGCGTTGCGCGAGCGCCTGGCGCAGCAGGCGGCGGCGGTGCTGGCGAGCTACCAGGCCCCGGGTCGCGCTCAGTGCTGAAAGACCGCGCCCGAGGTCATCAGCGCATCGATTTCCCCAGGCTCGAAGTCCAGCTCGCGCAACACCGACACCGTGTGCTGCCCCACGTAGGGGGCGGCGGAGGTGGCGTGCGGGGACGCGCCGTTGAAATGGATCGGCAAGCCCAGCGAAGGCGTCTTTCCGCCATCGGCGTGGTCGACGTCCACCACCATGGAGGTGGCGCGCACCTGCGGATGTTCCAGCGCCTGCCCCACGTTGTTGACCGGGCCCACCGGCACGCCGGCCAGGTCAAAGCGCTGCACCCAGGCCGGCGCGTCGTCGCTGGACAGGGCTTGCGTGATCAGCGCTTCCAGTTCCGCGCGGTGCGCCACCCGGCTGCGGCCGTTCTTGAACCGGGGTTCCTGCAGCCATTCGGGGTGCCCGAGGATCTGCGCGATGCGCTCCCAGTTGGCCTGGTTTCCGCCACCCAGGGCGATGGCCCCCGTGCGGCAGCGAAAGGTCTGGTAGGGCGCGATCAAGGGATGGGCCGTCCCCATGGGCTTGGCGATGGTGGCGTCGTTGAAGTAGGCCGCTGCGAACCAGTACATCTGCTGCATGGACGCCTGCAGCAGCGAGGTTTCCACCTTGCACCCCTTGCCGGTCTTCAGCCGCTCGATGTACGCCGCGAGAATGCCGACGGCCGCCAGAATGCCGGCGTTGATGTCGGCCACCGAGTTGGCGGGCTTGACCATCTGCCCGTCCGGCGTGCCAGTGGCGCTGATCAGGCCTGAAAAGGCCTGCAGCACCAGGTCGAAGCCGCCTTGGTCGCTCAGCGGTCCATTGGGGCCGTAGCCGCTGATGGAGCAGTAGATCAGCTCGGGATGGATGCGCCGCAGGTCGTCGTAGCCCAGGCCCAGGGCGTCGAGCTTGCCGCGGCGGAAGTTCTCGGTCATGACGTCGCACTGCGCGACCAGGCGGCGGATCACCTCCTGACCCTGTGGCAGGCGGATGTCCACGGCGACGGAGCGCTTGCCCCGATTGAGCATCAGGAAGCTGGGCGCCAGGCCGGGGTCGCCCGGCCGTGCATACCCTCGGGAATCGTCCCCGGCGGGGAATTTCTCGACCTTGATGACGTCGGCGCCCATGTCCGCCAGCATGAGCCCGCACACCGGGCCGGCCATGATCTGGGACAGTTCGAGAACGCGCATGCCCTTCAGGGGGCCTTGGGCTTTGGGGGTCATGTCGGTCAGGCGCCCTTGAACACGGGGGGGCGGTTTTCAGCGAAGGCCGCCAAGGCTTCCCGGAGATCGCTTGTGCCCAGGCTGTGCAGAAAGGCCTGGGTGGCGGTCGCCTCGTCGTACTCCTGCCGGCCGGTCTCGTTGAGCACCTTCTTCATGGACACCAGCGGAATGGGGGCCATGGCCAGCAGATCGCCGATCCAGCGCTGCAGCTCAGCGTCCAGTTCTTCGGGTGCCACCAAGGCGTCGAGGTAGCCGATCCGCAGCATCTCGGCGGCGTCGATCGTTCTTGAGGTGAGGAACAGCTTCTTCGCGCCGCCCAGCCCCAGCCGGGTGACCCAGCGGCGGATGCCCCGGCCGTAGTAGTGCAACCCGAGGCGGGCCGCCGGCATGAACATGCGGATGCCTTGAGCGCCGAGGCGGAAATCGCACGACAGGGCGAGGTCTGTGGACCCGCCATAGACCGGCGCATGCAGCCGGGCGATGGTGACCGCCCGCGCATTTTCGATGTCGTCGCAGAGTTGTTCGAACGGGTTCTCGCCGGCCTTTCCATTGGCGTTTGCGGCCGTGCCCAGCCGCGTCAGATCGAAGCCCGAGCTGAAGCTCTTGCCCTCGCTCTGGAACACGATGACGCGCACCGCGGGCATGCCGTTGAGATCGCTCAGGTAGCGGGAAATCACGCCCACGTCATCGGGTTCGATGCGGTTGTGCGTGGCGGGCCGGCGCAGGCGGATGGTGGCGACCGCGCCATCCACGTTCAACTCGGGCGGTTGAGGGGTGAGCGCGGTGGCGGTGGGGGCGGATTCAAGGTGGATGGACATGAGGGGGCTTTCAGACGGGGGAGGGGAATGCGGTTCACTCGAACTTCAATTGCTGCACACGCACCACGCGAGCCCATTTTTCGAAGTCTCTCTTCACCAGCAGCGAGGCCGCGTTGGGCGTGCTTGCCGATATGTCGTTGCCGAAACCGACGAGCTTGTCCTTTACGGTGGGTGTGTTCAGGGTTTCATTCAGCGCCGCGTTCAAGCGCTCGATCACCGGTTGCGGCGTGCCCTTGGGCAAGGCCATCACAAACCAGCCCTGGGCGTCATAGCCTGGGACGCCCTGTTGAGACACGGGTCTGACCCCTGGGAACGACGGCACTTCGCGATCCGAGGTCACGGCGATGGCGCGCGCCCTGCCGCTCTGCACGATCGGGATGGCGGGCGCGATGGTCGCGAACGACACCTCCACCTGGCCGCCCATCAGGTCGTTGAGGGCGGGGGCCGCACCCCGATAAGGCACATGGGTCATGAAGGTGCCGGTTTCGGCCTTCAGCAGTTCCGCGGACATCTGGTGGATGCTCCCCAGTCCTGAGGTGGAGAAGCTCAACGAGCCGGGCTTCTTGCGGACCAGCTGAATCAACTCCGGCAGCGTGCGCACGGGCAGCATGGGGTTCACCAGGATGACCAAGGGCGATTGCGCGACCACGCCCACGTAGGCAAAGCCGGTCACGGGGTCGTAAGGCACCTTGCGCGTGGTCGGGATGATGGTCAGTGGGGCGCTGTCGATGAGGCCCACCGTGTAGCCATCGGGTGCCGCGTTCGCGACGGCCTCGGCCCCGATGGAGCCCGCCGCACCGGGGCGGTAGTCCACGACCATGGGTTGCCCCAGGATTTTTTCCATGACCCCGGCGATTTCGCGCGCGGTGGCGTCCGCCGCGCCGCCCGGGGTGTAACCCAGGATCAGTTTGATGGGTTTGGTCGGCACCCACTGAGGGCCTGTGGCGGACACGGCATGGCCAGGCAAGGCCAAGCCGGCCGCCAGGGTGGCGGCAGCGACCGCTTGTTTTAGAATATTCACTGAGCGTCTCCTAATATATTTACGATCGACTTCAGTATATTTAAATGAGCACAACCATGCAAGTGGCCGAGCCCACGAAAGGCGCGCGCACGTTCGCCGAGCAAGTGCGCCTGGCGATCCTTGAAGACTTGGCGTCGGGCGCACTCCGCCCCGGGGAACCTCTGGACGAAAAGCTGCTGTGCGAGCGGTTCGGTGTGTCCCGCACACCAGTGCGCGAAGCGTTCCTGCAGTTGGTGGCGCAGGGTTTCGCGGTCAACGAAGCCCGAAGCAGCGTCACCATCCCGAAGCTGTCGCTGCAGCGCTTGCGCGACATCCTGGAGCTGATCGCCGAGCTGGAGGCGACCGCCGCCAGGCTGGCCGCCAGAAGGGCGACCGCCGCAGAGCGGCAAGCCATCCTGGCGTCACTGGAGCAGGGACGCCGCATTGCGGCCGATGGCACCGCGCGCACGTACGAGGCCGCGAACGACGGGTTCCATCGCGCCATCTGGGCCGCATCCCACAACGAACTGCTGGAAGAGCAGGTTCGCCAGATGCGCACCAAAACCGCGGGCTACACCCGCAATCGCTTTGATTCGCCAGGGCGCATGCAACGGTCCGTGGAAGAGCACCAGGCGGTCGCGCTCGCCATTGCAAATGGCGATGAGGCCGCCGCGTGGCAGGCCATGTCCGAGCACATCGCGATCGGTGGACGGGACTTCGCCGAATTCGTCAGCGGCATCCCCGCGAGCCTCCTGAGCGTGTGAGGCCTCAGCCCCGCCGCGCCTTGTCGATGGCGGCCACGTCGATCTTCTTCATGGTCATCATGGCGTCGAAGGCGCGCTTGGCCGCCGCGCGGTCGGGGCCGGTGAAGGCCTCGGTGAGCGTGCGCGGCGTGATCTGCCACGAGAGGCCCCAGCGGTCCTTGCACCAGCCGCACTCGCTCTCCTGACCGCCGTTGCCCACGATCGCGTTCCACAGACGGTCGGTTTCCTCCTGGTCGTCGGTGGCGATCTGGAAGGAAAAGGCCTCATCGTGCTGGAACACCGGGCCGCCGTTGAGCCCGATGCAGGGAATGCCCGCCACAGTGAACTCCACCGTGAGCACGTCGCCCTCCTTGCCGGCAGGGTAGTCGCCCGGCGCGCGGTGCACCGCGCCGACCGCGCTGTCGGGGAAGGTCTTGGCGTAGAAGGTCGCGGCGTCCAGAGCGTCGCGGTCGAACCAGAGGCAGATCGTGTTCTTGGGGATCATTCCGGGTCTCCTTGGGCGTTGAACAAGAGGGCGCACACCTTACCGCTTCTCAGGGCCTGCGTTAAGGGAGGGATGGGCGCCCCGGCAAAGCCGGTGCCTGCGCCCTGGGGTAAGTACGCATGCGCGCACCGCCGGCAGGGCGTAACAGCGCGGTTACATTTTGGGCTTCAACGCCACTTGAAGGAGCTCGATGTTTCAGCGAACCGCGATCCTTGTCGCCTGCCTGGCCGGTACGGGTTGTGCCTCCGTGATGAACGAGAACACCCATCCGATGACCATCGAAACCAAGACCGCCAGCGGCCAACTCGTGGCGGGTGCCGATTGCAAGTGGACCAACGACCGTGGCAGTGCCTCGGTCAAGTCGGGCGTGAGCACGCTCGTGCGCCGGTCGAACGACGACATGAACATCGAGTGCAACCACCCCGAGCACAAGGCTGCCACTGCCAAGGCCATTTCGCGGGCCAATGCCGGCATGTTCGGCAACATCCTCATCGGTGGCGGCATTGGCGCGGTCATCGACCACAACCAGGGCACGGCTTACACCTACCCCACCTGGGTGCAGCTGGTGTACGGCAAAGCGCTTCTGTTCGATCGGCGCGACCAGAAGGAAGACCTGCCGACGCCGGGCTCCGACACCGGCGTGGTGCCTGTGGCCAGCGCCGAGATCGCGGCGCCAACGGCACCACGGCCCCCGCAGGAGCGCACGCGCGTCACCATGGACGACCTGGGCGGCCTGCTGCCGCCCCTGCCCTGAACCCACCGGCCAGCCGCCCGATGGCGGCGGCCCAGGGGGCAGACTGGCCGCAATTTCCTTGGTTCCCGGTGGTTGGTTTGTGGGCTACCCAACAGACGGCCAGAAGGCGCAGGCGAATACTTCGAACTCGAGATCCGGAGACCCGCATGCAATCACCGCAATACCACTTCAACCTGCCCCGCAAGGGCAACCACGCCGGTCATCAAGCACGCCAGGGTCAACCCCTGCGGCCACCGGGCCCATCGCGCATGGCGCTGGAACAGCCCGACGACACGCCACACGACCAGCGCGCTTCCCACAGGCAGTCGGGCCCTCGGCAGATGGCCTGAAGAGCGGCGCAGCGGCACCGAGGCCAACCAGCGCAAGTTGCGCGGGCCTGAAGTGGACGGAGATCACCCGGCCGTCACAGGCCAGGGCATTCATCGAGCGGCATACGGCCTAAACCTTGCGCTCGCGTTCGGTGTGCACGATGAACAGGGCCACGAGCAGCGACAGCAGCGAGCTGGCCCACATCACCGCCAGCACAGCCACGTGAGCGTTCGATGCGTTGACCACCAGGCCGGCAAGAAAAGCGACGATGCCGGCACCGATCACCGTCACCGCAGCAGCCAGGCCCGAGGCCGTGCCCGCCAGGTGCGGGCGCAGGGACAGGATGCGCGCATTGGCCGCCGGCATGGTCAGGCCGTTGCCCAGGCCCACGAACACACACGGGCCGAAGAAGGCGAGCGGGTGCGTGAGGCCCGAGGCCAGCAGCACCAGGCCCACCAGCAGACCCACGGCCGTGAGCAGGCGGCCAATCAGGATCAACCGGGTCGGCGCGTGCCTGGAGCTGGTGTGCCCCACGATGTAGCTGCCCAGCATGAAGCCCGCAGGCACCATGCCCATGTAGGCGCCCAGCGCCGTGCTCGACAAGCCGCCCAGCTGCGCCGCCACCAGGGGCGCGCCGCCGAGGAAGGCGTACAGCGTGCCGATGCCGAAGGCCATGCACAGGGCATAGGCCCAGAACGGTGGCGACCGGCCCAGCTCGCCATAACCCTTGAGCTGCAGGGCGAAGGAGGCGGTGCGGTGGTGGTTGGTCTCCTTCAGGTGGAAGGCCACCAGCCACAGGCCCGCGAGTCCGAGCACGGCGAAGGCGACGAAGTTGGCGCGCCAGCCGAAGGCGCTGTCGAGCAGGCCGCCCACGGTGGGCCCGATCATGGGCGCCACGGCCCAGGCCGAGGAGACATAACCGATGCGGCTGGCGGCGCCGCCTTCGTCCGAGGTGTCGCGAATGGCCGCGAGGGACACGGCGTAGCCGGCGATGACGGTGGCCTGGAACATGCGGCACACCAGGAAGGTGGCGATGTCGGTGGCCAGGCTGCAGCCGATGGAAGCGAGGGTGTAGATCGCCAGCGCGGCCAGCGCCACGGGCTTGCGGCCGAAGCGGTCGGACATGGCGCCCGCGACCAGGTGCGCGACGGCGGTGGCGATCGCATAGCCAGCCACCGCGAGGTTGACGAGCGCGAAGTCGGCACCGAGGTCGCGCGCGATGTTCGGCAGCGAGGGCACGAACATGTTGAGCGGCAGGATCGCCAGCGCCGAGAGGGCGATGAGGACGGAGAGGCGCGGGGAGGCCGTGGTCTGCATGGGGGTTGAACGCCTGGGCTGAAAGGACAAATCGCCGGGGGCCGTGCGGTTGCGCGACCGTGATCTGCTCGTGCCGGGTTCAACAGGAGTCATGCGCCAACGGGCTGGGTGGGGCCCGCGGCGGGGATCGGGCCGGCTGTGCGCGGCCCATGGCCGCATTCTGCCCCAGCACCGCATGGCGCGAATCTTCAAGACGCGCGGCGCGGCGGCTGGGACAGTGCGGCATCACCACCCCAACGGAGCCTTGCCATGAACATCCTCGTGAACCGCCAGCGGTTCAACATCCACCCCGACTGGCAGGACGAGACCCTGCTCGCCGTGCTGCGCGAACACCTGGGCCTGGTCGGCACCAGGTTCGGCTGCGGCATGGGCCAGTGCGGCGCCTGCACGGTGCTGCTCGATGGCCAGGCGCAGCGCAGCTGTCTGCTGCCGGTGAGCGCGGTGCAGAACCAAGCCGTGGAGACCATCGAGGGGCTGGCGGGCCGGGACGGTGGCCTGCACCCGGTGCAGCAGGCCTGGCTGGACGAGCGCGTGCCGCAGTGCGGTTATTGCCAGGCGGGCCAGATCATGGCCGCCGTGGCCCTGCTGCGGCAGGACCCGGCCCCGAGCCCGGCGCGCGTGGACGAAGCGCTGGCGGGCAACCTGTGCCGCTGTGGCACGCAGCAGCGCATCCGCGCCGGTGTGCAGCGCGCGGTGGTGCTGCAGCGGGGCCGCCCGTGAAGCGGCGCGCCTTCCTCCAGGCCGGCGGCGCGCTGAGCGTGGCCTTTCTCGCCGGCTGCGCCTTGCCGGTGATTCCGAAGCGGCCCGTGGCGGGCTACGAGGACGCGCTGGGCTGGGTGCGCCACCGCGAGGGCCGCTACGAGCTGCTGCTGCCGCGCGTGGAGATGGGCCAGAACATCGGCACCGCGCTCAAGCAGGTGGCGTGCGAGGAGCTGGGCATCGGCTGGGACCAGCTCACGCTGCGCCTGCCGCACACCGGCGAGATGGCGCGCGTGCGCGCCACGGTGGGCAGCGAATCGGTGAAGGACTTCGCCCTGCCGCTGGCCCAGGCCTGTGCCACGCTGCGCGAGGCGCTGGCGGCGGGCCATACCCAGGGTGAGCGCATGGCCGAGCCACGGCCCATGGACCAGCTGCGCGCGTTCCAGCCCGGGGGCCGCCACGTCGGCCGCGCCGTGCCGATCGAACAGGGCCATGCCATCGTGACGGGCGCGCCGGTCTATGTGGCGGACGTGCGCCTGCCGGGCCTGCTGTTCGGCCGCGTGCTGCGCGCGCCGGTGTCTCCCGAGCGCGCCTCCACGCTGGGCGCGATGAACGAGGCCGCCGCGCGCGCGGTGAAGGGCTTCGTGGCCCTGGTGCGCGACGAGCGCCTGCGGCAGGCGTCGAGCGAGGGCGTCGGCATCGTCGCGCGCACGCCGGGGGCGCTGGACCGCATCGAGGCGGCGCTGGAGGCGCGCTGGCTTTCGCAGGGCAGCTTCGGGCAGGCCGAGATTGACCACCTGGTGGACGTGGACCGCCACCTCGCCGACGGGGGATTCAAGTACCGGGTGCACGAGGACGCCATCGACGCGCAGGGTGAGTGGGATGTGGACCTGCGCATCGACATTCCGCTGGCGGCGCACGCGCCGATCCAGCCGCGCGCGGCGGTGGCCGCCTTCGATGCCGAGGGCGGGCTGGACCTCTGGGTGGGCTCGCAGGACGTGTACTACCAGCGCGACGTGGTCTGCAAAAGCCTGGGGCTGGACGAAGACCGCGTGCGCGTGCATGGCAGCCGGGTGGGCGGGGCCTTCGGGGGCAAGACGATCTGCACGGTGGAGCTGGAGGCCGCGGTGCTCGCGCAGGCGGTGCGGCAGCCGGTGAAGCTGCAATGGACGCGCGCGCAGGAGTTCCGCCAGGGCTTTCACCGCCCGCCCTCGAGCCACCGCATCCGCGTGCGCCTGCGCGACGGCCAGCTGGACCAGTGGTGGCATGCGTTCGGCAGCAGCCACATCCTGTTCACCAACGCGGGCCTGCCGGCCTGGATGCAGCGCCTGACCGACTTCGTGACCGATGCGGGTGTGGCGCGCGGGGCGCAATTGCCCTACCGCTGCGCGCGCAAGCGAGCCGAGTTCGCGCTGAACCGCCTGCCGGTGTTCACCGGGCCCTGGCGCGGCCTGGGCGCGGGGCCCAATGGGTTGGCGATGGAGTCGGCCATCGACGAATGCGCGCGTCATGCGGGCGTGGACCCGTTGGCGTTTCGCCTGCGTCACGCGGAAGATCCTCGGCTGGCGCGCGTGCTGCGCGCGGTGCAGGCGCGGGCTGGTGCGTTGCCGCCCGACGTGCCGGGCCTGCGCCGCGGGCGCGGCGTGGCCTGCGGCATCTACAAGCAGCTGAGCTACGTGGGCGTGGTTGCCGAGGTGGCGGTGGACGCGCGCGGCCAGCTGCGCGTGGCGAGGCTGGTCTGCGCGCACGACTGCGGCACGGTGATCAACCCCGACCAGGTGCGTGCGCAGTGCGAGGGCAACCTGGTGTGGGGCCTGGGCATGGCGCTGAGCGACCGGCTGGCGGCGGTCGATTCGCGCATCGGCCCCGGCAGTTTTGCCGAAGCACCGATACCATCGCTGGACCAGATTCCGCCGCTGGAGGTGGTGCTGGTGGAGGCGGGTGGCGCGCCCGGCGGGGCGGGCGAGACCGCCATCGTGGCCACGGCGGCGGCGATCGCCAATGCGGTGCGCGAGGCCACCGGCGTGCGCATCCAGCGGTTTCCGATCGACACCGGCCTGTTGGCCCAGACGACGACACCATGAACGACTTTGCTTCCGAAGCCATGCTGCGCCTGGTGCGCGCCGGCCTGCAGCGGCAAGGCCTGGCGGCCGATGGCCCGCCGGCCGTGCGCAGCGCGCACGTGCCGCTGGCAGACAAGCGCGCCTGGCTGGACCGCCTGTGGCAGGCCCATGGGCCGGACGTGATCGTGCGGCTGGGCGAGGCGGTGCACGGCATGGACGACGAGCCGTTGCTGCTGGCGCTCTCGCTCGCGCGCGACCCGCCCGACCTGCTGCAGCGCTGGCAGCGCCTGGAGCGCTTCGTGCATTCGCGCCACCGCGTGCGCGTGAGCCAGCCCGAGCCCGGCCTGCTGCGCCTGCGGCACGTGTCGCTGGACGCGCACCGCCCGCCCACGCCGGCCGAAGACCTGCTGGTGTTCGGCTTTCTGGTAGCGCTGTGCGAATACCTGCGCACACCGGGTGTGCAGGCCCGGCCCATCGGGCAAGCGCTGTGGAGCCGCAGCCAGCGCGCGTGGCGCTCGCCTGTCTGGCCGGACGATGTGTCGAGCTGGGAGTTGCGTTGGCAAGCCCGGCCCGAGAGTCCGCTGACCGAACCCAGACCCGCGACACCCGAGGGCTGGGTCGCCCACCTCCAGGCCCGGCTCGCCGCCGACCCGGGGCGGGGCTGGACGGTGGGCGCGCTGGCGCGGGAAGCGGCCTCGTCGCCGCGCACGCTGCAGCGCCGCCTGGCGGACCAGGGCCTGAGCTTCACGCAGTTGGTATCGAAGGCCCGGCTCGCCGGGGCGGCCCGGCTGCTGGCGGCGGACAGCATGCCCACGGCCCAGGTGGGTTATGTGTGCGGCTTCGCGGACCAGGCCCACTTCACCCGGCAGTTCAAGCAGCACACGGCGATGACGCCGGGGCTGTACCGCAGCGAGTTCGCGCCTAGGCTGGGGTGAACCAGATCGCGGCCGTGCGCATGCCCACCCAGGTGAGCAGCAGCGAGCCCATCAGGTGCAGGCCGGCCGTGCCGAGGGCGAGCGCGAGGCGGCCGTGCTGCAGCATGGCGATGACTTCGGCCGAGAAGGTGGAGAAGGTGGTCAGCGCACCGAGGAAACCGGTGATGACCGCGAGCCGCCAGACCGGGTCGATCTGCGTCTGGCTCTGGAAGAACACCACGGCCACGCCCACGATGTAGGCGCCGATCCAGTTGGCCGCCAGCGTGCCCCAGGGCAGGATGGCCGCACCCTGGTTGAGCCACAGGCTCAGGCGCCATCGGGCCAGCGCGCCCAGCACGGCACCGAGGGAGATGGCGATGACGCTGTGCATGGGGATCGCGCTTCAGCGAAAGAGGATCAGAACGGCGGGCCGTCGTCGTCCGCGTCGGCGGTGACGGCTTCGCGCGCGGCAGGTGCCGGCGCCGAAGGCTCGCTGTCGGCAGCGGCGCCGAAGGCCATCTCGCCGCCCAGGGCTTCGATGAGTTCGGGGATGAGTTTCTGCAGCTCGCCGGTGGACAGGGCCACGTCGGCGTCGAAGCCGTTCTCGCCTTCATCGGGCCGGCCGTCGAACACGCCTTCCAGGAAGTTGATCTTCTTGACCTGCAGCGATTCGGTGAGCGTGAAGCCGATGCGGCCTTCCCAGCTCATGGCCAGGCGGGTGGGCAGCTTGCCTTCGGTGATGTGCTTGCGCACCTCGTCGGTGGCGAGGTTGTGGCGCGTGAATTTCACGGCCGATTTTTCCTCGTCGCCGGACTTGAGTTCGCATTCGCGCTCCACCGCGAAGCCACCGGGCCATTCGTCGGGCGTGGTGGCCGAGAGCCATTGCGTCATGGCGGTCTGTGGCGTCACGGCGGTCTGCAGCAACGTGACGGCCAGGCCATCGAAGGCGCGCACCAGGGCGGTGACGACCTCGTCGAGCTTGCCCTGGCTGCTGGCGTCGGTGACGAGCCAGCCGTTCTTCAGGTCGATCCAGACCCACACCGTCATCTGGCGCGCGAAGGCCTGGGGCAGCAGGGCCAGCAGCGCGTCTTCGCGCAGCGCCTTGGTTTCCTTCTTGCCGGGTTTGCGGCCGGTGGTGGCCTCGATGTGGTCGGCTTCTTCCTGGGCCTTTTTCTTGACGACCGAGCCGGGCACGCCCTTGGTCTCGATCTGCAGTTTCAGGATGCGCTGGCCGGCCACCGATTCCACCAGTGGGCCGTGGGCCTCGCCGCGTGGCTCGATCCAGCCGACGGCCTTGTCCTGCGTGGCGCCGCAGGGCACGAAACGGGCCGCGTCCAGCGCAGCTTCCATGTCTTCCAGCGTCGCTTCCCAGCCGGGCGCGATGCGGTAGATCGTCACATTCTTGAACACGGGAATTTCCTCGGGAAAAAAGCAAACCGCCGCACGGTGGCGGCGGGAATGCGTCAGTGTAGAGGATGCGGGTTTCGGCCTCTGTTACAACTCTTTCCCCATGAAGAGGTCGGGCAGCACGGTGACGATGGAGGGGAAGACCGTGATGAGCGCGATGGCCAGGATCATGCAGGCGAAGAAAGGCAGCGTGACCCGCGCGATGCGGTTGCTGTCAATGCCGGTCATGTTCTGCAGCACGAAGAGGTTGAAGCCCACCGGTGGTGTGATCTCCGCGATCTCGATCAGCATGATGATGAAGATGCCGAACCACACGAGGTCGAAGCCGGCCTGTTGCACCATGGGCAGCACCACGGCGGCGGTGAGCACGATCATGCTGATGCCGTCGAGCGCGGCGCCGAGCACGAGGTAGACGATCACCAGCACGAAGATGAGGCCGTAGGGCGAGAGGTCCAGGCGCTCGACCAGCTCGGCAAGCTCGCGCGGGATGCCGGTGAAGGCCATGGTCTTGGTGAGGAAGGCCGCGCCCGCGAGGATGAACATGATCATGCAGCTCACCCGCGTGGCGCCGGTGAGGCCCTGCCAGAAGTTGCGCCAGGTGAGCGCCCGGCTGGCGGCGGCGATGGCGAGCGAGCCCACCACGCCGTAGGCCGCGCATTCGGTGGCGGTGGCAATGCCGGAGACCAGCACCCAGACGATGAAGACGATGAGCAGGCCGCAGGGAATGAGGCTGCCCGAGCGCCGCAGCTTCTCGGCGAAGGTGGTGGGGGCTTCGGCCGGCGGCACCTTGTCGGGGTTGCGCAGGCTCCACCAGATGATGTAGCCGGAGAACAGGCCCATCAGCAAGAAGCCCGGGAGGAAGCCGGCGAGGAAGAGGCGGATCACGCTGGCGTCGGCCGCCACGGCGTAGACCACCATGGTGATGGACGGCGGGATCAGGATGCCCAGGCCGCCGGCGGCGGCCAGCGAGCCGAGCGCGAGGTTGCGGTCGTAGCCGCGCTTGTCCAGCTCGGGCAGGGCGACCTTGGCGATGGTGGCGCAGGTGGCGGCAGAGGAGCCGGAGACCGAGCCGAAGATGCCGCAGCCCAGCACGGTGGTGTGCATCAAGCGGCCGGGCACGCGCGAGAGCCAGGGCGAGAGGCCGTCGAACATCTGTTCGGACAGGCGGGTGCGGTAGAGGATCTCGCCCATCCAGATGAACAGCGGCAGGGCCGCGAGTTCCCAGCTGGCGGTGGTTTCCCAGAACGCGGTGAAGAGGTTCTTGCCGGGCAGGGTGGTGGTGAAGAAGGCCTGGCCGACCCAACCCACGATGGCCAGCGTCATGGCGATCCAGACGCCGCCGCTGAGCATCAGCAACAGAATGAAGAGCAGCAGGGCCCCGATTTCAAGCAGGCCCATTCACAGCTCCTCGGAAAAATCACCGCGCGCGTGCCGCTCTTCGACACGCACCACATAACTCGGCCGGCCGCCGCGCAGCACGGTGACGCATTCGTCCAGCGCCGCGATGATCAGGATGGCCGTGCCTACCACCACGCTCATCTGCGGGATCCAGATCGGGATCGCGACCATGTTGTTCGCGATGTCGTTGAAGACATAGCTTTCGTAGGTGAACAGCGCGGCCCAATACCCGAGGTAGCTCACCATGGCGGTGGCCACCGCGAGGGCGAACACCTCCAGCCAGGGGCGCACGCGCGGGCTGGCCACTTCCAGCAGCAGCGTGACGCGCACGAAATCGCCATTGCGAAAGCTGTAGGCCATGCCCAGAAACGCGGCGGCGGCGCAGAGCCAGGCCACCACGTCGTTGACCCAGGACACGCGCCATTCGAGCAGGCGGCCCAGGGACGCCCAGACCATCAGCACGAGGATGCCCAGCACGCACAGGGCGGCCAGGCCGCCCCCCAGTGCGTACAGGCCGTCCAGCGCGCGCCTCACGGGGCCGCGCGCAGCGGCCGGTGCATCCAGCGTCATGGTGGGGTCAGCGCTTGTAGGTGTCGATCAGGGTCTTGCCTTCCGGGCCGGCCTTGTCCTGCCATTCCTTGAGCATGGTCTCGCCCACCTTCTGCAGGTCGGCTTTGAGCTGTGCCGACGGCGGCGCCACGGTCATGCCGCGTGCCTTGAGGGTGGCCAGGGTGTCGGTGTTGACCTTCTGCGATTCGGCCCAGCCGCGCGTTTCGGCGTCGGCGGCGGCCTTGAGCAGCGCGTCCTGCGAGGGTTTGTCGAGCGCGTCGAAGGCTTTCTTGTTGGCGAACACGGCGTTCTTGGGCAGCCAGGCCTGCACGTCGTAGTAGAACTTCAGGTGCTCGTAGAGCTTGCTGTCCACCCCGGTGGCGCCGGAGGTCATGTTGGTCTCGACGACGCCGGTGGCCAGGGCCTGAGAGAGTTCGGCGGCCTGCACGGTGACGGGCTGTGCACCCACCAGTTCGGCGATGCGCGCGGTGGCCGGGCTGTACGCGCGCCACTTGCTGCCCTTGAGGTCGGCCGCGCTGTTGATCGGCTGCTTGCTGTACAGGCCCTGCGGCGGCCAGGCCACGGCGTAGAGCAGCACCATGCCCTGCTCGGCGAATTTCTTCTCCAGCAGCGGCTTCTGCGCCTTGTAGAGCTTCATGGAGGCGTCGTAGCTGTCGGCCAGGAAAGGCAGGCCATCGGCGCCGAACAGTTGCCATTCGTTCTGGAAGTTGGCCATCAGGATCTCGCCGATCTGCGCCTGCCCGCCCTGCACCGCGCGCTTGATCTCGGGTGCCTTGAACAGCGAGGCGCCTGCGTGCACCGTGATCTTGAGTTTGCCGCCGGTGGCCTTGTCCACGTCGTTGGCGAAGGCCGTGAGGTTGACGGTGTGGAAGTTGGTGGCGGGGTAGGCCGCCGGCAGATCCCATTTGGTCTGGGCCAGGGCGGGGAGGCTCATGGCCACGGTGGCCGCGGCCACGGAAAGGCTGAACAGGCGACGTTTCATCTTGGGGCTCCAGGTGGGGGTGGGACACGGATCGAGCAGCGGTTGCGGCTCGGTGGACTCTATCGGCGAGTGGATGAAGTGTGATCGGTACTTTCCCTGAATGTCAATAAATCGTTGGCAAATCGTCAACATAAAGCCTAAACTCCGGCGCACCGAAACGACGCAGACTTTCCGCCATGGCCCGTTCCAAAGCAAGTGCCAAGCCAACGCCGCCGGCTTCGCCCATCGTGTCTTCCGCGCACCTGGTGTCGCCGCGCAGCGCGGAGATGAGCGAGTTCGAGTTCGGCCTGATCGTGGCCGGCAATGCCTTCCACCGCTGGGTGGTGCACTGCATGAGCGCCGCCGGGCTGAAGGACCTCACCGCGCTGGACGTGCTGGTGCTGCACCACGTCTCGCACCGCGCGCGCGACAAGCGCCTGGCCGACATCGCCTTCATCATGAACGTGGAGGACACGCACCTCGTCAACTACTCGCTCAAGAAGCTGCAGAGCCTGGGCATGGTGGAGTCGAGCAAGAACGGCAAGGACGTGACCTACGCGCCCACCGAGGCGGGCAAGGGGTACGTGACGCGCTACCGCGAGATCCGCGAGACCTGCCTGATCGATGCGCTCAAGGCGGACGACGCGCTCAACCACGACATCGGCCAGCTCGCGCGCCTGCTGCGCGTGCTCTCCGGCATCTACGACCAGGCCGCGCGCTCCGCTGCGTCATTGTGATTCACCCCCGCGCCGCGCCTTCGGCGCGTCACCCCCTCCAGGGGGCGGTGCCAGCGGCCTGGCGAAGCCAGTTCCGCGGCCCCCTTGACTCGGTGTCTGCGCTCTTCCGATTTTGGAGATTCAAGAATGTCTTCTTCCTCTGACCCTCGCTGGCAGTTCTGGATCGACCGGGGCGGCACCTTCACCGACATCGTGGCCAAGCGGCCCGACGGCACCCTGGTCACGCACAAGCTGCTCTCTGAAAACCCGGAGCAGTACCGCGACGCGGCGGTGGCCGGCATCCGCCACCTGCTCGGGCTCAAGGCCGGCGAGCCGGTGACGCCCGAGCAGGTCGAGTGCGTGAAGATGGGCACCACGGTGGCCACGAACGCCCTGCTGGAGCGCAAGGGCGAGCCGACGCTGCTGGTGACCACGCGCGGTTTCCGCGATGCGCTGCGCATCGCGTACCAGAACCGGCCGCGCCTGTTCGACCGCCGCATCGTGCTGCCCGAGCTGCTCTACGCCGAGGTGATCGAGGCGCAGGAGCGCATGGCCGCGCACGGCGAGGTGCTGCAGCCGCTGGACGAAGCTTCGTTGCGCACCGACCTGCAGGCGGCGTTTGCGCGCGGCTTGCGCAGCGTGGCCATCGTGTTCATGCACGGCTACCGCTTCACCGCGCACGAGGCGGCGGCAGAGCGGCTGGCGCGCGAGGCGGGCTTCACGCAGGTGAGCAGCTCACACGGCACCAGCCCCATGATGAAGTTCGTGAGCCGGGGGGACACCACGGTGGTCGATGCCTACCTCTCGCCCATCCTGCGCCGCTACGTGGAGCAGGTGGCCGCCGAGATGCCGGGCGTGAAGCTGTTCTTCATGCAGTCCTCGGGTGGCCTGACCGATGCCCACGCCTTCCAGGGCAAGGACGCGATCCTTTCCGGCCCGGCCGGTGGCATCGTGGGCATGGCCCGCACGGCGGGCCTGGCGGGCCACGGCAAGGTGATCGGCTTCGACATGGGCGGCACGTCCACCGACGTGTCGCACTACGCGGGCGAGTTCGAGCGCGAGTTCGAGACCCAGGTGGCGGGCGTGCGCATGCGCGCGCCGATGATGAGCATCCACACGGTGGCGGCGGGGGGGGGCTCCATCCTGGCGTTCGACGGTTCGCGCTTTCGCGTGGGCCCGCAGAGCGCGGGCGCCAACCCAGGCCCGGCGAGCTACCGGCGCGGCGGCCCGCTGGCGGTGACGGACGCCAACGTGATGACGGGCAAGATCCAGCCGGCGCACTTTCCCAAGGTGTTCGGCCCCCGGGCCGACGAGGCCTTGAGCCTGGACGCGGTGCAGGCGAAGTTCGCCGAGCTGGCGGCGCAGACCGGGCGGCCCGCCGAGGAGGTGGCCGAAGGCTTCATCCACATCGCGGTGCAGCAGATGGCCAACGCGATCAAGAAGATTTCGGTGGCGCGCGGCTACGACGTGACGCGCTACACCCTGCAGTGCTTCGGCGGCGCGGGCGGGCAGCACGCCTGCCTGGTGGCGGACGCGCTGGGCATGACGCGCGTGTTCGTGCACCCCCTGGCCGGTGTGCTCAGCGCGTACGGCATGGGGCTGGCCGATCAGAACGTGATCCGCGAGCAGGCGGTGGAGCTGCCGCTGGTGGCGGCGTCGCTGCCCACGATCGCGGACACGCTCGAAGCCCTGGCGGTGGCCGCTCGCGCCGAGCTGCAGCGCCAGCAGGTGAACGCGGGCGAATCCACCGTGCACCGGCGCGTGCATGTGCGCTACGAAGGCAGCGACTCGGCCCTGGTCGTTCCCTGCGGCGACATGGCCGAGATCGAGGCGGGTTTCGAAGCCGCCTACCGGCAGCGCTTTGCCTTTCTCATGCAGGGCAAGCGCCTCGTGGTGGAGGCGGTGTCGGTGGAGGCCGTGGTCGCGGGCGACGCGCCGCACGAGCCGCGCGCGGAAACGCACGAGCCGCGCGAGGTGCCGCGGCGCGAGACGGTGCGCATGTACTCGGGAGGTCAATGGCTGGACACCGCGCTGGTGGTGCGCGAGGACCTGCGCCCGGGCGACGTGATTCCCGGGCCCGCGATCATCGCGGAGAAGAACGCGACCACGGTGGTCGAACCGGGCTGGGAGGCGGTGCTCACGGCACTGGACCACCTGGTGCTGGACCGCCGCGTGCCGCGCACGGTGAGCTATGCCGTGGGCACCACGGTGGATCCGGTGCTGCTGGAGGTGTTCAACAACCTGTTCATGAACATCGCCGAGCAGATGGGGCTGCAGCTGCAGAACACCGCGTACTCGGTGAACATCAAGGAGCGCCTGGATTTCTCGTGCGCGCTGTTCGACGCGCAGGGCAATCTCATCGCCAATGCGCCGCACATGCCGGTGCACCTGGGTTCCATGGGCGAGAGCATCAAGACGGTGATCCGCGAGAACACTGGCAAGATGCAGCCGGGCGACGTGTACGTGCTCAACGACCCTTACCACGGGGGCACGCACCTGCCCGACGTGACGGTGATCACACCGGTCTACCTGGGCAGCCAGCCCACGTTCTACGTGGGGTCGCGCGGCCACCACGCCGACATCGGCGGCACCACGCCGGGCTCCATGCCGCCGTTCTCCACGCGCATCGAGGAAGAGGGCGTGCAGATCAACAACGTGAAGCTGGTGGACCGGGGCGTGCTGCGCGAGGCCGAGATGGTGGCCCTGCTGCAGAGCGGTGAATACCCTTCGCGCAACCCGCAGCAGAACATGGCCGACCTCAAGGCGCAGATCGCCGCCAACGAAAAAGGCGTGCAGGAGCTGCGCAAGATGGTCGAGCAGTTCGGCCTGGACGTGGTGCAGGCCTACATGCGCCATGTGCAGGACAACGCGGAGGAGTCGGTGCGCCGTGTGATCACGCGCCTGAAGGACGGGCAATACACCCTGCCGCTGGACAACGGCGCGCAGATCCAGGTGAGCGTTCGGGTGAACGCGGCCGAGCGCAGTGCCGAGATCGACTTCACCGGCACCTCGCCGCAGCAGCTCAACAACTTCAACGCGCCCACGGCGGTGTGCATGGCGGCGGTGCTGTACGTGTTCCGCTCGCTGGTGGACGACGACATCCCGCTCAACGCGGGCTGCCTCAAGCCGCTCAAGGTCGTCATCCCGTCCGGTTCCATGCTCAACCCCAACCCGCCGGCCTCGGTGGTGGCGGGCAACGTGGAGACCTCCAGTTGCATCACCAACGCGCTGTACGGTGCGCTGGGCGTGATGGCGGCCAGCCAGTGCACGATGAACAACTTCACCTTCGGCAACGCGGCGCACCAGTACTACGAGACGATCTCGGGGGGCAGCGGCGCGGGCGACGGCTTTGATGGCACGAGCGTGGTGCAGACCCACATGACCAACTCGCGCCTGACCGACCCCGAGGTGCTGGAGTTCCGTTTCCCGGTGCGGCTGGAAAGCTACGAGATCCGGGCTGGTTCAGGCGGGGCGGGGCGGTGGCACGGCGGTGACGGCGGCGTGCGCCGCGTGCGCTTCCTGGAGCCCATGACCGCCAGCATCCTGTCCAACGGCCGCGTGCATCCCGCCTTCGGCATGGCCGGCGGCGAGCCTGGGCAGCTTGGCATCAACCGCGTGGTGCGGGTGGACGGCTGCACCGAGGACCTGGCCCACATCGGGCAGGCCGAGATGCAGGCAGGCGATGTCTTCGAGATTCACACGCCGGGCGGCGGTGGGTACGGCAAGGCGTAGCGAGCGAAGTGCCTTTTCCAGAACACCGCGGAACTGGCTTTGCCAGGCCGCAGGTGTTGCCCCCTGGGGGGTGACGCGCCGCAGGCGCGGCGCGGGGGGGTCACAACTCCTCGACGCGCCGGGCCGGGTAGCTGTCCCAGGCCTGGCAGCCCGGGCACTGCCAGAAATGCTGGCGCGCCTCGAAGCCGCAAGCCGCGCAGCGGTAGCGGCGCAGCGGCGCGCTGGCGTGTTCCAGCGCCTTCTGCACGCTGGCCTTCGCGGTGGGGCTGGAGAGCGTTTCGCCCGCCATCCACTGGGTGGTGATGACCAGCGAGGGTTCGCGCTCGAGGTGGCTGAGGTAGTGGCCACGCACAGCCTCGGTGCCGCTGCTCAGGCTGGCCAGGGCTTCGGTGACGTCGATCGCCGGTGCGCGCTCGTGGCTGGCCTGCAGCAGCTTCATGGCTTCGGCCTCGCGGCCGGTCTGCCGGGCCAGATCGGCCAGGGCACGGGCCGCCAGCGGCAGGCTTTGTGGCGCGTGCTGGTTCATGCGCACCAGGGCGTCGAACGCGCCTGAGGCGTCGCCGGTGTGCGCCTTCAGGGCCGACAGCGCCATCCAGCCGCGCGCCAGCTGCGGGGCGCGTTGCACGGCCTCGTTCAGCAGCTGCAGGGCCTTGGCGCCGTCGCCCCCACGCTGAGCAAGGTCGGCCTCTTCGCACAGGTAGTGCGCCAGCCGCGTGGCGAAACTGCCCTGTTCGGCGTCTTCGAGGCGCTGGGCGATCCGCTTGGCCTGGGGCCAGTCGCGCGAGCGTTCGTAGATGCCCAGCAGCGCCAGCAAGGCCTCGCCCTCGAACGCCGAGCCTTCGAGCTTGTGCAAGGCGGCTTCGGCGCGGTCCAGCAGGCCGGCCTTGAGGAAGTCGAGCGCCAGCGCGTGCTGGGCGCGGTCGCGGTCCTTGCGGTCGATGTCGGCGCGCGAGAGCAGGTGCTCGTGCACGCGCACGGCGCGGTCGTAGTCGCCGCGGCGGCGGAACAGGTTGCCCAGGGCGAAGTGCAGTTCGGCGGTGTCGGGGTCGCCCTGCACCGCTTCGATGAAGGCGTCGATGGCCTGGTCCTGCTGTTCGTTGAGCAGGTGGTTGAGGCCGCGGAAGTAGGCTTTGGGCGCCTGGCGGCCTTCCATGCGCCACTGGCGCAGGTCGAAGCGCGACGCTGCCCAGCCCAGCGCGAACGCCAGCGGCAGGCCCCAGAGCAGCCAGGTGAAATCAAAGTCCATGCCGGCGGTCGATCGGGTCGGGAGGGAGCAGGGTGGTGTCGCCGTCAAAGGCGGTGCTGTGCAGTGCCGAGGCCGACGCGTGCTGGCGGCGGGTGCGCCGGGCGCGCAGCCACAGCGGCAGCATCACGGCCACGCCGAGGAACACCCCGATCACCAGCGCCACCAGGATCACCAGCACCAGGGGGGCCTGCCAGCTCGCACCGAAGAACAGGTGCAGCGTCACGCTGTCCTGGTTGTTGAGCGCGAAGGCGAACAGCACAAAAAAAATGGCTGCATTGAGCAGCCACATCAGGTATTTCACGTCGTCCCCTTTGTGGTGGGGCGATTGTAGCGAGCAGCCCTGTGTCAGGCCCGCTTCTGGGTTTCGCGGCCCAGAATCTCGGCGGTCTTCTTGTCCACCTCTTCGCGCAGGGCCTTGCCCGGCTTGAAGTGCGGCACCCGTTTCTCGGGAATCATCACGCTCTCACCGGAGCGCGGGTTGCGCCCGATGCGAGGTGAACGCCGGTTGACGGAGAAGCTGCCAAAACCCCGGATCTCGATGCGATGGCCCTTCACCAAGGCTTCGCCCATGGCGTCCAGGATCGCCTTGACGGCGAACTCGGCATCGCGGTGGGTGAGTTGGCCGAAACGGCTGGCCAGAGCTTCAACGAGGTCGCTTCGGGTCATGTCGAATGGAGTGGGGGCGTTGAGGGGACAGCGCCGGGCAAGTGGCCGCCCTTGCGGGCGGGGGGCTCACCCGGCGCCGAACCGGTTTCGCTTCAGTTCTGGTTGTTGTCCAGCTTGGCGCGCAGCAGGGCGCCCAGGCTGGTCGTGCCGGCGTTTTCGCGGGAAGACTGCTGGCTCAGGTTGGCCATGGCTTCCTGCTGATCGGCGGCGTCCTTGGCCTTGATCGACAGCTGGATGTTGCGGGTCTTGCGATCCACGTTCACCACCACGGCGTTGACTTCGTCGCCTTCCTTGAGCACGTTGCGCGCATCTTCCACGCGGTCACGGCTGATTTCGCTGGCGCGCAGGTAACCCAGCACGTCTTCGCCCAGATCGATCTCGGCACCCTTGGCATCCACGGTCTTGACCTTGCCGGTCACGATGGAGCCCTTGTCGTTCACCGACACGAAGGTGGTGAACGGGTCGCCGTCGAGCTGCTTGATGCCCAGGGAGATGCGCTCGCGCTCCACGTCGATGGCCAGCACGATCGCTTCGACTTCCTGGCCCTTCTTGTAGTTGCGCACGGCGGCTTCGCCGGGCTCGTTCCAGGACAGGTCGGACAGGTGCACCAGGCCGTCGATGCCGGCGGCCAGGCCGACGAACACGCCGAAGTCGGTGATCGACTTGATCGGACCCTTGACGCGGTCACCGCGCTTGGTCTGTTCGGCGAACTCGTGCCAGGGGTTGGCGCGGCACTGCTTCATGCCCAGCGAGATGCGGCGCTTGTCTTCGTCGATGTCGAGCACCATGACTTCGACTTCGTCGCCCAGCGACACCAGCTTGGACGGGGCCACGTTCTTGTTGGTCCAGTCCATTTCGGAGACGTGCACCAGGCCTTCGATGCCAGGCTCGAGTTCCACGAACGCGCCGTAGTCGGCGATGTTGGTGATCTTGCCGAACATGCGGGTGCCTTGCGGGTAGCGGCGCGAAACGCCCATCCACGGGTCGTCGCCCATCTGCTTGAGGCCCAGCGAGACGCGGTGCTTCTCGGTGTCGAACTTGAGGATCTTGGCGGTGATTTCCTGACCAGCCGTGACCACTTCGCTCGGATGGCGCACGCGGCGCCATGCCATGTCGGTGATGTGCAGCAGGCCGTCGATGCCGCCGAGGTCCACGAACGCACCGTACTCGGTGATGTTCTTGACCACGCCGTGCACGATGGCGCCTTCCTTCAGGGTGTCCATCAGCTTGGCGCGCTCTTCGCCCATGGAGGCTTCCACCACGGCGCGGCGGCTCAGCACCACGTTGTTGCGCTTGCGGTCGAGCTTGATGACCTTGAATTCCAGGGTCTTGTTTTCGTACGGGGTCAGGTCCTTGGTCGGACGGCTGTCGACCAGCGAGCCCGGCAGGAAGGCGCTGATGCCGTTGACCATGACCTTGAGGCCGCCCTTGACCTTGCTGGAGGTCGTGCCGGTGACGAATTCGCCGGATTCGAGCGCTTTTTCCAGCGACATCCAGGAAGCCAGGCGCTTGGCCTTGTCGCGCGAGAGCAGGGTGTCGCCGAAGCCGTTTTCCACGGAGTCGATGGCGACGGAGACGAAGTCACCGACCTGCACTTCGAGTTCGCCCTGGTCGTTCTTGAATTCGGCCAGAGGCACGTAGGCTTCCGACTTCAGGCCAGCGTTGACCACCACGTGGTTGTGCTCGATGCGCACGACCTCGGCGGTGATGACTTCGCCCGAGCGCATTTCGGCGCGTTTCAGGGACTCTTCAAACAGGGCGGCAAAAGATTCAGACATTGAATTTCCTAAACCACTCAGCGTCGGTGCAACAACCACGGGAAATGCGGCTGGAACGGATGCGACGTGTGGGCGGCGTTGACGTTGCGGTGCGTGACACCGCGGGGTTAAGTGAAAAGAACCTTTCGGCCTGCGGGCAGGGAACGCCCGGCTGTGCCGTCAGGGCCATCAAGAAGCGCGCTCAGTTGCCCGAGAACGCCGTTTTGCCTTGCCACCAGGTCAACACCTGCTGCACCGATTGCTCGATGTCCATGCCGGAGTTGTCCAGTTCCAAGGCGTCTTCGGCGGGCTTGAGAGGGGCGTGTGCGCGGGAGGTGTCCCTCAGATCACGCGCTTTCAGGTCTGCCAAAAGACTGTCGATGTTAGCAGCAATTCCCTTTGAAATCAACTGCTTATGGCGCCGCGCGGCGCGCTGCTCGGCGCTGGCGGTGAGGAACACCTTCAGCTGAGCGTCCGGGAAGATCACCGTGCCCATGTCGCGGCCATCGGCCACCAGGCCGGGCAGCTGGCGAAAGGCGTGCTGCAGGCCCAGCAGGGCCTCCCGCACGGCGGGCACGGACGAGACCCGGGAAGCCGCCATGCCAGCGGTTTCGCTGCGCAGGTCCTCGGTCACGTCCTGGCCCTCGAACAGGGTGCGCAGGCCTTCGAAGCGCACCTGCAGGCCGGCGGCGAGCTCGCCCAGGCGGCGCGCGTGTTCGGGATCCTTCAGGTCGGGCTCGGCAGTGGACAGGCCGGCTCTTTCCGCCGCCAGCCCGACCAGGCGGTACAACACCCCCGAATCCAGCAGGTGGTACCCAAGCTGTTCGGCCACCTCGGCCGAGAGGGTGCCCTTGCCGGAGGCGGTTGGGCCATCCACGCAGATCACCGGGATGTGCTCCCTGGGCGTGGTGCAGACCTGGAACAGGGTTTCGAAGTAGTCCGGGAAGGTCTTGGCGACGCACTTGGGGTCTTCGATGCGCACCGGCAGCTTCGCCGGGTTGAACGCGGCGAGCGAAAAACACATGGCGACGCGGTGGTCGTCGTAGGTGTGGATCGACGCCGCTCGCCAGTCTTGCGGGCGGGCGGGCGGCGTGATGCGGATGAAATCCTCGCCTTCCTCCACCGTCGCACCGAGTTTGCGGCACTCCTTGGCCATGGCGGCGATGCGGTCGGTTTCCTTGACGCGCCAGCTGGCGATGTTGCGCAGCGTGGTGGTGCCGTCGGCGTACAGGGCCATGGCCGCCAGCGTCATGGCGGCATCGGGGATGTGGTTGCAGTCCAGGTCCACGGCCTTGAGTGGCCAGGCCCCGCGCTGGATGTGCAGGCGGTTGGCTTCGCCCGAGACCTTGGCGCCCATGAGGCGGGCGGCTTCGACGAAGCGGATGTCGCCCTGGATGGACGACAGGCCGACGCCCTCGATGGTGATGCCGTCGGTGCCAGGCGTGGCGGGTGCGAGGGCACCCAGGGCGATGAAATAGCTGGCGGAAGAGGCATCGCCTTCGACCGCGATGCGGCCGGGCGACTGGTAGCGGCTGCCGGCGGGGATGGTGAAGCGCTGCCAGCCGTCGCGCCGCACGACCACGCCGAAGCGCTCCAGCAGGTTGAGCGTGATCTCGATGTAGGGCCGCGAGATGAGTTCACCCACCACGTCGATGGCGATGTCGCGCTCCTGCGCCACCAGGGGCAGGGCGAGCAGCAGGGCGGTGAGGAATTGGCTGGACACGTCGCCACGCACGCGGATGGGCTGGTCCAGCCGCAGGGCGTGGGTCTGACCGTCGCCGAGCTTCAGGGGGGGGTAGCCTTCGTTGGCGAGGCAGGCCACGGGGCAGCCGAGCTGCCGCAACGCATCGACCAGGTCGCCGATGGGGCGCTCGTGCATGCGCGGGACGCCGCCGAGTTCGAAGATACCGCCATGGCGGGTGGCCAGCAGGGCCAGCGAGGCGGTGAGGGGCCGCATCGCGGTGCCGGCGTTGCCCAGGAACAATTTGGTCTGGGGCACGGGCAGGGCGCCGCCCAGGCCATGCACGCGCAGGGCGCCGTCGGGCTGCGATTCGATGCGGCAGCCCAGCGCGGCCAGGGCCTTGAGCATCACCTGCGTGTCGTCGGAGTCGAGCAGGTCGGCGATGTCGGTGTGCCCCACGCTGAGCGCGGCGAGCAGCAGCACGCGGTTGGAAATGCTCTTGGAGCCGGGCAGGCGCACGGTGCCGCCGGCGCTCGCCAGCGGCGGGATGTCGAGGTGGGAAATGGCAAACATGCGCGAAGGTGAGGAAGCGTCGCCCGGGGCGCCGCTCAGCTGCGGGGCTTGACGGCGGTCATGCGCCAGCGCGCGCGCGCGCTGCTGGCCTGTTCGATCAAGGCTTCGAGGGCGTCGGGGTTGCCGGCATTGATGGCGGTCTCCAGGGCGTGCAGCGCGCGCTGGAAATGGCGCGACTGTGCCAGCAACTCTTCGCGGTTGGACATGAGTACGTCGCGCCACATCGCCGGGTCGCTGGCCGCGATGCGGCTGAAGTCGCGAAAGCCCGGGCCGGCCAGCGAGAGGAAATCCGGCCCATCCGACTGGCCCTGGATGGCGTTCATCAAGGCGAACGCCACCATGTGCGGAAGGTGGCTGACGGCGGCATAGGCCGCATCGTGCGCTTCCGGCGACATCTGCTTGACGTGGCAACCGAGCGCGGTCCAGAGCTGGCTGGCCTTCTCGAGCTGGGCGGTCAGGGTGCGTTCGATCGGGGTGAGGATGACCTGGCGGCCGTGGTACAGGTCCGCGTCGGCGTGTTCGACACCCGCGACTTCCTTGCCGGCGATCGGGTGCGCGGGAACGAAGACACCGACCTGGTCCTTCAGCACACGGCGCGCGGCGTCGATCACCTCGCGCTTGGTCGAGCCCACGTCCATGATCAACACGTTGCCGCGCACCAGGTGGCGGATGGCTTTGAAGGTGGCTTCGGTGGCCGAGACCGGCACCGCGAGCAGCACGAGATCGGCGCCCGAGACCGCCAGCAGCGCCGACGGGGCCTCGACGTCGATCACGCCCAGCTGGCGCGCGCGTTCGGTGGTGGAGGGCGACTTGCTGTAGCCCACGACGCGCTTGACCAGCCCGGCGCGCTTGAGCGCCAGCGCGAAGGAGCCGCCCATCATGCCGCAGCCGATCAGTCCCAGTTGTTCAAACATCATTCGCTCACCGGGTATGCGCCCAGCACCTTGTAGAAGGCGCAGAGACCTTTGAGTTCCTCCAGCGCGGCGGCCACGTGCGGCTGCGACGGGTGGCCCGCGATGTCGATGTAGAAGTAGTACTCCCACTGGCCCGACTTGGCCGGGCGCGACTCGAAGCGCGTCATGGACACGCCGTTGTTCTTCAGCGGCACCAGCAGGTCGTGCACGGCACCAGGGCGGTTGGGTACCGACACCACCAGGCTGGTGCAATCGCGTCCCGAAGCAGGCGGCATGGCCAGGGTCTGCGGCAGCGAGATCACGGCAAAGCGAGTGCGGTTGTAGGCCTCGTCCTGAATGGCGTGCGCCACGATGTGCAGCCCGAACTGGGCGGCGGCGCGCTCGCTGGCCAGGCCGGCCCAGGCCGGATTCTCCGCCGCCAGCCGCGCGCCTTCGGCGTTGCTGGAGACCGCGCGGCGTTCGGCGTTCGGCAGGTGTTGCGTGAGCCAGTTCTGGCACTGGGCCAGGGCCTGCGGGTGGGCCATGACGACTTCGATGCCATCCAGGTGATTGACCTGGCGCAGCAGGTTGTGGCGGATCAGCAGGCTGACTTCGCCCACCACGTGCACGGGCGAGCGCAGGAACAGGTCCAGCGAACGCGCCACCACGCCTTCGGTGGAGTTCTCCATGCCCACGACGCCGAACTGCGCCGTGCCGGCCGCGGTGGCGTGGAACACCTCGTCGAAGTTGGCGCAGTAGATCAGGTTGGCCGCGCCACCGAAGAATTCGATCGCCGCCTGTTCGCAGAAGGTGCCCTGCGGACCGAGCACGGCCACGCGCTGCGGCGCCTCCAGCGCCAGGCAGGCGGACATGATCTCGCGCCAGATCGAGGCCACGTGCTGGTTCAGCAACGGTCCCTGGTTGGCGCCCTGGATCTTCTCGATGACTTGCGCGACGCGGTCCGGCCGGAAAAAGGGCGAGCCCTCCGCGCGCTTGATGTCGCCGACCTGTTCGGCCACGCGAGCGCGTTGGTTGAGCAGGGCCAGCAACTGCTGGTCCAGCGCATCGATCTGCACGCGCAGGGTACCCAGGGCTTCGGACTGTGAGGGGAGGGTCATCGGTTCAGGCCTGTGTTTGTTCGAATTGGCGCATGTAGGCCACCAAGGCGCGCACGCCTTCCATCGGCATGGCGTTGTAGATGCTGGCGCGCATGCCGCCCACGGACTTGTGGCCCTTGAGCTGCAGCAGGCCGGCCGCCTTGGCGCCCGCGAGGAAGGCCTCGTTGCGCGACTCGTCGCGCAGGAAGAAAGGCACGTTCATGCGGGAACGGCAGTCCTTGGCGACCTTGTTGCTGTAGAAGTCTGACTGGTCGATGAAGCCGTACAGCAACTCGGCCTTGGCGATGTTGCGCGCCTCCATGGCCGCCACGCCGCTCAGGTTGCCTTCGGTCTGGCGCTTGAGCCATTGGAAGGTGAGGCCGGCCATGTAGATGGCGAAGGTCGGCGGCGTGTTGTACATGGAGTGGTTGTCGGCCACGGTCTTGTAGTCGAACGCGCTGGGGCAGGTTTTCAGGGCGTGCCCCAGCAGGTCTTCGCGGACCACCACGAGCGTGAGGCCGGCCGGCCCCAGGTTCTTCTGGGCGCCGCCGAAGGCCAGGCCCACGCGCGACCAGTCCACCGGCCGCGAGGCCACGTGGGAAGAGAAATCAATGGCCAGCGGGACATCGGATCCGAGGGCCTTCAGGTCGGGCAACTCGTGCACTTCCACGCCGTTGATGGTCTCGTTGCTGCACAGGTGCACGTAGCGCGCGCTGCGGTCGAGCTGCCAGGTCGCTGGCGCAGGCAGGGTGGTGTGGTGGTCGGCTTCGTTGCTGGCGGCCACGCGCGCGTCGCAGTAGCGGCGCGCTTCCTTCAGCGACTTCTGGCTCCAGCTGCCGGTGACCACGAAGTCGACCGTTTCGCCGCGCGACAGGTTCAGCGGCACGATGGCGTTTTCGGCCAGGCCACCGCCCTGCATGAAGAGGATGCGGAAGTGCTCCGGCACGGCGAGCAGCTCGCGCAGGTCGGCTTCGGCGGCCTTGAGGATGGCGCCGAACTCCTGCCCGCGATGGCTCATTTCCATCACGCTCATGCCGCTGCCGTGCCAGTCGAGCATTTCGGCCGCTGCCTGCTGCAGCACCTCGGCGGGCATGGCCGCCGGGCCGGCGGAGAAGTTGTAGGGCCGCGCCATCACGGCTCGGTGCCCGCGTCGTCGGCTGCGGCTGCTCCGTTCGTGTCGTCGCCCAGCTCCGGCACGTTGGCGTCGTTCTCCACGATGCGCTGCAGGCCCGAGAGTTCGGAGCCTTCGTCCAGCGCAATCAGCGTCACCCCTTGCGTGGCGCGACCCATTTCGCGGATCTCGGACACGCGGGTGCGCACCAGCACGCCCTTGTCGGTGATCAGCATGATCTCGTCGTCGTTGTGCACCAGCGTGGCCGCCACGACCTTGCCGTTGCGCTCGCTCTGCTGGATCGCGATCATGCCCTTGGTGCCACGCCCGTGGCGGGTGTACTCGGCGATCGGCGTGCGCTTGCCATAGCCATTGATGGTGGCGGTCAGCACGCTCTGCTCTTCGTCCTCGGCCACCAGCATGGCGATCACGCTCTGCGTGTCTTCGATCAGCATGCCGCGCACGCCGCGCGCGTTGCGGCCCATCGGGCGCACGTCGTTCTCGTCGAAACGCACGGCCTTGCCGCCGTCGCTGAACAGCATCACGTCGTGCTGCCCGTCGGTCAGAGCCGCGCCGATGAGGTAGTCGCCCTCGTCGAGGTCCACGGCGATGATGCCGGCCTTGCGCGGGTTGCTGAATTCATCGAGCGCCGTCTTCTTGACCGTGCCCATGGAGGTGGCCATGAACACATAGCGGTCGGACGGGAAGCTGCGCATCTCGCCGGTCAGCGGCAGCACCACGTTGATCTTCTCGCCTTCCTGCAACGGGAACATGTTGACGATCGGGCGGCCGCGCGAACCGCGCGAACCCGCCGGCACTTCCCACACCTTGAGCCAGTACAGCCGGCCACGGTTGGAGAAGCACAGGATGTAGTCGTGCGTGTTCGCGATGAAGAGCTGGTCGATCCAGTCGTCTTCCTTGGTGGCGGTGGCCTGCTTGCCGCGGCCGCCGCGCTTCTGCGAGCGGTATTCCGACAGCGGCTGGCTCTTGATGTAGCCGCTGTGGCTGAGCGTGACCACCATGTCGGTCGGCGTGATCAGGTCTTCGGTGGCGAGGTCTTGCGCGTTGTGCTCGATCTCGCTGCGGCGCGCGCCCAGCTTGGTCTGGCCGAACTCCTGCTTCACGATGATCAGCTCTTCGCCGATGATGGTCGAGACCCGCTCGGGCTTGGCCAGGATGTCCAGCAGGTCGTCGATCTCGCCCATGACCTCCTTGTACTCGGCCACGATCTTGTCCTGCTCCAGGCCGGTCAGGCGCTGCAGGCGCATCTGCAGGATTTCCTGGGTCTGGGTCTCGGACAGCCGGTACAGGCCGTCGCCGCCCATGCCGAACTCGCGTTCCAGGCCATCGGGCCGGTAGTCGTCGGCATTGATCACGCCGCCATCGGCGCGCGTGCGGGTGAGCATCTCGCGCACCAGCTGGCTGTCCCAGGGGCGCGCCATGAGTTCAGCCTTGGCCACGGGCGGCGTGGGCGACTCGCGGATGATGCGGATGAACTCGTCAATGTTGGCCAGGGCCACGGCGAGGCCTTCGAGCACATGGCCGCGCTCGCGCGCCTTGCGCAGGTTGAACACCGTGCGGCGGGTCACGACCTCGCGGCGGTGCTCCAGGAAGACCTGGACCAGATCCTTCAGGTTGCACAGGCGCGGCTGGCCATCGACCAGGGCCACCATGTTGATGCCGAAGGTGTCCTGCAGTTGCGTCTGCTTGTACAGGTTGTTGAGCACCACTTCCGGCACTTCGCCGCGCTTGAGTTCGATCACCAGGCGCATGCCCGACTTGTCCGACTCGTCCTGGATGTGGCTGATCCCCTCGATCTTCTTTTCGTGCACCAGTTCGGCAATGCGCTCCTGCAGCGTCTTCTTGTTGACCTGGTAGGGCAGCTCGTCCACGATGATGGCCTGGCGCTGGCCACGGTCGATGTCCTCGAAATGGCACTTGGCGCGCATCACCACGCGGCCTCGTCCCGTGCGATAGCCATCCTTGACCCCATTGATGCCGTAAATGATGCCGGCCGTGGGGAAGTCGGGCGCGGGAATGATCTCCATCAATTCGTCGATGGAGGCCTCGGGGCTCTTGAGCAGGTGCAGGCAGGCGTCCACCACCTCGTTGAGGTTGTGCGGCGGAATGTTGGTGGCCATGCCGACCGCGATACCGGCCGAGCCGTTGACGAGCAGGTTGGGCAGGCGCGACGGGAGCACCAGCGGCTCTTTTTCCGAGCCGTCGTAGTTGGGACCGAAGTTGACGGTCTCCTTGTCGATGTCCGCCAGCATTTCATGGGCGATCTTCGACAGGCGGATTTCCGTGTAACGCATGGCGGCCGCGTTGTCGCCGTCGACGGAGCCGAAGTTGCCCTGTCCGTCCACGAGCATGTGCCGCAGCGAGAAGTCCTGCGCCATGCGCACGATGGTGTCGTACACCGCGCTGTCGCCGTGCGGGTGGTACTTACCGATCACGTCGCCCACGATACGGGCCGATTTCTTGTAAGGGCGGTTCCAGTCGTTGTTGAGCTCGTGCATCGCGAAAAGCACGCGCCGGTGCACCGGCTTGAGACCATCCCGCGCGTCGGGCAGGGCGCGCCCCACGATCACGCTCATGGCGTAATCGAGGTAGCTGCGCCTCATTTCCTCTTCAAGACTGATGGGCAGGGTCTCTTTGGCGAACTGTGTCATGAGCGAGGGGATAGGTGCGTAGATGGACCGGAGGGCAACCTGCGATTTTAGACGGCGCGTTCTCCTACAACTTCTTGGGTCGTTTGTTGTACATCCACAACGAATGACGTGACCTGCTGTATCCGGCGACAACGCCGCATTGGCCGGCGGGCCGGGCATTCCGTGCTTGTGGCACAATAAATTCCAGCGTTTTTAGTGGTGGTCACTTGAAGCGTCGTTCTTGTCACGCAGTCTGTCTGCGGCTTATATAGAGGAAAACCATGAAAAAACTTAACAAAGTGGCAATGCTGTTGGCAACCGCCGCCATGGCAACGGCCGCCGGCGCCCAAACCATCGACAACTGGCGCAATGGCACCAGCGAACTGGTTTGGAAAAACGGCACCAATGAACTCTGCTGGCGCGATGCCAACTGGACGCCCGCCACCGCCGCACAAGGTTGCGACGGCGCGATCGTTCCTGCCGCTGCTCCGGCTCCCGCACCGGCTCCCGCTCCGGCTCCTGCCGCAGCCCCTGCACCCGCACCGGCTCCCGCACCCGCACCGGCTCCCGTGGCGTCCAAGGTGACCTACGCTGCTGACGCCTTCTTCGACTTCGACAAGGCTGTGCTCAAGCCCGAAGGCAAGGCCAAGCTGGACGATCTGGCTGGCAAGGTGTCCGGCATTGCCCTGGAAGTCGTGATCGCTGTGGGTCACACCGACTCCACCGGCGCTGCTGGCTACAACCAGAAGCTGTCCAACCGCCGCGCTGAAGCCGTCAAGGCCTATCTGGTGAGCAAGGGCATCGAAAGCAACCGCATCTACACCGAAGGCAAGGGCCTGACCCAGCCGGTGGCCGACAACGCCACCCGCGAAGGCCGCGCCAAGAACCGCCGCGTGGAAGTCGAAGTGGTCGGCACCCGCAAGAACTGATTCCCTTCAGTTCCGGTCCAAAAACCGCGCTTCGGCGCGGTTTTTTTATTGTGCTGGCGATAATCAACGCATGAATCCGAACGTCAATGCCGATCCGGCCGAGCTGGCCAAGTTCTCCGATCTCGCCCATCGCTGGTGGGATCCCGACAGTGAGTTTCGCCCCCTGCATCAGATCAATCCGCTTCGCCTGGGGTGGATTGACGGATTGGCGGGATTGGCAGGCAAACGGGTGCTCGATATTGGCTGCGGCGGAGGCATCCTGTCCGATTCCATGGCCCGCAAAGGTGCCGACGTGACGGGCATCGACCTGTCCGTCAAGGCGTTGCGGGTGGCGCAGTTGCATGCCCTGGAGGCGGGCACCGCCAACGTCAGCTACAAGGAGATCAGCGCGGAGGCCATGGCGCTGGAGCAGCCCGGCAAGTTCGATGTGGTGACCTGCATGGAAATGCTGGAGCACGTGCCCGACCCCGCGTCGGTGGTGCGCGCCTGCGCCACCCTGGTGAAACCGGGAGGCTGGGTGTTTTTCTCGACCCTCAACCGCAACGCCAAGGCCTTTCTGTTCGCGGTGCTCGGGGCGGAGTACCTGCTGCAACTGTTGCCCAAGGGAACGCACGAGTACGCGAAGTTCATCCGGCCCAGCGAGCTGGCGAGCTATTGCCGGGCCGTGGGCCTGGAGCTCGATCAGACCCGCGGCATGGAATACAACCCGTTGACGCAACGCTATCGGCTCAGCGCCGACACCAGCGTCAATTACCTGTTCGCCACACGCAAACCATGACTGTTTTTCGAGGGGTGCATGCCGTCCTGTTCGATCTGGACGGTACGCTGATCGACAGCGCATCGGATCTGGGGTCGTCTGCCGATGGCATGCGGGTAAGCCGAGGCATGGCCTCGCTGCCGCTGGAACAATACCGGCCTCATGCGGGCTCCGGGGCCCGGGGCATGCTGCATGTGGCGTTCGGCATCACGCCCGAGCATGCGGACTACCCTGCGTTGAAGGAGGAGTTCTTTGGCGCGTACGAAGGCTGCATGACCCAACGCACGGCGCCGTTCGATGGCGTGGCCGATCTGCTGGCCCGCCTCGTGGACGGCGGGCTTCGCTGGGGCGTGGTCACCAACAAGTCGCAGCGGTTCACGAATCCTCTTTCGCGGGCCATGGCGCTCTTCGAGACCGCTTCTGTCGTGATCAGCGGCGATACCACGCCACATGCCAAACCGCATCCCGAGCCCTTGCTGGAGGCGGCGCGCCGGTTGCAGCTGTTGCCGAGCCAGTGCCTCTACGTGGGCGATGACGAGCGCGACATCCGCGCGGGCAAGGCGGCGGGCATGCCGACGGTGGCTGCGCGGTACGGTTACCTCGGCTTCGGTGCCGACGTGGCCAGCTGGGGTGCGGACGCGGAGGTTTCTTCGCCCCTGCAGCTCTTGAAATTGCTGGAACTGCCTTAAACTCCGTCTTCCTGGGGCTGCACTGGTTTCGACGTGGGTTCGGACGCGCAGCAGGGCATGTCGAGGTTCTGTTACCTCGTTAATCCGCAGAAAAAAACCAACTGCAAACGACGAACGTTTCGCACTCGCCGCTTAAACACCGGTGAGCCTCGCAACAGCAGGCCGATGGGCTGGGCAAGGGGGTCGCAAGACCTCCCGGCTGCGAGGTAATTCACATTGGCTGGCTCTGCGTCGGGCACCTTGGCGCAGGGTGAGATTCAAGGATGCTGGCTTCCCGTTTAGCGTGCCACTGCGCGACTCGGGCGGCGAGACCCAAAACAGACGGCTACACATGTAGAACTGCTCGAAGAAGGCTTGCGGACGGGGGTTCGAATCCCCCCAGCTCCACCACCTATTGAAAAGCCCGCCCGGCGCCGTGCCGGGCGGGCTTTTTTTCGACTTTGCGAAGCGAGCGACCTTCAGGCATCTGGCGAAGAGCGCTCGCGCAGCCGTCGCTTGCGTTCCCAGCGTGTCTTGAGAATCCACAGCCCGCTGATGAGGGCGTAGACGGTGAGCCCGCTCAAGGTGGCGATGATGGCCAGGCCCACTGCGAGCGGCTTGCCGGCTGTCCTCAGGTGCTCCACACCACGGGCGATGCGCTGCGACCAGGTTGGCCGCGCTCCCTCAGCCTTCTCTTCAGCCTGCGCCCTCCGAAGCGCGGCCATTGCCTCGTTCTCCGTCACGCGGGGTTCGCCCAACACCACCTTGCCGAGGCGGTAGGCGCCGTAGTAGACCGGCCCGAACGTCACCGGATTCGTCACGAAGGTGCTGGCCACCGCCATCGGAAGGTTCGCTCTGAGGAGCACGGCCGCGGCGGCCGACAGAGGCATTTGCGCAATCGGGACGAGCAGGCCGAAGAAGATGCCCACGGCGACGCCCATGGCGATGCCTTTGCGACTGAAGTGCCACAACCTGGGCTGGTGCAGCACGGGCCCCATCCAGCGCAGCCAGCGGTGGTGGCGCAGTCCGTCTTGTGTGCTGAGCCAGGTCTTGATCCGTTGCTTCATGCGCAAAAGTGAGGGCGCCCACGGCGGGCGGCCTGCCATTCTGGTGTGTCGTGGTCTGAGTCGGGTGAGCGGCGACAATTCCCGCACCATGATGCAATTGCAGGACATTCTTTTTTCCCAGGGCTTCGGCACCCGCCGCATCTGCAGCGGCTTGGTGCAGCAAGGCCTGGTGTCGGTGGGTGAAGACAGCTCTCCATGCACCGATCCCTCAGCTCTCTTCGAGGAGGAGGGGCTGGTGTTTCGCGTGCAGGGTGAGGTCTGGCACTACCACGCGCGCGCCTACCTGCTGCTGCACAAGCCAGCGGGTTACGAGTGCTCGCAGAAGCCCAGCACCTACCCCAGCGTCTACACGCTGCTGCCCGGCCCCTTGCGCCAACGCGGGGGAGGGGCCGCTGCGGGCGTGCAGGCCGTCGGGCGGCTGGATCAGGACACCACGGGCTTGCTGCTGCTGTCCGACGATGGCAAGTTCATCCACCGCCTGACGTCGCCGCGCCATCACGTGCCCAAGGTGTACGAGGCCCAGGTCAAGCATCCGCTGGATGCGCGGCAGATTGGCCGTTTGCTGGAAGGGGTGGTGCTGGACGACGATCCCCGGCCGGTGAAGGCCGAGGCGTGCGAAGCCGTCAGCGAGCTTCACCTGCGGCTGACCTTGACGGAGGGCAAATACCACCAGGTCAAGCGCATGGTGGCGGCCGTCGGCAACCGGGTGGAAGGCCTGCACCGATCGTCCATCGGCAGCCTGGTGTTGTCGCCCGAGCTAAAGCCTGGCCTGTGGCGGTGGCTCACTGCGGCGGAGGTGCTGGCGCTCACGCAGAAGGCGCCCGGCGCGGCGAGCGCCCAGCAGGCGGCACGCCAGGCTTAGAGCAGATCGCCCTTGCGGCTGTCCAGCGGCATGAGGAAGGAGTTCTCCTGCCACTGCGAGTTGAAGTCGCTGCGCGGGTCGCCGGTGGTGCTGTTCGGCCAGTTCGACAGCGGGCTGAAATCGCTGTTGCGGTTGCTGCGCTGGCGCGTGAGCGCGGTGCGCAGATTGGCCTGCGCGGCGATGATGGCGCGCTCTTCCATTTCGCGCTCGCGCATGGAGTGGTTGAGCGAGGACTCGCCCAGGAACTCAGCCCGGATTTCGGCAACCGTCGGCAAGCTGTTGGAGCGCACGACCCAATAAGGCAGGCCGCACTGGGTCAGCAGGGAGTGTTTGAGGGTGCGGGTGCTGCGCGGCAAGCCAGCGCTGCCCGGCACGTCCAGGCAGCCGAGCACGCGCCCGTCCGAGCGGCAGACGGTGAAGGTGCAATACACGCCGCCGAGCAGCTTGTACCAGTCCATGCCTTGCTCCTTGTCGCGCGGCAGGGTGAAGCGCGTGACCGGCAGCTTGATCATGACGTGGTGGTCGTAGAAGGCGCGCGCCAGCCAGTGCCAGACGCGGGCTTCTTCACTGTTGGCCAGGGCGCGGGTGCTCAGCGGCCAATGCTTGGGAATGCGCCGCCGTTCCCGTGCCTGCTTGTCGACCCAGACGCGGTGCAGGAATGCCCCCAGGGCCAGCAGAGCGGGCGCGAGCACGGCAAGCAGCCATGGGTTGTTCCAAGTATTCATGTGTGGCAGGGGTGGCGTCTATTTGTATCAAAGTGTAGAGGTTTGCCGGACCTTCGGCGGGGCTTTGTGGCCTTGCGTGTACGCGTTTCGTGTGAATTTCTTGGGGTTTTGAGGTCGTTTGATACAAATGGT
Source organism: Hydrogenophaga sp. FG152 (assembly GCF_057809615.1). NCBI lineage: Bacteria > Pseudomonadati > Pseudomonadota > Betaproteobacteria > Burkholderiales > Comamonadaceae > Hydrogenophaga > Hydrogenophaga sp. FG152. Next base: position 25,603 of record NZ_JBMDKH010000025.1, on the reverse strand, counting down.
GGTGTGGCGCGCCAAGCCGGCGCCCCCGCGTCCGGCCAACGTTCCATTGTGCCCAACTGCCCGCCGGGCGTGCATCCCCCAGGCGGGGAAATCAGCCCAAGCGGGCCAGAAAATCCGCCACGGCGCGGGTCAAGGCCTCGGGCTGATCGCGGTGGGGGCTGTGGCCGCAATCGGGCAGCTCGATGCGTTGCGCATGGGGCGCCGCCAGCGCGATCTCGTCCAGCTGGGCCAGGGTGCCGTACTCATCGCCCAGGCCTTGCGCCAGCAGCAAAGGGGCGGTGATGGCCTGGCATTCGGCGCGGATGTCGAACTGGCGGAAGGCCGGGCTGAGCCAGACATCGTTCCACTGCCAGAAGGCGTTGTCCACGTCGGCGTGGTAGCGCGAGAGGCGCTGGCGAAGCCCGTCGGGATCGCCTTCGTACAAGGTCTTGGCCTGGGCGATGGCGTTCAGCGCGATGTCTTCAATGAACACGTGGGGCGCCATGGCCACGCAGGCCGCGACCGGGTGCCGGCTGGCATGCAGCAGGGCGATGGTGGCACCATCCGAATGGCCTACGAGCACGGGCTCGGGCACGCCCAGGGCTTGCAACAGCGCAGGCAGAACCTGCCAGGCTTCGAGGTGCATGTAGTCGGGTTCGTGGCGGCCGATGTGCCAGGACCCCTGCCATCGGGGTTGGCCGCGCACATCGGCCACGGGGTCGGACTGGCCGTATCCTCGGCGCGAGTACAGCCAGCCCGCGCGGCCTGTGGCGGCGCAAAGCTCGGCGGGCCAGTGCCGGCCGCGCTGCTGCCACATGGCCACGCTGCCCAGGCCTTCATGCAGGAAGACCAGGGGGGCACGTTCCGCCGGCCCCGGAATGTGAGCCACTTCCAGGCCAATGCCCGCGATGTCGATGTGTTTCATGGGGCTCGATCCTAGCGTCGTGGTGATCCGAGCGAGCGCGGCTTGCGGGGTGGCCTGACATGGATTGGATGTATTCTTGCCGGCATGTCCTTGCTGTTCGATTCCTTCTGGCGCGCCATCGCCTATTGCATGCATCCGCGGGTGATCGCACTGTCGTTTCTCCCGCTGATCCTGATGGTGGTGCTGTCGTTCGGCCTAGGCTACTTCTTCTGGGAGAACGCCGTGGCCTCGGTGGCGGCGTGGCTGGAGGCGTTCGACCTCATCCAGATGTTCCTCGGTTGGCTGGAGCGCCTGGGCCTGGGCTCGCTGCGCACCGTGTTCGCACCGCTGCTGGTGCTGGTGCTGGCCACCCCCGTCATCGTGCTGTTGTGCCTGTTGCTGGTGGCGATGTTCATGACGCCCGCCATGGTGGAGCTGGTCGGCCAGCGCCGCTTTCCCAGCCTGGAGCGCAAGCACGGTGGGTCTCTGCTGGTGAGCGTGTTGTGGTCGCTCGGCTCCACGCTGCTCGCGGTGCTGGCCTTGATCGTGTCCATGCCGCTGTGGCTGGTGCCACCCCTGGTGCTCATTCTTCCGCCTCTGATCTGGGGCTGGCTCACCTACCGGGTGTTCGCGTTCGACGCGCTGGCCACGCACGCCAGCGGCGACGAGCGCAAGGCCATCCTGCGCCAGCACCGCGGCAGCCTGCTCGTCATGGGTGTGCTCAGCGGCTACCTGGGCGCTGCGCCCAGCCTGCTGTGGGCCTCGGGTGCAATGTTCATTGCACTGGCCCCCTTGCTGGTGCCTGTGGCAATCTGGATCTACACCCTGGTGTTCGCATTCGCCTCGCTCTGGTTCGCGCACTTCTGCCTGACCGTGTTGCAGCGTCAGCGGGCGCAGGCCACGGTGGAGGTGCGGGACACCGAACCCAGCCCACCGGCCCCATTGACCTTGCCTGCCCAGGAACCAGGGTCCTCATTCAACCAGCCACCCACCCTTTCATGACACCCACCTTCGGCCTGATCATCGTTGGTGACGAGATCCTTTCCGGCAAGCGCAGCGACAAACACCTTCCCAAGATCGTCGAGCTGTTGGCGCAGCGCGGCCTGACCCTGTCCTGGGCCAAGCTGGTCGGCGACGACCGCGACCGCATCACGGCCACGCTGAGCGATGCGTTCGCGGGCAGCGACGCCGTGTTCTGCTGCGGCGGCATTGGCGCCACGCCCGACGACCACACGCGCCAGTGCGCCGCCGCCGCGCTGGGCGTGGACCTGGCCCTGCACCCGCAGGCCAAGGAACTGATCGAGTCTCGCATGCGTGACACGGCCGCCGAGCGTGGCGAGGTTTTCGATTCCGAGCGGCCGGACAACGTGCACCGCTACAACATGGGCGTGTTTCCCGTGGGCGCGCGCCTCATCCTCAACCCGTACAACAAGATTCCCGGTTTCAGTTGTGACGGGGCGGGGGGCGGCAGCGTGCATTTCGTGCCCGGCTTTCCCGTCATGGCGTGGCCCATGATCGAAGGCGTGCTCGATACCGAGTACGCGCAATGGCACCGCCAGGGCGCCTGGCAGGAGCGTTCGGTGATCGTGTTCGGCGCCATGGAGGCCACGCTGACCCCGCTCATGGAGCAAATCGAGCAGGCCCATGCCGTGAAGGTCTTCAGCCTGCCGAGCGTGGACCACCCGGAGTACGGCCGGCACATCGAACTGGGGGTGAAGGGCGCCACCGAGGCGGTGGCGCCGGCCTACGCCCAGCTGCTCGCCGGCTTGCATCGCCACGACGCGAAGCTGGGCCCTGAAATGGTGCGAAACTGAGTTGCACCAAATCAGTGCATTCGATGGGTGCACCCAATGGGTGCGGCCGACGGCGATAACGCCCGACACGGTGCAACGCACGGTCTTCCAAGGGCTCTGGTGCCTGCCGGCCGACCCTTTGTGGCGCATGGCGTGGGCCATAATTCCCGTTGTCCCGTGAAGCCGGGGGAGCCAGCGCCCGCGCATGACCCACTTTGTGGCACACATTCTGCTTATCAGCAGCGTCGTTTTCAATTTTTCCACTCACCCAGCTACAGGAGTATTTGATGGCCAAGACCGTCGCAGACGTGATGCAAATGGTGAAAGACAACGAAGTGAAGTTCGTTGACTTCCGCTTCACCGACACCCGGGGCAAAGAACAGCACGTCACCGTGCCCGTGTCTCACTTCGACGAAGACAAGTTCAGCTCGGGCCATGCGTTCGACGGTTCTTCGGTGGCTGGCTGGAAGGGCATCGAAGCCTCGGACATGCAGCTCATGCCCGACCCCAACACCGCCAACATCGACCCCTTCTTCGAAGAAACCACGCTGTTCCTGCAGTGCGACGTGATCGAACCGGGCGACGGCAAGGCCTACGACCGCGATCCGCGTTCCATCGCCAAGCGCGCCGAGGCCTACCTCAAGGCCTCCGGCCTGGGCGACACCGCCTTCTTCGGACCGGAACCCGAATTCTTCATCTTCGACGGCGTGCGCTGGAGCAACGAACCCGGCCGCGTGATGTGCGAGATCGAGGAATACGAAGCGCCCTGGAACAGCGGCGCCAAGCTCGAAGGCGGCAACCGTGGCCACCGTCCGACCGTGAAGGGCGGCTACTTCCCCGTGCCCCCGGTCGACAGCACGCAGGACATGCGCGCCGAGATGTCCCTGATCCTCGAATCGCTGGGCATTCCGGTTGAAGTGTTCCACCACGAAGTGGCGGGCGCTGGCCAGAACGAAATCGGCACCAAGTTCAGCACGCTGGTCGAGCGCGCCGACTGGACGCAGGTGCTCAAGTACGTGGTGTGGAACGTCGCCAACGCCTACGGCAAGACCGCGACCTTCATGCCCAAGCCCTACGCCGGCGACAACGGCTCCGGCATGCACGTGCACCAGTCGATCTGGAAGGACGGCAAGAACCTGTTCGCCGGTGACGGCTACGCCGGCCTGAGCGATTTCGCCCTGTACTACGTCGGCGGCATCATCAAGCACGCCCGCGCGCTCAACGCCATCACCAACCCTGGCACCAACTCCTACAAGCGCCTGGTGCCTGGCTTCGAGGCCCCCGTGAAGCTGGCCTACTCGGCCCGCAACCGCTCCGCCTCGATCCGCATCCCGTACGTGGCGAACCCCAAGGGCCGCCGCATCGAAGCGCGTTTCCCCGATCCTTCGGCCAACCCCTACCTGGCCTTCTCGGCCCTGATGATGGCCGGCCTGGACGGTGTGGAAAACAAGATCCACCCGGGCGAAGCCGCCACCAAGGACCTGTACCACCTGCCGCCCGAAGAGGACAAGCTGGTGCCGACCGTGTGCCACAGCCTCGACCAGGCGCTGGAGTACCTCGACAAGGACCGCAGCTTCCTGACCAAGGGTGGTGTGTTCACCGACTCCATGCTCGACGCCTACATCGAGCTCAAGATGGGCGAAGTCACGCGTTTCCGCATGGCGCCGCACCCGGTCGAGTTCGACATGTACTACAGCCTGTGATGGCTTGCCCGGCTCTGCCCGGGCTGCCTGGGTCAACCCGGAAGGGGCCATGCAAGTGGCCCCTTTTTTGTTGCTCGGGCGGCCAATCGCCACCGTTCACACGCTGGCACGGCACTTTTGAAACAGTTTTCGGTCATACTGAAAAACGCATATCGGTGCGCCCGCCCATACCCGAAACCGCTTCCTGGAGTTGATGTCACCTTGAATCCGATGCCTTCACTCACGATCCGGTCGCTGGCCGTGGCCACGCTCGCGCTGTGCGTCCTGCAAGCCCATGCCCAGGCGCGCATCTACCGCTGCGGCAACGAGTACACGAACGACGCGCAGGTGGCCAAGTCCAAGGGGTGCAGCCCCATGGAGGGTGGCAACATCACCATCATCGAAGGCACCCGGCCCACGCCGCCGCGCACCACGCCCGCAGCGGCCGCCCCGCGCAACGGCAGCGCCAACGAACGCGTCGACTCGGCCGCGCAGCGCGCGCGCGACAGCGATGCGCGCGCCATCCTCGAGGCCGAACTGCGCAAGGCGCAAGAGCGCCTGGAGCACGCGCGCAAGGAATACGCCAACGGGGAGCCCGAGAAGCAGGGCATCGAGTCGCGCAACTACCAGCGATACCTCGACCGCGTGGCCGAACTCAAGGCCGCCGTGGCGCGCGCCGAGAGCGACGTCGCAGGCCTGCAGCGCGAATTGAATCGACTGCCGGGGTCCGCCAACGCCGTCGGTTCTGCCGCAAAATGACCGGCTTGAAAAAGCCCAACTTCCCCTCCCTTCTTCCCACTTTCCCGCGCCGGTCCCCGGCCGACCCGGACGGGTCGGCTGCCGGACGCAAGTCCCCCTCGGTGTCGTCCCGTTTCCAGTCCCTCGACCTGCTGGCCACCCTGGTGGCCGTGGTGGATCAGCACGGTGGCGTGCTCTACGCCAACGCGGCGCTGGAGGATGCGCTGGGCATGTCCCGCCGAAGCATCACGGGCACGCTGCTGCAGGATTGCTTCACCGAACCCCCGCTGCTGGAAAACGCCCTGCAGGGCGCGAGCGGCAACCAGTTCGCCGCGCTGCGCTACGACGCGTGGCTCAAGCGCCTCAACCACGAAGCCTTGCCGGTGCACGTGGTGGTGGCGCAGACCGACAATCCCGGTGAGGTGATCGTCGAGCTGCTGCCGCTGGAGCAGCAGGCGCGCCAGGAGCGCGAAGAGCGGCTGATCGACCAGGCGCAGGCGAACAAGGAACTCATCCGCAACCTTGCGCACGAGATCAAGAACCCGCTCGGCGGCATTCGCGGAGCGGCCCAGTTGCTGCAGATGGAGCTGGAGTCCCGCGAGCTGATCGAGTACACCCAGGTCATCATCCACGAGGCCGATCGGCTGCAGTCGCTGGTGGACCGCCTGCTCGCGCCGCACCGCCGGCCGCACGTGGTGGGCGACGTGAACATCCACGAGGTGTGCGAGCGCGTGCGCTCGCTCATCCTGGCCGAGTTTCCCAAGGGCTTGAAGGTCGTGCGCGACTACGACACCTCCATCCCCGAGTTCCGCGGCGATCGCGAGCAGCTCATCCAGGCCGTGCTCAACATCGCGCACAACGCCGCGCAGGCGCTGAGCGAACGCATCGCGGCGGGCGATGCGCGCATCGTGTTCCGCACGCGCGTGGGTCGACAGGTGACGTTTGGTAAGCAACGCTATCGGCTGGCACTGGAATTGCATGTGATCGACAACGGGCCTGGCGTTCCAGACTCGATCAAGGACCGCATCTTTTTCCCGCTGGTGTCGGGGCGGGATGGCGGCTCCGGCCTGGGGCTCACGCTGGCGCAGACCTTTGTCCAGCAGCACCACGGTCTGATCGAGTGTGAGAGCGTGCCGAACGAGACGGACTTCAAGATTCTGATTCCGTTGCCCTAGTGACTTAACGACCGTCGGACGCCGCGCCACAAGAAGGGAAGACAACTCAATGAAGCCGATCTGGATAGTGGACGACGACCAATCGATCCGCTTCGTGCTCGAAAAGGCGCTGCTGCGCGAGAACCTGCCCACGCGCAGTTTCACCAACCCGCAGGACGTGCTCAAGGCGCTGATCGACACGCCCGAACACGAAGGCCCCCAGATCCTGGTGAGCGACATCCGCATGCCCGGCGGTTCGGGGCTGGAGTTGCTGGAGAAGGTCAAGGAGAAGCTGCCCGGCCTGCCGGTCATCATCATGACCGCGTTCTCCGATCTGGACAGTGCCGTCTCGGCCTTCCAGGGCGGTGCTTTCGAGTACCTGCCCAAGCCCTTCGATCTGCCCAAGGCGGTCGAGCTGATCCGCCGCGCGGTGGACGAAAGCCTGCGCGAGGAAGTGGCCGAGGAGCGCATGAGCGCCGCGCCTGAAATGCTCGGTCAGGCGCCCGCGATGCAGGACGTGTTCCGCGCCATCGGGCGCCTGAGCCAGAGCCAGGTCACGGTGCTGATCACCGGCGAATCGGGCTCGGGCAAGGAGCTGGTGGCGCGCGCGCTGCACAAGCACTCGCCGCGCGCGGCCGGACCCTTCGTGGCCATCAACACCGCGGCCATCCCGAAGGACCTGCTGGAGTCGGAACTGTTCGGCCATGAGCGTGGGGCCTTCACGGGCGCGCAGACCATGCGCCGGGGCCGCTTCGAGCAGGCCGATGGCGGCACGCTGTTCCTCGACGAAATCGGCGACATGCCGTTCGACCTGCAGACGCGCCTGCTGCGCGTGCTGTCCGATGGCCACTTCTACCGCGTGGGCGGCCACAGCGCCGTGCGCGCCAACGTGCGCGTGATTGCCGCCACGCACCAGAACCTGGAGCAGCGCGTCAAGGAAGGCGTGTTCCGCGAAGACTTGTTCCACCGCCTCAACGTCATCCGCCTGCGCCTGCCGGCGCTGCGCGAGCGGCGTGAAGACGTGCCCATGCTCACGCGCTTCTTCCTGCAGCAGAGCGCCAAGCAGCTCGGCGTGGAGCCCAAGCGCATCTCCGAGGCGGCCCTGAAGCTGCTCGGCGCCTTCGACTTCCCGGGCAATGTGCGCCAGCTGGAGAACGTTTGCCATTGGCTCACGGTGATGGCCCCGGCCCAGGTGATCGAACTCAAGGACCTGCCACCCGAGGTGCTGTCCATGAGCGGTGCCGCTCCTGCGGTGGCCCACCCGGCCGCCTCGGAGGCCCCGGTGGTGTCGTCCCTGCCGACCGGCCTCATGGCGCCTGCCGTGCCCGAGCCCGTCTATGCCAGCAGTTCGGCTGCCATCGCCCACGCCGAGTCGGCCATCGCCTCGCCCGAGGCGGAGACCGCCCGGGCGGCGCCTCTGGCCTGGGAGAGTGGTCTGCAGGCCGAGGCCCAGGCCCTGCTTGAAGACGGCCGCACCGACGTGTGGGACGTGCTCACGCGCCGCTTTGAAACGCGCCTGATCCAGACCGCGCTGGCCAACACGCGTGGGCGCCGCATCGAGGCCGCGCACAAGCTCGGCATCGGCCGCAACACCATCACCCGCAAGATCCAGGAACTGAACCTGGAGTAGAGCGCAGCCCCCACGCTCCACCGCTGACGCGGGTCGCGGCCCCCCAAGGGGGCTCATCCGGCTTGGGGCGGCCCGGCGCCGGATGGGCTCAGCCGCCCAGCGTGACCACCACCGGCGCGTGGTCGCTGGGCTGCGGGTTCTTGCGTGGCTGGCGGTCGATGTGACAGGCCGTCACGCGGCCGCGCAGCGCCTCGCTCACAAGAATGTGGTCGATGCGCAGCCCCCGGTTCTTCTGGAAGCCCAGCATGCGGTAGTCCCACCACGAGTAGCTTTTCTCCGGCTGCTCGAACAGGCGGTAGGCGTCTGTCAGGCCCAGATCGAGCAAGGCCTGGAAATGCGCGCGCTCTTCCACCGTGTGGTGGATGGTGTCTTTCAGGCCGACGGGGTCGAACGAGTCGCGGTCTTCCGGTGCCACGTTGAAGTCACCCAGCAGCACGAGGCGCTGGTGCACCTTCAACTCTTCCTGCAGCCAGCGGTGCAGCGCCTCCAGCCAGAGCATCTTGTAGGCGAACTTGTCGGTGCCCGGCGCCTGGCCATTGACGAAGTAGCAGTTGACCATGCGCAGTGGCCCATCGGGCGTGTCCAGCGTCGCGGCGATCACGCGCGACTGCTCGTCCGCGTGGTTCGGAATGTTGCGCACCACGTCGTTGAGCGGCATGCGGCTGAGGATGGCCACGCCGTTGTAGGTCTTCTGGCCGAAGACTGCAGCGTGGTAGCCCGCCTCCTGCAAGGCTTCGTAGGGAAACTTCTCGTCGACCAGCTTGAGTTCCTGCAGGCCGATCGCATCGACCGGGTTGGTGGCCAGCCAGTCGAGCAACTGCGGCAGGCGCACGGAAAGGGAGTTGACGTTCCAGGTGGCAAGCTTCATGGGCATTCCTTTCACCAACGCAGGGTGCATCGATCGCCGCTGGCTCGGCGTTCGATCGTGACAGCGCAAAGACCCGGCACCTGCGGCTCCAGATTCTCACGGATAAAGCTACAGAGGTTTTCCAGCGTGGGGATGCCCAGGCCGGCCACTTCGTCGAGCAGATGGTGGTCGAGTTGATGGCGCACCTGGGCGATCATGCTGCGCAGGTAGGCCAGATCGATCACCATGCCCGAGGCATCGGGCGCGCCACGCACCGTCACTTCAGCCTCGTAGGTGTGGCCGTGCACGCGGCGGCTGCCCTCTGCCTCTACAGAGCGGCGCAGCGTGTGCGACGCCTCGAAAAAGAAGCGCTGCGACAACTCGTGCAGCGCGGCGGTGGATTCGGGGCTCATGGAATCTCCAGGATCTTGTGGGTTTGCAGCGACAGCCGCCAGCGCGGGTGTTGCTGGCAATAGGCGATCGCATCGCGCGTGTGTTGGGCCCGTTGTGGCCCATCCATGGGTTGCAGCAACCAGTGGTCGAAGTGAAGGTCGGTCATGGCCTGTACCCGATCCGGCAGCAGAGACAGTTGGGGCCAGACGAGTTTGAGTTCATGGCCCCGTCGCTGCACCCATTCGGCACCGGCCTTGGGGCTGACGCAGATCCAGTCGATGCCGGGCGGCACAGGCAGGGTGCCATTGGTTTCCAGCGCAATTTCGAAATCCTGGGCATGCAGCGCATCGACCAGTTCCGCGTTCACTTGCAGCAGGGGTTCGCCGCCGGTGAGCACGATGTAGCGGTGGCGTTCCTCTGGCGGCCAAAGCGATGCCGCGAGTGCGGCGATGTCGGCCGGGTCGCTGAACTTGCCGCCGCGCGCGCCGTCGGTGCCCACGAAGTCCGTGTCGCAAAATTGGCAGATGGCGCGATTCCGATCTTCCTCCCGCCCATTCCAGAGATTGCAGCCGGCGAAGCGGCAAAATACCGCAGGCCTGCCCGCGCGCAGGCCTTCACCTTGCAGCGTGTAGAAGACTTCCTTGATGGCGTAGCTCATTGTTGGCCTGCGGTGCGTGTCAGTGTGACGAAGGCGTAGGGTAGGCCGCTGGCGGTGACATGGGCCTCCCGTGCTGTTTCTACCCACTCCGGCCCGAAGGTGGGGGCGAAGGCGTCGCCGTCAAACGCGCGGTCGATCTCTGTGACCACGGCACTGTGTGCCAGGGGGTGGGCGGCGGCGTAGATCTGCGCGCCGCCGATCACCCAGGCGTCTGAGCCCGCGGGGCACAGCGACACGGCTTCGGGCAGCGAGTTCGCCCGGGCAGCGCCGTCGGCCTGCCAGGCGGTGTCGCGCGTGACGACGATGTTGAGCCGGCCCGGCAGCGGGCGGAACTTCGGTGGCAGCGAATCCCAGGTCTTGCGGCCCATGATCACGGGGTGACCGAGCGTGGTGCGCTTGAAGTGCGCCATGTCTTCCGGCAGGTGCCAGGGCAGGGCGTTGTCCTTGCCGATCACGCCGTTGGCGGCGCGCGCGAGGATCAGGTGAAGTCGGGTGGTGGGCTGGGGCATGCGCCTATTGTGCCGCTGGCAAGGCAGGCCGGGCGGGCCAGAGCACGCTGGCAATGGCCATCATCACAAAGCCGATGGCGGCCCAGTCCTGCCAGTGAGGCACCTCGCCCACGATGAAGGTCGCGCTCAGCGTGCCCACCAGCGGGATGGCCATGACGCTCATGGCGCTGGTCGCCGGTGGCAGGTTGCGCGCCATGCCGAACCAGATCAGCTGCGCCACGCCGTAGTTGATGAACACGCCATAGGCCAGGCTGATCCACATCGGTGCCGAGAAGCCCGCCAGCCGGGGCACGGGTTCCAGTGCGAGGGCCAGCACCCCCACCACGCCGCTGCCCAGCAGCAGCATCCAGACGGTGACCACCATGGGCGAGAGCGTGAGGTGGGCGCGGCGGAACTGCAGCGTGCCCACGCCCCAGCAGAAGGCGGCGCCCAGCATCCACGCGATGCCGGTGGGTCGGCCGCTCAGGCTTTGCAGCTCGTGCCACAGCAGCAGCGCGATGGCGATGCCCGCGCACACCACGGCCAAGCGCACGCGCGGCGTGATGCGTTCGCCGAAGAAGGCTGCGCCCATCAGCACGGTGAAGATCGGCATGGTGAAGCCCAGGATGGCCGCCCGACCCGAGGCGAGCTCCTGCACGCCGAAGATGGAGAGCGTGTGCCAGCCCAGCACGTTGGGCAGGCCGAGCCAGGCGATGGCGGCCCATTCGGCGCGGGTGGGCCGCATGCGCTCGCCCCGGCGGGCGACGTAGATGAACAGGCCCAGCGCGCCCAGCATCATCGTGCTGGCGCGGAAGTACAGCGGCGTCAGCTCCTGCAGCGAGAGCTTCATCATGGGCCAGTTCACGCCCCACATGAGCGTGAGGGCGAGCAGTGCCCAGAGCTGGCGTCGGGTGATCACGCGCGCGGCGGCGGGCGCGTGCTCAGACCGCCACCGGCGCCTTGATGGCCGGGTGGTGCTGGTAGTCGAGGATCTCGAAGTCGTCGAGGTCGTAGTCGAAGATCGATGCGGGGCGGCGCTTGATGCGCAGCGTGGGGTAGGGGTGCGGGGCGCGGGCAAGCTGCGTCTGCACCTGCTCGTGGTGGTTGCTGTAGATGTGGCAGTCGCCGCCGGTCCAGATGAACTCTCCCACTTCCAGGTCGCACTGCTGCGCGAGCATGTGGGTGAGCAGCGCGTAGCTGGCGATGTTGAACGGCACACCCAGGAAAATGTCGGCGCTGCGCTGGTAGAGCTGGCAGCTCAGCTTGCCGTCGGCCACGTAGAACTGGAAGAACGCGTGGCAGGGCATCAGGGCCATCTTGTCGAGGTCGGCCACGTTCCAGGCGCTCACGATGATGCGGCGCGAGTCGGGGTTGGTCTTGAGCTGTTTGACCACCTCGCTGATCTGGTCGATGTGGCGCCCGTCGGGCGCGGGCCAGTTGCGCCACTGCACGCCGTACACCGGCCCCAGGTCGCCGTCTTCGCGCGCCCACTCGTCCCAGATCGTGCAGCCGCGCTCCTGCAGCCACTTCACGTTGCTGTCGCCGCGCAGGAACCACAGCAGCTCGACGATGATGGCCCTGGTGAACACCTTCTTGGTCGTCACCAGGGGAAAACCTTCGTTGAGATCGAAGCGCATCTGGTGGCCAAACACGCTGGTGGTGCCGGTGCCGGTGCGATCGGTTTTCTGCACGCCTGTGGTGAACACGTGGCGCATGAAGTCTTCGTACTGTGAGCGGATGGGTCGGTCGGTCATGGGCGGATGGCGGAGGCGATGCCGGGCAAGGCCGGCGACGGCGCGGTGATGCGCTCGTCAAAAGGATGTTGCTGCAGGGCGAAGATCTGCTGGATGCGCTTGATGTAGCCCTGCGTTTCGGGGAAAGGCGGCACGCCACGGTAGCGCTCCACCGTGCCTTCGCCCGCGTTGTAGGCGGCCAGCACCAGAGGCACGTTGCCCTTGAAGTAGGCCAGCAGCCACTGCAGGTAGGACAGGCCGCCGCGGATGTTCTGCTCGGCGTCGAAGGGCTTGTTCACGCGGAAGCGCGCGGCGGTCTCGGGAATGAGCTGCATCAGGCCCTGGGCGTTCTTGTCCGACTGGGCATGCACGTTGAAATTGGACTCGGCCTTGATCACCGCGAAGGCCAGGCCGGGCTCGATGCCGAACTGCGGCGCGAGCTTGTAGACGATCTTCATGATGCGCTGCTGCTCGGGCGTGTTGACCCAGTCGCGGTAGCGCGTGACCACCGCATCGGCCTCGGCGGTCAGCCGTTCCTGTTCGGCGCGCTGCTGTTCGGCCCGTTCGGCCTGCAGCACGCACTCGGGTTTGTCGGCCGGTGTGTCGAGTCGCTTGTACATCGCCTCGGCCTGGGCATCGCCCAGCAGGGCCGCGCGCGCGAACCAGTGAGCGGCGTAGCCGTCGTGGCGCGGCGTGCCGCGGCCGTTGGCGTAGAGCCAGCCCAGGTTGTAGGCAGAGACCGCGTCCCCCGCGAGTGCGGCGCGGCAGTAGAGCGCGATCGCGGCCTGGGTGTCGCGCGCCACGCCCTCGCCGTGTTCATAGGCCAGTGCCTGCTCGCGCCAGGCCTGGCGCTGGTTCGCCTCGACCGCGTGCGCCCACCCCGTGGCGGCGAGCGCACACACGAGCAGGAGGCGGACGGGACGGCGGAGATTCATGGGTGGGTGAGCACGCGGCCAGGGTTCATGAGGTGGTGAGGGTCGAGCGCCTGCTTGATGGCGCGCATCAGGCCCAGGGCAACCGGGTCCTTGTAGTGGGGCAGGTGGGCGACCTTGAGGCTGCCCACGCCGTGTTCGGCGCTGATCGATCCATCGTAGCGCGCCACCGCATCGAAAACCAGGGTGTTCACGCGCGTTTCCTGCTCATTCAGGAACTTTTTGGCATCCCCGTCAGCCGGCGCCTGCACGTTGTAATGCAGGTTGCCGTCGCCCAGGTGGCCAAAGTTCACCAGCCGCACGCCGGGGATCTCGCGCTGCAGCAAGGCGTCGGTCTCTGCGCAGAAGGCGGGGATGCGCGAGACCGGGATGCTGATGTCGTGTTTGATGTTCAGGCCCTCTTCGGCCTGGGCCAGAGGAATGCTCTCGCGGATGTGCCACAGGCCACGCGCCTGCGAGAGGCTCTCGGCCACCACCGCGTCGCTGACCAGGCCTTGCTCGAAGGCGGTTTCGAGCAGGCGCTCGAACTGCCCGCGCGCATGTTCTTCCGATTCGCTGTCGCTGTTCTCCAGCAGCACGCAGTAAGGGCTGTCCGCCCACAGCGGCACCCGCAGGGCGGGAAAGTGCTTGTCCACCAGACCCAGGGCGAACTGGCCCATCACCTCGAAGCCGGTCAGGCCTGCGCCCAGGTGCTGGTGCGCCAGGCCCAGCAGCGCCACGGCGGCGTCCAGCGTGGGCACGGCGGCCCAGGCAGTGAGCTGCGCTGCCGGCAGCGGATAGAGCTTGAGCGTGGCGGCGGTGATCACGCCCAGCGTGCCCTCGCTGCCGATGAAGAGGTCGCGCAGGTCGTAGCCGGTGTTGTCCTTGCGCAGGCCGGTGAGGCCTTGCCACACCTCGCCCTGCGCGGTCACCACCTCCAGGCCCAGGCAGAGTTCGCGCGCGTTGCCGTAGCGCACCACCTGCGTGCCACCCGCGTTGGTGGCCAGGTTGCCACCGATCGTGCAGCTGCCCTCGGCCGCCAGGCTCAGGGGGAACAGAAAGCCGGCGTTCTCGGCCGCGTCCTGCAGCGACTGCAGCACGCAGCCGGCTTCCACCGTCATCGTGAGGTTGGCCCCGTCGATCGCGCGCACGGCGTTCATGCGGGTGAGGCTCAGCACCACCTGGGTGCCGGAATCGTCGGGCACCGAGCCCACCACCAGGCCGGTGTTGCCGCCCTGCGGCACGATGGCCGCGCCGGCCTCGGCGCAGGCGCGCACCACGGCGGCCACCTCGGCGGTGCTGCCCGGGCGCACCACCGCCAGCGCGCGGCCCTGCGCGCGCTTGCGCCAGTCGTTTTCCCAGGCGGAGAGGTCGGCGGCGGGGTCTTCGTGCGTGAGCACCTGGGCCGGGCCCACAGCCGCGCGCAGCGCTTGCAGCAGCTCTGCACTCATGGCTTGGCGACCCGGGACTCGGCCGCGGCGGTGGAGCTGGCCACGTCGGCGGCCACGGCTTCCTTGCCGGCGGCGCGCAGGCGCATGCGCACGTGCAGCGCGCAGGCCGCGAAGAGGGCGATGCACAGCAGCACCTGAAGCCAGGCCAGCCACATCGAGGTGCCCGACTCGCTGGTGGCGCGCACCGCGCCTTCGGTGAAATACAGCCACACCAGCAGGCTGACCCAGCGGTAGGTGTACATCCGGTTCTTCAGCAGGCCGGCCAGCGGCACGGTCAGCGGCAGCACCTTGATGGCCCACCAGGAGCCGCCTTCGCGCAGCGGCGCGAGCCACAGTTCCCAGGCCAGGCCCAGCACGATCAGGCCCAGCAGGCTGCCCACGGCGAGCCAGCGGGTGCCGCGCACGGCGAAAGGGGTATCCAGGGCGCTGGAGGGCGAGGGGGATGAGGGCATGGGGGAGGGTGGGGAAGCCGGGGGCGGGAGGGCAGGTGGCATGATACCGGGATGACCCTGAAAGAGCGCCTGCGGGCCCTTGAAACCCTGGCGCGCGCGCTGTGGCGCGACGCCCTGAATTTTCCGTGGCGCACCACGGCGCTGACGCTGCGCGAGCGCTTCCGGGAAGATCGGCTGGGCATCACCGCCAGTTCGCTGACCTTCACCACCACCATCTCGCTGGTGCCGCTGTTCACCGTCGCGCTGGCGATCTTCAGCGCCTTCCCGATGTTCGACCGCCTGCAGGTCACCCTGCAGCGCTGGCTGGTGCAAAGCCTGGTGCCGCCCGACATCGCCAAGCAGGTGTTCAGCTACCTCAACCAGTTCGCCAACAAGGCCGGGCAGATGGGCTGGGCCGGCGCGCTGGTGCTGCTGGTGACCGCGCTGGCCCTGATCCTGACCATCGACCGCAAGCTCAACGACATCTGGCGCGTGCGCCAGCCGCGTTCGCTGACCCAGCGCGTGCTGGTGTACTGGGCCGTGCTCACCCTGGGCCCGCTGCTGCTGGCGGGCAGCCTGGCGGCCACCTCCTACGCCGTCACGGCCTCGCGCGGCGTGGTCTCGGGCCTGCCTGGTGGTGTGCGTTTCCTGCTGGATGCCGTGCAGTTCGCGCTGCTCACCGGCGGCCTGGCCGCGCTCTACCGCTACGTGCCCAACACCCGGGTGCGCTGGAGCCACGCGCTCTCGGGCGCCCTGTTCGTGGGCGTGGGGCTGGAGCTGGCCAAGAAGGTGCTGGCCTGGTACCTGGCCCAGGTCCCCACCTACTCGGTGGTCTACGGCACCTTTGCCACCGTGCCCATCCTGCTGGTGTGGTTCTACGTCGCCTGGGTGATCGTGCTGCTGGGGGCGGTGGTCGCCGCCTACCTGCCCAGCCTGCTCTCGGGCATCGCACGGCGCAGCGACACCCCGGGCTGGAGCTTCCAGCTCGCGCTGGAGGTGCTGGAGCAGCTCCACACGGCGCGCGACACCGCGCCCAAGGGCCTGAGCCTGGAGGCCCTGGCCCAGGTGCTGCGGGTGGACGCGCTGCAGCTCGAAGAGCCGGTGGCCGTGATGGTCAAGCTGGACTGGCTGGGCCGGCTCGACGAGGACGGCGAGCGCTACGTGCTGCTGATCGACCCGGCCATGACGCCGTTGGCCCCGCTGGTGGAGCGGCTGCTGCTCGCACGCCAGCCGCACACCGCGCGCTTCTGGTCCGAGAGCCGCTGGATGGACCTCTCGGTGGCGCAGGCCATCTCGACCACACCGGCCCTGGCCGGCGGCTCGAGCGAGGTCGTGGGGGAGGCTTCGGCCGCGTCGGGTTGATGCCCGCGCTCAACCGACGGCGAACGGCGCGCGCAGAAAGCCGCGAAAACGTGCCCGGCCGCCGCGCGTGGGCTCCTCGATGAGACGGTAGCCCGGGAAGCGCCGCAGGAAGCGGCCGATGGCGATGCGCCCCTCCAGCCGCGCCAGGCTCAGGCCGGCGCACTGGTGGATGCCGAAGCCGAAGGCCAGGTGCTTGTTGCCTTCGCGCGCCAGGTTCAATGCCTCGGGGTCGGCGAACTGCGCCGGGTCGCGGTTGGCTGCGCCGATGCACAGCGTCACCAGCGTGCCGGCCGGCAGATCCACGCCGCCGACCTGGGTGTCCTGAATCGCGCGCCGGTTGCCGAGCTGGTTGGACGACTCGAAGCGCAGGAATTCATCGACCGCGCGGCTGAGCACGGCTTCCTCGGCGGCGGCGTCGCCCGCCGTGGCCTGCAAATCGCGCAGCAGGCCGGCACGGGCCTCGGGAAACTCCTGCAGCGAGATCAGGCCGTTGCCGATCAGGTTGGTGGTGGTTTCGTGGCCCGCGTTGAGCAGGAAGATGCAGTTCTGCAGCAGCTCCACCTCGCTGAGCTGCTCGCCGCCGGCCTCGCCCTGGATCAGGCGGGTGAGCACGTCGCGCTCCGGGTCGCCCGGGCGCTGGCGGCGCGCGGCCACCAGGCTGCGCAGGTAGGCGGTCATCTCGGTCACGGCCTGGTTGCCGCTGGCCTGCTGCGGGGGCGTGAGCGTGGGTTCCAGCGCGCCCAGGATGGCGAGCGACCAGGCGCGCAGCGGGCCCCGGTCTTCGTGCGGTACGTCCAGCAGGTTGCCAATGATCTCCACCGGGATGGCCGAAGCGAAGTCCTCGATCAGGTCACCCCCGCCGCGCGCGTCCAGCTCGTCGAGCAACTGGTCCACCAGTGCGATGAGGCCCGGCTCCATCTCGGCGATGGCGCGGCGCGTGAGCGCGCCCATGATGAGCCGGCGCACGCGCGTGTGCAGCGGCGGGTCGTTGAACACCAGGCTGGTGGTGTGGTGCTCGAACAGGGCCGAATCCGCGCCGTATTTGGGCGCGAACTCCACGTGCTTGTCGGAGCTGAAGGCCTGCGCATCGCGGTACACCGCCATCAGGTCGGCGCAGCGGGTGAGGAACACCGATCCATCGGGCATGCGGCGCACCGGCTGGCTCTCGCGCAGCGCGGCGTAGACCGGGTAGGGATTGGCCAGAAAGTCGGCGGGCAGGGCGCGCAGGTCGAAGTGGGTGGCGATCTCCTGCGCGCGCGCAGCGGTCATGGGCGGTGTGATCGGTGGCGTCATGGTTCGCGCATTGTGGCAGCGCGAAAGCATGGACGAAATGGGCTTGCAATCGCGAGGCGGTGGCGTAGCATGGGTTGCGCCCTTGTCTGCTTGAGGAGTTGCCATGTTCCAGCGTCCCCTGCGCGGCGTGCTGATCGCTGCGATCCTGCTCTTCGTGCTGGTCGTTGCCCTGCTGGCGGCGCTGCCGCTGCGGCCGGCCTCGGCCCAGTCCAAAAACATCATGGAGGCGCCGGCCTGCCAATGTTCGGCACCGACGTCCGTGGTGGCCGGTGGCACCCGCCTCGTGCACTGCGTCTGCGGCGGCATGTCCTGCGTGATGAGCGTGCCGCCCAGCAGCGGCAAGGACACCGGCCAGCTGCAGTGCGTCAAGTAGCCGGCGCGTCTCTTCCCGTGGCCTCCTGCAGCATCCAGTCGCGGAAGGTGGCCAGAGGTGGCAAGTGGTTCTTGCCCTCGGGGTAGGTGAGGTAGTAGCCGGCCTCACCCACCATGTCCTTGGAAAAGGGGGCCGCCACGAGCCCTGCGTCGATGTCGTCCTGAACCACGCAACGGGGCACCAGGCCCAGCCCCATGCCTGCCATCACCGCGCGCACGATGGAAGTCACCTGATCGAGCTTGGGCCCTTGCATGAGCGCCGGGTGGGAGACGCCGTGCAGCTCACACCACCGCGGCCAGGCGCCCGGTTCAGCGGGATGCTGAAGCAGAGCGTGCAGGGCGATGTCGCGCGGCCTGCGCAGGCGCGACGAGGCCGGAAGGCGCGGCGGGGCAATGACCACGTACTCATGGCCGGCGATGTAGTGGGAGCTTGCTCCAGGCCAGGTGCCGTTGCCATAGAGAAGCGCGCAGTCCAGATCGGGGTCGGGGGACGCGCCTCGGCTGAAGGGCACGAAATTCAGGAATACCTCAGGATGCTGTGCCAGGAACCGGGGCAGGCGGGGGATCAGCCATTTCGCCCCGAATGTCGGGGTGCTCATGACGTTCAGAACACCCCCGCGCCCTCGCAACGTCATGACGCCCAGCGTCGCCTGCTCCAGTTGTCCGAGTGCCGCATCCACCCCCGGCAGGTAGCGATGCCCCGCAGGAGAAAGGTGAAGGCGCCCTCGAATCCGGTCGAAGAGGGCCACCCCCAGCGAGGCCTCCAGCTCCAGGAGCTTTTTGCTCACGGCGCCTTGCGTGAGGTGGAGATCCCTCGCAGCGGCCGAGATGGATCCGTGGCGGGCGGTGGCGGAAAACGCTTGCAGCAAGTGAAGGGCTGGCAGCCTCATGGTATTTCCATAGGAAATGGGTGCATGCGGATTATTCGGTTTACCGCCACTGGCCGCAAGAACAGAATTCTTCCAGCACAACGATGGAGACACGACCATGAAGACCCTTCACCGATGGACCCTGGCCATCGCGGCCCTGCTGGGGGCAACCGTCACCGCCTCGGCCGATCCGGCCTATCCCAACCGGCCCGTCACCCTGGTGGTGGCGTATCCGGCCGGTGGATCCACCGACACGGTGGCCCGGAAGTGGAGCGAGGAGCTTGCCAAACAGCTTGGGCAACCGGTGGTGGTCGAGAACATGGGGGGCGCGGGCGGCATGATCGGCGCGAAGCGGGTGGCGCAGGCCGCGCCCGATGGCTATACGCTCTTGCTGGGGGCGGTGAACGAGGTGGTGCTGAGCCCGTTGACCAACAGGAACCCGCCCTACAAGACCGCCAGTTTCAAGACCGTGGGCATCCTGGGGGCCTCCCCGGTCGTGCTGTTGACCGGCAAATCCAAACCGCACCGATCGCTGAAGGACATCGCCCAGGCCAGCGCACCCGGCAAGGGCAGCCTGACGTATGGCACGCCGGGTCGAGGCACCTTTCAGCACATCGTGATGCACTCCCTGGCGTCTCGGCTGAAGTCGGACTTGCTGCACGTTCCCTACAAGGGGGGCGCCCCCTTCATCGCGGACCTCATCGGAGGTCAGATCGACCTGATCCTGCTGCCCACGGTCACGGCGGTGCCGCAGTTGTCGAGCGGCCAGATGCAGGCGGTGGCGGTGTCTTCGTCTTCGAGGATGGACCTGGCTCCGACGGTCCCCACTTTTGCCGAGAGCATGCCCGAGCTTCGTGATGTCGATTTCTCGATCTGGGTGGGCCTGTTTGCGCCGCAGGGCACGCCACAGGCGGTGGCCGAGCGCCTCAACCAGGCGCTGCGCGAGGCGCATCGCTCGGAGTCGATCCAGTCGTTCGTTCGCGCCAGCGGCATGGCGGTGCCCGCTGCGGGCCTGGATTTCGCCGGGGCGCAGCGTTTTCTCGATGCCGAGGAGCGCAAGTACCGGGCGATCGTGCCGGGCATGAAGCTGGAAGACTGAGGGAGCCCGTTGCCATGGGCTTTGTCCAGACCCAGGGTTGCCGCATCTACCATGAGCGCCACGGTCAGGGACCGGCGCTGGTCTTCTGCCATGGCGCGGGGTCCAATGCCGCGACCTGGTGGCAGCAGATCCCTTTTTTCTCGAGCCGCTTTACCTGCCTGACCCTGGACTGCCGCGGTTTCGGCCGGTCGCTGGCACGCCCCGACTCCCTGACGTGGGATGTGCTCACCAGGGATCTTCTGGCGGTGCTCGACGCCGAGCGCATCGATCGCGCGGCCCTGGTCTGCCAGTCGTTGAGCGGGGGCGTGGGGCTGCGCCTTGCGCTGGCGCACCCCGATCGCGTGTGGGCCCTGGTATCGAGCGGTTCGCCGCTGGGCATCGATGCGCCCGAGGTGCTGGCGTGTGTCGAACGTTACCTGGGCACGTCGGACAGCCGGCAGGTCGAGCAACGCGCATTGGCGCCCGCATTCCGCGCGTCGGAGGCGGCCTTGGCCTTTCTGTACCAGCAGATCAACGCCTTCAACCCACTGGTGTCCGGCGACATGACGGCCGAGCTCAAGCGCCGGCTGCAGGCCTTGAACCACCCGGATGCCCTGATCGGATGCGAGCGCCTCGCAGAAGTTGCCTGCCCCGTGCTCCTGGTCTCGGGGGAGCACGATCCCTTGGTGCCTCCAGGACTCGCCCGGTCGATCGCGGCGCTTTTCCCGAACGCGCAGGCCATCGAGATGAACGCCTGTGGGCATTCACCGTACTTCGAACGCCCTGCGGAGTTCAATGCGCAGGTGGGCCGCTTTCTGCGGTCGTGCCTGGGCGGGGCGCCAGCCGACCCGTTGGCCGAAACGGGCGCCTGTTCTTAAACCCGGAGGAAATCGCGGATCGCGAACAGCGTGGCGTCGGGCGTTTCGGTCATCTGGTGGTGGCCCACCGGCAGCGTGGCGATGCTCACCGCCTTGCCGGCCGTGCGCGCGGCCTGCACCAGCACCTGCGCGGCCTTGGGGTTGGTCATCTGGTCCAGCCCGCCGAGCACGAAGAGCACCGGGCAGGTGATCTGCGCGATGGCGGCTTCACCGCCGGCGTAGCGGTCGCAGGCCACGAAGCCGCGGTGGAACACGTTGACCTTGGCGTTGCTGCGCAGCACGCGCCGGCCCAGCGCCATGCTGGAGCCGTAGACCCAGGTGCCCGGGCCGAGCGCCGAGGGCGGCGCGGCCAGGGTGCTGCGACTGAACACGTTCACCATGGTGAGCGCCTTCTCCGGCTCGTTGAGCGAGGCTTCGATAAGCGCGGGCGAAACCTTCATGGGGTAGGCCGTGCCCACCAGCACCAGGTGGCTCACGCGCTCCTTCAGGCGCGCGGCCGATTCGAGCGCGATCAGCGAGCCCCAGCTGTGGCCCACCAGCGCGGCCTTCTGCACGCCGGCGGCGTCGAGCAGGGCGGCCACGAAGCCGGCCGCGTCTTCCACCGAGGCGGGCGCTTCGCCCTCGCTCTTGCAGTGGCCGGGCAGGTCCACCGCGAGCACGTTCCAGCCGTGGTGGGCCAGGTAGCGGCTCTGCAGGATCCAGACGCTGTGGTCGTTGATCACGCCGTGGAGGAACACCACGGTGGGCTTGGCGGCGTCGAAAGGCTTGCCGCCGGTGTAGCAGTAGGTGTTGGCGCCGTTGACTTGCAGGTACATGATCAGGACTCCCGCCGGGCCGCCCCAAGGGAGGCCTGTGCCCCCTCGGGGGGCAGTGAATACACGAAGTGATGAACGTGGGGGCGCATGGTTCAGGCTCCTGCTTTCTCTGCGGCCTTGAGCGCGCGCTTGAGGTCGTCGATGAGATCGTCCGGGTCTTCCAGCCCGATCGACAGGCGGATCGTGCCCGGGCCGATGCCGCCGGCCGCCAGCGCTTCGTCGCTCATGCGGAAGTGCGTGGTGCTCGCCGGGTGGATCACCAGCGAGCGGCAGTCGCCCACGTTGGCCAGGTGGCTGAAGATCTTGAGCGCCTCGATGAAGGCCTTGCCCTGCGCGCGGCTGCCCTTGATGTCGAAGCTGAACACCGAGCCCGCGCCCTTGGCGCCAAAGCGCAGCAGCTTCTCGGCCAGCGCGTGGCTGGGGTGGCTCTCCAGCAGCGGGTGGCCCACGCGACCCACCAGCGGGTGGCTGGCGAGGAATTGCACCACCTTCTCGGTGTTGCCCATGTGGCGGTCCATGCGCAGCGAGAGCGTCTCGATGCCCTGCAGGATCAGCCAGGCGCTGTGCGGGCTCATGCAGGCGCCGAAGTCGCGCAGGCCCTCGCGCCGCGCGCGCAGCAGGAAGGCACCCACCGTGCTTTCTTCGCTGAATACCATGTTGTGAAAGCCTTCGTAGGCCTCGGTGAGCTCGGGGAATTTGCCCGACTTCTCCCAATCGAAACTGCCCGCATCGACCACCACGCCCCCGATCACCGTGCCGTGGCCGCTGAGGAACTTGGTGGCCGAGTGGTAGACGATGTCGGCCCCCAGCTCGAACGGTTTGACGAGGTAAGGCGTTGTAAGCGTCGAGTCCACGAGCAAGGGCGCGCCGGCCTCGTGCGCGATCTGCGAGACGGTGGGGATGTCGAGCACGTCCAGGCCCGGGTTGCCCACGGTCTCGCCGAAGAACAGCTTGGTGTTGGGCCGCACGGCGGCGCGCCAGCCGTCGATGTCGCCAGGTTTCACGAAGGTGGTCTCGATGCCGAAGCGGCGCATGGTGTAGTGCAGCAGGTTCTGGCTGCCGCCATACAGCGCGGTGCTGGCCACGATGTGCGAGCCCGCGCCCATCAGCGTGGCCACGGCCAGGTGCAGCGCGGCCTGGCCGCTGGCGGTGGCGATGGCGCCGATGCCACCCTCCAGCGCGGCCATGCGCTGCTCGAAGACGGCGTTGGTCGGGTTGCTGATGCGGCTGTACACGTGGCCCGCGCGCTCCAGGTTGAACAGGGCGGCGGCGTGGTCGCTGGAATCGAAGACGAACGAGGTCGTGAGGTGGATGGGCACGGCGCGCGCGCCGGTGGTGGGGTCGGGGGCGGCGCCCGCGTGCAGCGCGAGCGTGTCGAAGCCGGGGTCAGCGTAGCCGGACATAAGGTCTCCAGTGGTTGCCTGTCGTTGCGGCGGCCGAGGCGCGCGCAGTGGTCTTGATTTGTATTGTGGGCTATATTGTCAGCACCCCAGCCCCATGGGGGACACATCAGAATTGAGGAGCACAGCCATGAAAGTCAGCGATATCCTGCGCGTCAAGGGCGGCACGCTGTACACCGTCCAGCCTCAGGAGACGCTGGAACGCGCGATCGAAACCATGTCGCAGTTCGACATCGGTTCGCTGGCCGTGATCGAGCATGGCGACCTGGTGGGCATGTTGACCTTCCGCGAAGTCATCCACACCCTGGCCAAGAATGGCGGCTCGCTGGGCGGTCGCACCGTGCGCACCGTGATGGACGACCACCCCATGACCTGCACGCCCCAGACCGAACTGGAGCAGGTGCGCCCCATGATGCTGGAACGGCACACGCGCTACATGCCGGTGATGGACAACAAGATGCTCATGGGCGTGATCAGCTTCTACGACGTGGCCAAGGCCGTGGTCGACAGCCAGAACTTCGAGAACAAGATGCTCAAGGCCTACATCCGCGACTGGCCGGAGGAAGAGTCGAGCAAGAACGAGCCGAACTTCCCCTGAAGTTTCCAGCCTTCAACGAAAACGCCCCGCATGCCGGGGCGTTTTTCATGGGCTCATGCCGACCCATGGATCATGTCGCGCACGCGGGGATAGATCTGCTGGTTCCAGCGCCGCCCGCTGAACACGCCGTAGTGGCCCACACCGGTCTGCACGTGGTGCGTCTTCATGTAGGGGCGCACGCTGCGGCACAGGTCCTGCGCGGCCACCGTCTGGCCCACCGAGCAGATGTCGTCGCGTTCGCCTTCCACCGTCATCAGTGCGGTGCGGCGGATGGCGGTGGGGTTCACGGTGCGGCCGTTCCAGGTCAGCACGCCGCGCGGCAGGTCGTAGGTCTGGAACACCTTCTCCACCGTCTCCAGGTAGAACTCGGCCGGCAGGTCGTTGACCGCGAGGTACTCCTCGTAGAACGCCTGGATGACGCCGGCCTCTTCGGTGCGGCCGGCCGCCAGGTGGTCGTAGATGTTCCGGAACGACTGCTTGTGGCGGTCCGGGTTCATGCTCATGAAGGCGGTGAGCTGCACGAAGCCGGGGTAGACGCGGCGCATCATGCCGGCGTGCGGAAACGGCACGTGGCTGATCAGGTTTTTCTCGAACCACTCGATGGGCTTGCTGGTGGCGAGCTTGTTCACCTCGGTGGGGTTGACGCGGCAGTCCACCGGGCCGGCCATCAGCGTGAGGCTGCGCGGCTGGGCCGGGTTGTCGTCCTCGGCCATGAGGGCCGTGGCGGCCAGCGCGGCCACGCAGGGCTGGCACACCGCCACCATGTGGCTGCCCGGGCCCACGGCCTCGGTGAAGCGGATCATGTAGCTGATGTAGTCGTCCAGCGAGAAGCCGCCGTGGCGCAGGGAGACGTCGCGCGCGTTGTGCCAGTCGGTGATGTAGACGTCGTGGTCCTGCAGCAGGGTGCGTGCGGTCTCGCGCAGCAGGGTGGCGAAGTGCCCCGAGAGCGGGGCCACCAGCAGCACCTTGGGCTGGGGCTCGGCGCCTTCCTTGCGAAAGCGCAGCAGGGTGCCGAAGGGCAGGGTGAGCGCCGTTTCCTCGGTGACGGGGAATTCGCGTTCACCCACCGTCACGTTGTGGATCTGGTACGGCGGGCGCGTGTGCGTCAGGCGCAGGCGCGAGATCACGTCGCAGGCGGCGGCCAGTTTGCGCATGACGCTGCCCTCGGTTTCGCGCAGCCAGAGGGCGGCGCTCAGGTGCTGCGCGGTCAGGCGCAGGGGCGAGATCAGGTCGGACTGGAGTTGGTAGGCCTGATACAGCATGGTTTGTTTCCTGGGACAACGTGTCGCGTCGCAGGCAAGTTGCGGGCCAGCGGGGTGTTGCACCGGCGCGGTGCGTGGTGGGTGCACAGCGATGGCACAGGCCTTGCTCGGTCGATGCCCTCTGAAGGAGCATGTCCATGGCCAAAGCGGTACTCACGATCAGCAGCAAGAACTACGGTGCCTGGGCTTTGCGGGGCTGGTTGATGGCGCGCATGGCGAAGCTGGAGTTCACGGAGAACGTGATTTCGCCGGACGACCCGGCGATGAAGGCCGAGATGCTGTTGCTGTCGGCTTCGATGCGGGTGCCGGCGCTGGAGCACGACGGGATTCATGTGTGGGACACGCTGGCGATCGGCGAGTACCTGAACGAGGTGAAGCCGAAGGCGGGTCTGTTGCCGGCGGACCGGGCGGCGAGGGCGCATTGCCGGGCGATCTGCGGCGAGATGCATTCGGGGTTTTCAGCGCTGCGATCGTCGCTGCCGATGAACATCAAGGCGTCGTTTCCGAATTTCAAGCTGTGGTCGCGCGCGCAGACAGACATCGACCGCATCGAGGCGATCTGGAACGAGTGTCTGGAGACCTATGGCGGGCCTTACCTGTTCGGCGACAAGCCGTGCATGGCGGATGCGATGTTCGCGCCGGTGGTGACGCGCTTCATCACCTACGGGGTGGCGATCAGCCCTTCTTGTGTGGCGTATTGCGACACCATCATGGACTTGCCGGCCATGAAGGAGTGGGTGGCGGCTGCGGAGGCCGAGCCCGACGATATCGACGAGTTGGACGCCGAGTTCTGAATTCCTTTCCTGCACCTCGCGGGATCGACCACCCGGGCGCTCTGCTCCGCGGGTGTCCCCCGCCGGCTGGTGCCGGCTCCTCCTTTACCC
>NZ_JBMDKH010000024.1:0-70110 GCF_057809615.1 Hydrogenophaga sp. FG152 | reverse complement strand
AGCGCCGAAGGCGCGCCACGGAGGGGGGAAGCCGCGAAGCGGCGCAGGGGGGTGTCCATATCTAGTGCACCGTGCAGACCATGCAGGGGTCGAAGGAGCGCACGATGTGCTGCACCGCCACCGGCGTCTTCTCGCCCTCGCGCACCGGCGCGTTCACCAGCGCCTGCTCCAGCGCACCGGGCGTGCCGGCCGCGTCGCGCGGCGAGAAATTCCAGCTCGTGGGCGCGACGATCTGGTAGTTGGCGATGCGCCCGCGCCGCACCACCACCCAGTGGCCCAGGCTGCCGCGTGCCGCTTCCGACAGGCCCATGCCGCTGCCCTCGTCGGGCATGTCCGATGGCACGCAGAACGGCTCGGTGGGCCGCAACGCGCCCAGCCAGTCTTCCATCAGCGGCACCACGCGCGCGAGTTCGAGCGCGCGCGCCAGCACGCGGGTGTAGACGTTGCCGCCGTGCCGCGCCACGGCGTCGCGCACCAGCGGGTGGCCGGCCGCGAGCTGGCGTGCGATCGCGCCGGTCTCCACCACCTCGCCGGCCAAGCGCGGTGCCTTGTTCCAGGTGTAGCCGCGCGCCTTGTCGGGGTCGGGCTTCGTCTGGCCCACCAGCGGGTGCAGCGGGCCGGCGCCGTCGGCCAGCCAGGCGTGCGTGGCGTCTTCGGTGATGGCCGCCGCGTCCACCGCCTCCAGCCGCGCGGTGTCGGCGCGCCACACGCCACCGGGCAGGGCGAAGCCGCCCCCGGGCTGGGCGTAGGCGCCGTAGCTCAGGTAACGGCCCGGGCCGGGGCCCAGGGTCTGCAGTTGCAGGTCGCGCACCAGGGTGAGGAAGAAGCGCAGGTCGCTGCCCAGCGGGTCCTTTGCGTGCCAGTCCCACAGCGCGTCTTCGCTGGCGATGGCGGTCACGGCCTCCAGCGGCGCCGCGAACAGCTGGCGCTCCAGGAAGGCGCGGAACTCGCGCACGCGCGAGAGCAGGCGAACGCGCTCGGCCGCGTCGATCGGCCGCGTGGAGCCGCCCGGCTCGATGGACTGCGTGTGCGGCCATTTGCCGCCCAGCGTGCCCAGCAGCGTGAGCCAGCGCTGGCGCGCCGCCGTGGCCGCGCGCACCTGCTCGCCGTGGTTCGGCGCGAAGCGGCGCACCGCCTCGGCGTGCCAGGCGTGGGCCGCGTACACCGGGCGCGTGAAGTCCGGCATGAAGAACAGGTAGAAGTGCGTGAGGTGGTCGGCCAGGTTCTCGGTCGCCAGGATCACGTTGCTCGCGTGCTGGCCGTTGGCCGGCATGGCGATGCCGCCGAGCGCGGCCAGCGCGCGCGCCGAGGCCACCGACTGCGACACCGAGCAGATGCCGCAGATGCGCGGCACGTACACCAGCGCGTCGTGCGGCGCCTTGCCCTGCAGGATCTGCTCGAAACCCCGGTACATGGTGGCGTTGACCTGGGCCGAGGCCACGCGGTCGCCCTGCACGTCGAGCTGGACTTCGAGATCACCCTCGACGCGGTTGAAAGGGCCAACGAGCAGGCGCGTCATTTCAGCCTTGTCTTGCGCACCGCAGGCGTCACCACCAGATGGTCCGCCACGGCGTTGTGCTTCACGCGCTTGGGCGTGGCGCTCTTGGAGAGCGAGGCCAGTGCGACGAACCAGGCCTTGGGCATGTCGGTGGGCAGGCCGATGGGGATGCCGGCGAGCTTGGGCGTTTCGTGGAAGGGGTGGCCCGGCTCCTGGAAGCCGGGCTCGGTGCAGGCGATGCAGGCATAACCCCCGCGCGTGCACGAGCCTTCGCCGTTCCAGAGCCGCGTGTTGCAGTCGGCGTGCACCTGCGTGCCCTTGCAGCCCATGTGCTCCATCATGCAGCCCAGGTCCGACGGCTTTTCCGCGCTGGCCTTGAACTCGTAGTACTCGTTGCGCGTGCAGCCGTGGTGCACCAGCTGGTCGGCGTAGAAGCGCGGTCGGTTCAACGGGTCGAGCTCGCCGGCACCGAAGCCGTCGGCGGCCAGTGCCATCAGCGTGTCGATCACCCAGCTCGGGTGGGTGGGGCAGCCCGCGATGTTGATCACCGGCAGGCCGCTGGCCGAGCGGAAGGCCGCGCCCAGCAGGCCGCCCACCTCGTCGTCCTCGTACTGCAGGCCGCAGGCGTCGGTGGGGTTGTCGCCACCCGCCGTGATGCCGCCCCAGGCCGCGCAACTGCCCACGGCCAGCACGTGCTTCGCGCGCGCGCTCAGGCGTTTGACCCATTCGATCATCGGCAGCTGCGTGCCGGCCAGCATGTGGAAGCGCCCGGTGCCGTTGGGCCCGCGCAGCAGCGAGCCCTCCACGCACAGTGCGTCGAGCCGGGTGCGGCCATCGAGCACCGCGTCCAGCAGGTCCAGCAGCTCGTCGCCGCTTTCCATCGACAGCGAGGGGTGCCACAGCAGGTTCACACCCGCGTCGCGCAGGTGGCCCTGGAAGTCGGTCGTGTCCGCGCAGAGCAGCGACATGCTGCAACCACCGCACCCACCGCTCTGGAGCCAAAGGACGTTCAGTGCCATGTCATTTCTCCAGGCCGAGGCGCTGCATCTTGCCGCGCAGGCCCACGCGCGAGAGGCCCAGCTCCTGCGCCACGCGGGTCTTGTTCCAGCGGTGCCGCTGCAGCGTCTCGCGCAGCACCATGGCTTCGATCACGTCCAGCCGCTCGGCCAGGGTGCCGCTGGTGGGCAGGGCGGCCTGCAGGTCGTCGCCGCCCTGGCCGTGGCCCTGCAGCACGCGGGCCGAAAAGGCGGCGGCTTCGAGTGCGCTGCCGTCCTGCAGCGCGAGCGCGCGCGCGATCTCGTTGCGCAGCTCGCGGATGTTGCCGGGCCAAGGGTAGGCCAGCAGGCAGGCCAGCGTGGCGTCGGGCAGGGTGGCGCCGGGGTGGCCGAGTTCGTGCGCCACGTCCTGCAGCAGCTGGCGGGCGATGGGCGCGATGTCGGCCGCGCGCTCGCGCAGCGGCGGCACGGTGATGCTCACGCCCGCGAGGCGGTAGTACAGGTCTTCGCGGAACAGGCCTTCGCGCACGCGCTGTTCCAGGTCGCGGTGGGTGGCGGCGATCACGCGCACGTCCACCGGCACCGGGCGCGCGCCGCCCACGGGCCGCACCTCGCCTTCCTGCAGCACGCGCAGCAGCTTCACCTGGAAGGCCGGCGAGGTCTCGCCGATCTCGTCGAGGAACACCGTGCCGCCGTGCGCGCGCTGGAACAGGCCGGGGTGGTCTTCGTAGGCGCCGGTGAAGGCGCCGCGCTTGTGGCCGAACAGCTCGGATTCGAGCAGCGTGTCGGGAATGGCGGCGCAGTTCTCCACCACGAAGGGGCCGGTCAGGCGCGGCGAGGCGTAGTGGATCGCGCGCGCCAGCAGCTCCTTGCCGGTGCCCGATTCGCCGAGCACCAGCACCGAAAGGTCGTAGCGCGCCACGCGCTGCGCCATCGCGCACACGCCGTCCAGCGGGCTGCCGGGCGCACGCACGATGCGCTCGAAACCGAAGCTGGCGCGCGCGCGGTCGATCTGCGTGGCGGTGCGCTGGCGCAGCACGCCGGTGCTGGTGCGCAGCTCCAGGTCGAGCCGGCTGGTCTGGCGCTGCAGGGCCTGCGCCTCGACCGCGTTGCGCACCGAGTCCAGCAGGTGGTCGGGCGCCCAGGGCTTGAGGATGTACTGGTAGATGCCGGCCTCGTTGATGCCGGCGATGATGTCCTCGCTGTCGGTGTAGCCCGAGATCACCATGCGCACCGCGTCGGGCCAGCGCTCGCGAACTTCCTTGAGGAAGCTCACGCCGGTCATGCCGGGCATGCGCTGGTCGCACAGGATCACGCTCACCGGCTGGCGTTCGAGCAGGCCGCGCGCCTCGTCGGCGCTGCTGGCGGTGAACACGGTGAAGTCCTCGTCCAGCGTGCGGCGCATCGCGTCCTGCGAGCGCACCTCGTCGTCCACCACCAGCACGGTGGGCAGCACGTCGGCGGGAAAGGGGGCGTTCATCGGTGCACGGCCAGGTGCCGGGGCGTCCACGCGTGCGGCAGCTTGTGCACGAAATGGTGGCGCGCCACGTGGTAGCTGGGATCAAAGCCGTAGAAATTGCGGTGCATGCGCGCGAGTTCCTGTTCGCGGTGGTGGGCCAGCGGGCGACGCGCTTCGTCGCGCTCGCGGGTGGCCTGTTTGGCCGCCAGCCTCTGCGGCAGATTGTAGGAGGCCGCGAGCGCCAGCGCGCGCTGCAGGCAGCGGTCCTCGAAGCCCTCGCGGCCGGCCTCGTCGCAGTGGTCGATCAGCGTCATGTGCCAGGCGTCGAGCGCGCGCAGCGGCGTGCGCTGGCGCATCAGCGCCTGCGCGCCCGCCTCGCCCAGGCGGCGCGGCAGCAGGTAGGTCCAGTACTCCGAGCCGTACAGGTTGCCCATGTTCTTGTAGTGCGGGTTGAGCACCACGCCCTCGTGCGCCCAGACCTCGTCGGCCGCGAGCGCGAGGAAGGCGCCGCCCGCGCCCGCGTTGCCGCGCAGCAGGCTCACCGTGAGCCAGTCGGTGGTCTCGATCACGGCCAGGGCCAGGTCGTTCATGGCCTGGATGTTGCGCCACGAGGCGTCGGCCGCGCTGTCGCCGCTGCGGTGGGCGGCGGCTTCGATGGCGTTGAGGTCGATGCCGTTGCTGAAGAAGTCCTCGCCGCCCATCAGCAGCAGCACTTTCAGTGGCCGCTCGCGCACCGCCAGCCAGGCCGCGCGCAGGCGCTCGCAGCGCCCGGTGGACATGGCGCCGTTGTGGAAGTCGAAATGCAGGCAGCCCACGCGCGCGCCCTCGGGGCCGTGCTCGGTGTAGCGCAGCTCGCCCCACTCGTCCTCGGGCCGTTGCAGCGGCGCGGGCAATTCGGGGAGCGCGGTGGCCTCGGTGGCGAAGGCCTGTGCCGCGACCTGCTTGAAGCCGGCCGCGGCATCGGCCCGTCGCACATGGCCGATCCACACGCCGCCGTCGCGCGTGCGGCGCAGCAGCGCGCCGTCGCGCACGGCCAGCAGGTCGCCCGGGGCCGCATCCGGGAAACCCGACATCACGCTGCCGGACGCCGCATGCCCATCCATCAGGTGGCAGGCCTGGCCCCAGAGCGCGTCGAGCACGCCGGGCTGGCCGTCCGCGCAGCGCAGGCGCGCGAGCACCTCGGCCGTGGTGTGGTCCGCCCAGTGAATCGCGCGGTCGGCCTGGCGCATCGCGGGGCGCCACAACGCGGGCGGCGGCGCATCGCCCACCCGCTCGCCGTTCTGGAAACGCTGCACGGCGGCCAGCGTGGCGGCCAGCGCGGCCTGCGTGACCTCGCGCCGGTACAGGCTGCCCTTGGCCGCCTGGCGCAATGGAAAGGCCGCGTGCGCCCACACCGGGCCGGCGTCGAACTCGGCGTTGGCCTGCAGCACCGTCACGCCCCAGTCGCGCTCGCCGCGCAGCACCGCCCAGTCCAGCGCGCTCGGGCCCTGGTCGCCCGGCGGGCCCGGGTGCACCACCAGGCAGGGCAGTGCCTGCCACACGCTGGCCGGGATGCGGCGTTTCAGGAAGGGCGCGATCAGCAGATCGGGCTGGAACATCGCCACCGCCTCTTCGGTCACGCGGTCGTTGATGTCCAGCTCCACGCTCAGCTGGTGGCCGCGCGCGCGCAGCTCGGCGAACAGCCGCTGCGTGAGGCTGTTGAAGCTGTGGCACAGCAGCAGGATGCGCATCAACAGATCCGGGGCAGTTGCTCCCCGCTGAGCCAATCGACGACGCGGCGTCCACCGAAGCGCGTGGCCATCTGCACGAAGTGGTGCGGGTCGGCCGTCACCTCGCCGATGCGCGCAGCCTCGGCGCCCAGCGGGTGGGCGCGCATCGCGGCGAGCACGGCCTCGGCCGCCTCGGGCGCGCACACCGCGACCAGCTTGCCTTCGTTGGCGACATAGAGCGGGTCCAGCCCGAGCAACTCGCAGGCCGCGTCCACCTGCGGCTTCACCGGGATGGCGGCTTCCTGCAGCAGCATGCCCACGCCGGACTGGCGCGCGATCTCGTTGAGCGTGGTGGCCAGGCCGCCGCGCGTGGGGTCGCGCAGCACGCGCACCGCGCCCGGCGCGGCCGCGAGCATGGCGGCCACCAGCGTGTGCAGCGCCGCGGTGTCGCTTTCGATGGTGGTCTCGAAGGCCAGCGATTCGCGCTGCGAGAGCACGGCCACGCCGTGGTCGCCGATGGTGCCCGAGAGCAGCAGCACGTCGCCCGCGCGCGCGTTGCGCCCGCTGATGTCCACGCCCGGCGGCACGATGCCGATACCGGTGGTGCTGATGAACACGCCGTCGCCCTTGCCTTTTTCCACCACCTTGGTGTCGCCGGTGACGATGGGCACGCCGGCCTCGCGCGCGGCCTGTGCCATGGAGCGCACCACGCGCTGCAGCTCGATCAGCGGGAAGCCTTCTTCCAGGATGAAACTCGCGCTCAGCCACAGCGGCGTGGCGCCGGACATGGCCACGTCGTTGACCGTGCCGTGCACCGAGAGGCAGCCCACGTCGCCGCCGGGGAAGAACAGCGGCGAGACCACGTGGGCGTCGGTCGCGACCACCAGCCGGCCCTGGCCGGGGTCGAGCGCGGGCAGGGGCAGCACCGCGCCGTCGTCGCCCTGGCGCAGCCAGGGGTTGTCGAAGGCGGCGAGGAACAGCTCTTCGATCAGCTGCGCGGCGGCCTTGCCGCCCGCTCCGTGGCCCATGTCGATGCGACCGTGTTTGATGTCCAGTGGTCGCGTGTAGTCTTTTTTCATGTCAGCTTTCCAAAGCCTCCGGAGCGCCATCCAGAGGCACCGAGGAACCGGCTTTGCCGGGCCTCGGGTGCCGTCCCCCTCCCGCCGAAGGCGAGAGAGGGGGAGGCCGCGAAGCGGCGCAGGGGGTGACCGCCTGTACATCTCGGAAACGCCCGTAGGCGTAGTGCGCCGCGCAGGCGCCTTCGCTGGACACCATGCACGAGCCCACCGGGTTCTCGGGCGTGCACACGGTGCCGAAGATCTTGCAGTCGGTCGGCTTCTTCACGCCGCGCAGGATCGCGCCGCACTCGCAGGCCTTGTTGTCGGCCACCGGGCGGTAGCTCAGCGAGAAGCGACGCTCGGCGTCGAAATCGGCATAGGCCTCGCGGATCTTCAGCGCGCTGTAGGGCACCTCGCCCAGGCCGCGCCACTCGAAGCTGGGCCGCAGCTCGAACACCTCCGACACCAGCGCCTGCGCCTTGAGGTTGCCCTCGCTGGTGACGGCGCGCTTGAACTGGTTTTCCACGTGGGCGCGGCCTTCGTTGACCTGGCGCACCAGCATCAGGATGGCCTGCATCACGTCCAGCGGCTCGAAACCGGCGATCACCACCGGCTTGCGGTATTCCTCGGCGAAGTGCTCGTAGGGGCCGGCGCCGATCACGATGCTCACGTGCGCCGGGCCCACGAAACCGTCGATGGGCACGGTGCCGTACTCGCGCACCTCGGGCGATTCCAGGATGTGCGTGATGGCCGAAGGCGTGAGCACGTGGCAGCACAGCACGCTGAAATTGGTGAGGCCTTCGCGCTGCGCGAGCTGGATGGTGAGCGCGGTCGGCGGTGTGGTGGTCTCGAAGCCGATGGCGAAGAACACCACCTCGCGCTGCGGGTTCTGGCGCGCCAGGGCCAGTGCATCGGCGGCCGAATACACCATGCGGATGTCACCGCCGCGCGCCTTGGCCCGGATGAGGGAGAGGCTTTCCGACGCCGGCACGCGCATGGTGTCGCCGTAGGTGCAGACGATGGCGCCCTGCGCGAGCGCCAGGCCGATCGCCTGGTCGATGCGGCCGATGGGCAGCACGCAGACCGGGCAGCCCGGGCCGTGCACCATCTTCACGTTGGGCGGCAGCAGCTCCATCACGCCGTAGCGCGAGATCGCGTGCGTGTGGCCGCCGCAGAACTCCATGAAGCTGTAGGTGCGGTCGGGGTGGGCCTCGGTCGCGATGCGCGCGCCGATCTGCTTGGCGATGTCACCGTCGCGGAATTCGTCGATGTACTTCACGGTGTGGCCTCCTCGTTCAAACGGACCATCTCGGCGAACAGCGCCAGCGTGCGCTCCGCCTCTTCAGGGTCGATGGTGCCGATGGCGTGGCCCACGTGCACGATCACGTAGTCGCCGACCTGCACATCGGCCACCAGGGCAATGGAGATTTCCTTGCGGATGCCGCCGAGGTCGACCACCGCCTGGTCGTGTGGCCGCAGCTCCACCAGCCGCGCGGGGATGGCTAGGCACATGGTTCGGTTTCCTTTTCGTGGGGCGTGTTCTGAACGGAAGCGGTGCATTCGAGCTGGCGCGCGGCCGCCCAGGCCTGGCCCAGGGCCAGCCCGGCGTCGCCACAGCCGTGGGTGCCGGGCAGGTGCACGCCAAGGCCTGCGCTGCGCAGGCGCTCGGTCACGCGCTCGCGCAGCAGGCGGTTGAAGAAGCAGCCGCCGCCCAGGCACACGGTGATGCTGCCGTGGTCGCGCGCGGCGCGCGTGGCCCAGTGCGCCAGCGCATCGGCCAGCGCGATGTGAAAACCCGCCGCCGCCTCGTCCACGCGGTCGGTGCGCACGTCGAGCAGCGCGGCGAACAGGCCGCGCAGGTCGAGCCGGCGCTGGCCATCGGGCAAGGCGTCGGTGAGCAGGTCCACCAGCGACGCGGGCAGGGGCGGCTGTGCCGGGTGCAAGGCGAGCCAGCGCGCGGCGGCGGTTTCGAGCGCGATGGCGGCCTCGGCTTCCTCGGTCTGGCGCACGCTCAGGCCCAGCGCCGCGGCGGCCGCGTCGAACCAGCGCCCGGCGCTGCTGGTGGGTGGGCAGTTCAGCGCGCGCGCCAGCATCTGCTGCACGCCGCTGGCCGTGGCCTCGCCCACCACGGGCGCGAAGCGCGGTGCGATCTCCGCGCCCCGGCCCAGCGCATGCAGGGCGCTGGCGGCCATGCGCCAGGGTTCGCGCGCGGCGCGGTCGCCGCCGGGCAAGGCCAGCGGGTGCAGGTGGCCCAGGCGCTGGCAGCGCGCGCCGTCCACCAGCAGCAGTTCACCGCCCCAGGCCTGGCCGTCATCGCCCAGGCCCACGCCGTCGAGCGCCAGGCCGATCACCGGGCCTTCGATGCCCTGCTCGGCCACCACGGCCGCGATGTGCGCATGGTGGTGCTGCACACCGATGGCGGGCACGCCCAGCGACTCGGCCAGGTCCATCGCCAGGCGGCTGCTGAAGAAATCCGGGTGCAGGTCGTGCGCCACCGCCGCCACCGGCCCGTGCTGTTCCAGCAGCGCGCGGGCCGAGGCCTCAAGCGCGGCGCAGGCGGCCGGGTCGCTCAGGTCGCCGTGCACCGCCGTCCAGTGCGCGCGGCCCTGCGCGTCGAGCAGGCACGCGGCGTTCTTCAGCCAGGCGCCGCAGGCGAGCACGGGGGTGGTGGCCATCATGCGTGGGCGTGGTGATCGTGGTCGTGGTGCATCTGGTGGTCCAGCCAGTGCAACCAGGCGTCCATGCCGTCGCCGGTGGTGGCGCTGAGCTGGATCACCTCGATGCCCGGGTTCACGCGCCGCGCCAGTTCGATGCAGCGCGCCACGTCGAAGCGCACGTGCGGCAGCAGGTCGGTCTTGTTGAGCACCATCAGCGAGGCGGCGGCGAACATGTCGGGGTACTTCAGCGGCTTGTCCTCGCCCTCGGTCACCGAGAGGATGGCCACCTTGGCGGCCTCGCCCAGGTCCCACACGGCAGGGCACACCAGGTTGCCCACGTTCTCGATGAACAGCAGGCTGTGCTCGTCGTGGTGGTGATGGTGGTGATCGTGGTCATGGTGATCACCGTGGTGCGAGTGCAGCCGCGCGAAGGCCTCGGCCACCATGGGCGCGTCGAGGTGGCAGCCCTTGCCGGTGTTGACCTGGATCGCGGGCGCGCCGGTGGCGCGGATGCGGTCGGCGTCGAAGCTGGTCTGCTGGTCGCCCTCGATCACCGCCACGTGCAGGCCGGGCGTGCGCGCCTTGAGCGCTTCGATGGTGGCGCACAGCAGCGTGGTCTTGCCCGAGCCCGGGCTGGAGACCAGGTTGAGCGCGGTCACGCCGTGCGCGTGGAAGTGCGCGCGGTTGTGTGCGGCCACGCGGTTGTTGGCGCCGAGGATGTCGGTCTCCAGCTTGATGGCGCGCGCCTGGCTCATGCCGGGCACCGAGACGCGCGCGGCGCCGGCACCGAAGTGCAGGTCGCCGTTGGCGGGGTTCACCTGCAGCGCGGCCGGCGCCACGGTGGCGTCGTGCTCACTGCATCCACATACGACACACATGGTCGGTCTCCTTGTTGATATTGATTGAGGCGGTGGTGGGTCGCCGTCCAGACGCACCGCGGAACCGGCTTTGCCGGGCCGCGGGTGCGGTCCCCCTCCCGCCGAAGGCGAGAGAGGGGGAAGCCGCGAAGCGGCGCAGGGGGAGTTTCATGTCAGGCCACTTGCATGTCCAGCACGCGCAATTCGGCGCCACCGGTCGGCTGCAAATGGAAGCTGCCGCAAGACGGGCAGGCGTCGCCGCGCTGGGCCAGGGCCACGGTCTGCGAGCAGCCCAGGCACCAGGCCTGGCCCGGGGGTTCTTCAATCTCGATCGCCGCGCCTTCGAGCAGCGTGCCGGGGGCCAGCGCCTCCAGCGCGAAGCGCAGCGCGCGCACGTCCACGCCCGCGAGCTGGCCCGCTTCGAGCCGCAGCGCCAGCAGGCGCTGGAAGCCTTCGCGCGCGGCCGTCTCTTCCACCAGCTGGAGCACGCCGCCGGCCAGGCTGGCTTCATGCATGGTCCACCTCCTGGGCGCGCGCGAGGTGCTCGATGGCGAAGGGCACGCAGGGGTCGAAGGCGGCCACCAGCAGGTGCACGCGCCGCGCGAGCGCGGCCTCGGGCAGGTCCGGGTCGAGCCGGGCCAGGCGCTGCGCCACCTCGCCCTGCGGGTGGAAGTTCCATTCGGTGGGCGCGACCACGCGGCAGGCCAGCACGCGCTGCGAGGCCGGGTCCACCTCGACCTGGTGCACCAGCAGGCCGCGCGCCATCTCCACCCAGGCCAGGCCACGCCTCGGGCCGGTGGCCACGGCGCCCCAGTCCAGCCAGCTGTCGCCACCGTCGTCGAGCGACAGGCGAGCCAGCTCGGCCAGGCGGCTGCCCAGCAAGGCCCAGGGCGAGAGCGGGGCGTCGTCGGCCGCGCCGGCCAGGCGCGACCAGGGGCCGGTGTGGGCGCAGGCGCCGTTCCACTGCGGGCGCAGGGCGAAGGCCGGCTTGAGCGCGAGCGTGGCGCCCAGCATGCCCAGGCCGGGCGGCTCGGCGTGCGGGCGCAGCGCGCCGGCCGGCGAGAGCGGTGCGATGCCGTCGGCACCGCTGCGCGCGCCGGCCACCAGCGCGGGCAACCAGTGGTCGCGGTGGCGGCGG
The DNA here is from genome assembly GCF_057809615.1 of Hydrogenophaga sp. FG152. Taxonomy (NCBI): domain Bacteria; kingdom Pseudomonadati; phylum Pseudomonadota; class Betaproteobacteria; order Burkholderiales; family Comamonadaceae; genus Hydrogenophaga; species Hydrogenophaga sp. FG152. The sequence continues at coordinate 58,739 of NZ_JBMDKH010000024.1, read as the reverse complement.
CTCCAGGTGTGCAGCCAGTCGGGGCCGCCGGCCTGCCAGGCCGCCAGCCAGTCCGCCGGCGGCCGGTGCAGCAGCGTGTGCTGCAACCAGTCGCGCAGCGCCGGCCAGGGGTCGGGCGCGGTCTGCGTGGGGGCGGGCCAGTGGCGCAGCGCGGCCAGCGCGCTCGCGGCATGGGCGCCGCGCTCGGCGGGGTCGGCGGCCAGCAGGCGCGGCCAGTCCAGGCCGATGCGGCGCACGTGCTCCATCGCGGTCTCGCGCCGCAGCAGCTCGGCCACGCCGGGTGAGGGCGGCAGCAGGCCGGGCGCGGCGGCCTCGATGGCGAGCTGGCTGCACAGGCGGTGCGCGTGGCTGCAGAGGTTGAACAGGCTGCCCATGAGCCCGGGCAGGCGTGCCACCGGCACGCCGTGGCCCATGCGCGCGGCCCAGTCCTGCCGCGTGTTCAGCAGGCCCAGCGGCGGCGGCGCGCCGGGGCGGATGTGCAGGCTGCCGGCCAGGTCCTGCAGGCCGGCGGGGGCCATGCCGTTCATGCCCGACCTCCCAGGAAAAAGGCCCGGCGCGCGGGCATCGGCGGGGGCACCACCGGCGGCGCGGGTCGGGTCAGCGCCAGCGCTTCGCGCGCGGTCTCGCGCGCCAGGGCCTGCGTGCCGAATTCGCCCATGGGCGAGAACAGCGCGCAGGTCTCGTGGTAGCCGATGGCGGGGTCGTGCGCGCCGATGAAATCAAAACGCTCGCAGCCGAAGCCGCGCACGAAGCTGCGGCCCACCTGGCCGCCGTGCGGCAGTGCTTGCGCGGGCAGGCGCACCAGGCTCATGAACCAGGGCGTGATCAGCACGCCTTCGGCCACGGGGTCCTCGTCCTGTTCGGTGCTCGCCCACTCGAAGCCCACCGCCTCCACGCACAGCGCGGCGTTGAGCAGCGGAACGCCCTGCATGCGTTCGGCCTGCACATGCCGGTAGAAGTCTTCGAGGGCTTGCACGCGGTTCATCATGGCAACAACAAAAACTGATCGGGCTCGCAATCGCAATTCGGGCAGCGCCAGTGCGAAGGCAGGTCGGCGAAGGGTGTGCCGGCGGGGATCTGCCATTGTGGGTCGCCCACGGCGGGGTCGTAGACCCACCAGCAGATCTTGCATTCGAGGCGCGAGCCGGGTTGCAGCACCTCGCGGTTGCCGAGGTAGGAACCTTCGAAACCCTCGAAGTGCTCGCCGCTCATGCCGCCTCCAGCCAGGCCATCACCTCGTGCAGGCGTTCATGAGAGTCGCGCAGGTCTTCGGGTGCGGCCATCGCCACCTCGGGCATGTCCACCACCTCCACCGTGTTGAGGATCACCTTGTCCATGGAGTTGTAGTACACCACGCGCCAGCAGTTCGGCAGGCGCGTGTTGGAGATGCGGCAGTTGCCATAACCGCGAGAAAGCATGAGCACGCGGCCGGTGCCCAGCTGGTGGTCCAGGAAGCCGATGTCCTCGGGCGTGACGGGCAGCAGCGTGAGGTTGACCACGTGCGAGACCTGGCCCGGCTGCCAGCGCGCCACCTGGTCGCGGATCTCGTCCACCAGCAGCGGTGCGTTCTGCACGTTGGGCGGCAGCGGGCCGTTCCACTGCGGCGGGTGGGCCCACACGTCTTCGGCGGCGGTGGCGGCGAACAGCGAGGGCACCGGGCCGACCTCGATCGCGTCGTCCACCAGCTCGGCATCACGGCCCTCTTCGTGGCGCCAGGTCATGAGGCGCCAGACGCCGGCGAACACCGATTCCTGCACACGCACTTCGAGGTTGCCCGCGCCCAGCTGCACGATGGCGCTGGCCTCGCCCTCGCCCAGCACCTGGTTGACGATGCGGAAGTCGCGCGGGCCGAGCTGGCCCAGCGGCACCAGGCCCGGGGCGCCTCCCTCGGCACCGCGCTCCAGCAGGGCCAGCACCTGTTGCAAGGCGGCGCGCGCCTGGTCCAGCCCCTGCAGTTCCTCGGGCTCGGGCAGCACCGGCGGGCGGTAGGTGCTCATGTCCTTGGGCAGGGGCAGGTAGTCGAGCGACTCGTCTTCGTGTTGCGTGCCAGGGCCCAGGGCCACGAGCGGAATGGGAAAGTCTTTCATGGGGTTTCCTTGGGTTCAGTGGCAGCCGCCGGCGTCGCTGGAAGAAGTCTTGCTCACGACCGGAATGCCGATGGTGGGCGGGCGCGAAGGTGGCATGCGCAGCGCGGCGTCCACGCCTTGCAGGTACACGTCCCAGTCCTGCATGCCGGCGATGGCGGTGACGTATTGCCCGCTGCGGAAGAACAGCAGCGAAGGCCAGCGCTGCGAGCCGTAGCGGCGTGCCACCGCGTCTTCGCTCTCGCGCGGCACGGCGGCCACCGCGAAGCGGCCGGGGAACACCTTCATCAGTTCGGGCAGCACGGCGGCCACGTCTTGGCCTTCGGGGAAGCGCACGGCATCGCCGGCCAGCAGCAGCACGCGGTCGCCGGGCTGGGCGGCCCAGTCGGCCACGCTGGTCTCGTCCACCAGCGCGGCGCCGAACTCGCGCACCAGGCGCATCACCAGCGGCGCGGCCGGGTCGGTGCTGGGCGGGGTGACGGCCAGCGGGCGGAAAAGGGTTTCTGTGGTGCTCATGAAAACGTCTCCTGAAAAATTCAACCGTTGGCGAGCTGGCGCAATTGCTCGGCGCTCATGCGCGAAGGCAGCTCGAAGCCGGCCTCGCCGTCGGCGTTCTGGCCCTGCATGGCGCCCAGCACGAGGTCGAGCGCGGCGTTCACTTCGCTGGCGCGCTCGGCGTCGATGCGCTCGCGCGCGTCGCCCAGGAACACCAGCAGCCAGTCGCCCGGCGCCACATCCCCCACCAGCGCGGTGTTGACGCGGCGGCGCTCACCCCGGCCTTCGCACAGCGCGTGGCCGGGCTCGATGGCCGTGACCTGCATGGGCATGCCGATGCACATCTCAGGCCGTCTCTTTCGGGAAGAAGCGCTCGTCGCCTTCGCGGCAGGCCGCTTGCGAGGATGGGCGCTGGGTTTCGTAGGCGGCGAGCGCGAGCTCGTCCATGGTCACGGTCTCGCGCCCGCTCAGCGGCTCGCGGCGCGGCGTGGGCTCACCGCCCCAGCGCGCGATCTCGGCCACGGCCAGCGCCAGGGCTTCGTCCATCGCGGCCTTCACCACCGGGCGCAGGCTGCCGCCGTAGTCCTCCAGCTCCTGCGGCTGGCAGCCGATCAGCAGCACCTGCGCGGGGTACTTGCCGGTGAGCTGCGCGAGCGACAGCACTTCCTGAAAACCGGTCTGGTGCAGGCTCATCTTCTTCGCGCCCAGGAAGCGCGGCACTTCGTCGTCGCGCACCAGCTTCAGCGTGCCCGGGGCCAGGCCGTAGTCGATCGCGTCGAAGATCAGCAGACAGTCGGCTTCCTGCACGTGCTGGATGAGGTACAGGCCCTGCGTGCCGCCGTCCACCAGCGACACGTGGGCCGCGAAGGCGTGGCGCTGCTGCAGCGCTTCCACGCAGCGCACGCCGAAGCCTTCGTCGGCCCACAGCAGGTTGCCGATGCCGAGCACGCAGATGGAGGAAGGCGGGGTGTCACTACCGGGGTGACAGGCGTTTTCAGGCGAAATGGGGCGCATGCGGGAACTCCGGGAAATCAGTGGGGGAGGGAGGCGGCCGCGCGCAGGCGCTTCCAGGCGTGGAAGCTGTCCCAGGCGGCCTGCTGCGCGAGCCAGAAGGCGGCGTCCACCTGGAACACGCGCGCGCAGCGGATCGCGGTGTCGGGCGACATCGCGCGCTGGCCGTGCACCAGCTCGTGCAGCCGGCGGCGCGACAGGCCCAGCAGCCGCGCGGCCTCGCTCTGGTTGAGCGAGAGCGGCCGCAGGCAGGTGCGCGCCAGCAGCCGCCCCGGGTGCGTGGGCACGCGCAGCGGCACGCCCACCGGCGGGATGGCCGAGGCGAGCTTGAAGGCGGCTGCGCGTTTCACCTTCATTCCTTGAAGGTTCTATGGCCCGAGATCATGGTGCTCACGATGCTCTGGCGGCCCATGATGTCTTCGCGGATCGCTGCGTAGATGTGCAGCAGCACGAAGGTGACGATGCCCCACATGCCCAGGCGGTGCCAGGTGTGCACGTCCTGGCTCTGGCCCATGAGCGGGATCACCCAGCCGAACAGGTGGTCCTGCCACGAGCCGGCCTGCGAGCCCTCGCTGTACAGCGCGAAGCCGGTGACGATCATGAAGATCGACAGCATCAGGTAGAAGCCGAACATCGCGAAGCGCGCCAGCGGGTTGTGGCCCACGTACTGGTTGGGCTTGGGGATCAGGAACAGGTACCAGCGCAGCATGTTGAACACCTCTTGCCAGTACGCCTTCTGGAACATCGGCACCCAGAACAGCTCCTTGGCGTGGTGGTTGCCCACCAGCGCCCAGTAGGCGCGCGCCACCAGGCCCACGGCCATGATGTAGCCCGCCGCGAAGTGCGCGAAGCGGATGTAGCCCATGAGGTAGTGCGCGCTGGCCTCGCCCGGCATGGTGGGCAGCGGCTGGCCGATGAAATAGCCGGTGACGCACAGCACGGTGATCGACAGCGCGTTGATCCAGTGCCAGAGGCGCACCGGCACCTCGTACACATAGACCGAGCGGATCGTCTGGCCCTGCTGCAGTTCGAGCGCGTCGGCGTTGGCGTGCGGCGCCGTGGTGGATGGGGTGGACATGGTGACCTCCTTGAAAGAGGGGGGTGCTGCCGCGTCAGGCCGCGAGCTGACCGAAGAGGTACAGGCCGGCGGCGCTCAGCAGCGCGCCCAGGCCACCCAGCGCCCAGCCGCTGCGCTCGGCGAGCCAGCGCTTGATGCCCAGGCCGATGCCCACGCCGCCGATGTGCAGCAGCGCGGTGGTGAAGAGGAAGCCCACCGCGTAACCGGCGAAACCGCTCTCGGGCGTTTCGGAACCGTGCGCCAGGCCGTGCAGCGAGGCGGCGGCCGCGATCAGCCCCAGGCCGATGGCCGGCGACACCGTGGCGCGGCGCGCGAGCAGCAGCATGCCGCCGAACAGCACCACCGAGAGCGACACGCCGTGTTCGAGGTAAGGCACCGTGAAACCGAGCATGCCCAGCGTGGCGCTGACGATGAGCGCCAGCAGGAAGGTGGCCGGGCCCTGCCAGGCCCTGGAAGCCGGCAGCGCCGAGACCGACCACACGCCCACGGCCACCATGGCCAGCAGGTGGTCGGGCCCGAAGGGATGCACCAGGCCCTCGAACAGGCTGCTGGTGCCATGGCCCGTGTGGGCCTGCGCGGCGCCGGCCGCGCCGGCCAGCAAGGTGGCGGCGATCAGGCCGCGCGTCGTCTGTGTCTTCATCGTTGTTCTCCTCGTTGTGTTCATGGCGGTGCGGCGCTCGTGTCCAGGGCACCCGTGGAACCGGCTTTGCCGGGCCACCAGGTGCGTCCCCCCTTGGGGGGAAGACGCGAAGCGTCGCAGGGGGGTCATCTCACCGTCACCCGGCTCATCTCCTGGCCGTCTTCGCTCATCACGTGGGTGGAGCAGGCCAGGCAGGGGTCGAAGCTGTGCAGCGTGCGCAGGATCTCCAGCGGCTGCTCGGGGTTGACCATGGGCGTGTTCATCAGCGAGGCCTCGAAGGCGCCGATCTGGCCCTTGTGGTCGCGCGGTGAGCCGTTCCAGGTGGTGGGCACCACGCACTGGTAGTTCTCGATCTTGCCGTCCTTGATGCGGATCCAGTGGCCCAGCATGCCGCGCGGCGCGGCCACCGTGCCCACGCCCTTGGCCTCCTTCGGCCAGGTGCTCGGGTCCCACTTCTCGATGTTGGCGGTGCTGGTGTCGCCGGCCTTGATGTTGCCGACCAGCTGCTTGAAGTCGTCCATCATCATCTCGGCGGCGTACTGGCTTTCCAGCGCGCGCGCCAGCGTGCGGCCGATGGTGGTGGGCAGCAGCTGCTTGGCGCTGTACTTGGTCTCGGGCATGCCCAGCGCTTTCGGGATGGCGCTGTTGATCGCCACCGCCGATTCGTCCACCTGCTGCTTCACGCGCTGGCAGAACTTGTTGCCCTGCATCGCGTGCGCATAGCCCAGGATGTAGCGCGAGAGCGGACCCACCTCCACCGCGTGGCCGCGCCAGCGCGGCGACTTGATCCATGAGTACTTGGCCGACTCGTCGAGGTTTTCGATCTTGGTGCGCGTGCCCTTGAAGTTCGGGCCTTCGGGCGTGTAGTTGGCCTCGGTCACGCCGTCCCAGGGGTGCAGGCCCTTGGTCTCGTCGCCGTACTTGTACCAGCTGTGCGTCACGAACTCCTGCACCTGCTCGGGGTCGCGCGGGTCGATCTCGTGGATCTTGTTCCAGTCGCCATTCAGGATCACGCCACCGGGCAGCTGGTGCGTGCTGTGGTCGTAAGGCACCTTCTCATACGTGCCGTAGTCCGCCACGTTGGTGGCCGACAGACCGCCGCCGTACAGCCAGCCGGCCTGCTTGTAGATGGTGCCGATGGCCAGCACGTCCGGGATGTAGACGTTGTTGTTGAAATCGATCATCTCCTGGATGCGGGCCTGCACGAAGTTCAGCCGCTCCATGTTGATCGGGGCGCCGGCCGCGCCGTTGCCGTCGATGTTGATCGCGCAGGGCACGCCGCCCACCAGGTAGTTCGGGTGCGGGTTCTTGCCGCCGAAGATGGTGTGCACCTTCACCCATTCCTTCTGCAGGTCCAGCGCCTCCAGGTAGTGCGTCACCGCCATCAGGTTGGCCTCGGGCGGCAGCACATAGGCCTTGGAACCCCAGTAGCCGTTGGCGAAGGGGCCGAGCTGGCCGCTCTCCACGAACTTCTTGAGCCGGTTCTGCACATCGCGGAAGTAGCCCGGCGACGACAGCGGGTGCGAGGGCGACACGATGTGCTGCAGCTCGCTGGTCTTCTTCGGGTCCGCCTTCAGGCACGAGACCACGTCCACCCAGTCCAGCGCGTGCAGGTGGTAGAAGTGCACCGCGTGGTCGTGCACCTGCAGCGTCTTGGCCATCATCTCGCGGATCAGGTGGGCGTTCAGCGGGATCCTGATGCCCAGCGCGTCTTCCACCGCGCGCACCGAGGTGAGCGCGTGGCAGCCGGTGCACACGCCGCAGATGCGTTCCACGAACGCCCAGGCGTCGCGCGGGTCGCGGCCTTTCAGAATCACCTCCAGCCCGCGCCACATGGTGCCGGTGGAGACCGCGTTGCGGATCACGTTGTTGCTGTCGAGGTTCACCTCGCAGCGCATGTGGCCTTCGATGCGCGTCACCGGGTCGACGACGATGCGCCGGCCCGTGTTGTCCATGCGGAAGCCTTGAGTTTCGTAAGCACCCATCTTGTGTTCCTCGTTGTCGTTCTAGTTGTGTGGTGGCGTCAGTGGCTGGCGGGTGCGTCCGTCTTGCGGGTGTCGCGGGCGCGCTTGGCCACCGAGATCGCGGCATGCGCCGCCACGGCCGCGCCCACCACGCCGGCGGCGGTGGCGCCGATCTGGTCGGCGTTGGCCTCGATGCCGAAGGCGTGGATGTCGGTCAGGCGGTCGTAGAACGAACCCTTGTCCCAGAAGCCGTCTTCCGAGCAGCCAATACAACCGTGGCCCGCCTTGATGGGGAAACTCGTGCCCTCGTTCCACTGCACGGTGGAGCAGGCGTTGTAGGTGGTGGGGCCCTTGCAGCCCACCTTGTAGAGGCAATAGCCCTTGCGCGCGGACTCGTCGTCCCACGCCTCCACGAACTGGCCCGCGTCGAAATGCGGGCGGCGGTAGCACTTGTCGTGAATGCGCTGGCTGTAGAACATCTTCGGGCGGCCCTGGCGGTCCAGCTCGGGCACGCGGTCGAAGGTGAGCATGTAGGTGATGACGCCCGTCATCACCTCGGGAATCGGCGGGCAGCCCGGCACCTTGATGATCGGCTTGTCGGTGATCACCTTGTGGATCGGCGTGGCCTGCGTCGGGTTCGGCTTGGCCGCCTGCACGCAACCCCAGGAAGCGCACGAACCCCAGGCGATGATGGCCTTGGCGTCCTTCGCCACGTGCTTGAGCTTTTCAACGAAAGGCTTGCCCGACTGGATGCAGAACATGCCGTCTTCGTTCAGCGGCGGGTTGCCTTCCACGGCCAGGATGTACTGGCCCTTGTACTTCGTCATGATCTCTTCGAGGATCGCCTCGGCCTGGTGGCCGGCGGCGGCCATCAGCGTGTCGTCGTAGTCCAGCGAGATCATGGAAAGCACCACGTCCTTGGCCAGCGGGTGGGCGCTGCGGATGAACGATTCGGTGCAGCAGGTGCATTCCAGCCCGTGCAGCCACAGCACCGGGGTGCGCGGCTTGTTTTCCATGGCGTGCGCGATCTGCGGCACAAAGGACGGCGCCAACCCTAGCGAGGTGGCCGTGAGCGAGCAGTATTTGAGAAAGCTGCGGCGCGAAATGCCTTTGCGGCGCATGACCTCGTAGAAGGTTTCCATGACGGGTTGTCTCCGGTGCTTTGTTGGGGGCGGGGGCGACGCTGCTTTGCAAGTCGTGAGCCAGCCCGCTCCATGTCCGGGAATACCCTGGGGAGCGCGGTTAAGTGGTTGTTTTTGTTGGGGTGCGGCGCGGGATTTGGCGTAAGCCCGGTGCGGCGTTTCGTCGTCGTGGAAACAACGTTGCCGAAGAGGAGGTCAATGTGGAATGTTGTCTGGCACTTTCTCCACGCTGGGCTGCAAACCCATAGGAGCGGGCTTACGACCGTATACGGCGCTCGGAAGATTGTTAAGTAGAAGTTCGAAAAATTAAGTAAACTGTCTGCCCTTTGTCATTTTTCTATGGACATCACCATGAGCAATGCATCTCTTGTGACGCTGGCATTGGAAGTCTTGAAGTGTCGTCAGAAGGATCTCGCCACGCGTCTGGGCGTGTCGCCGGCCCAGATCAGCAAATGGAAGCGAGACGAGTACATGTCAGCAGAGATGCCCGCCACCACCAAGAGCCTCGCTGCTACCTTGCTTTCACAGAGCCTGGGCTCAAGCAGCCGCCCACCACGCACATCCTGAAGCTGCCGCTGGGCGTTATCGGTCCGCGCAAGGTGGACTTCACACACTCGGTGGACAACGAATGGTTGTGCCTGGCCCTGATGCGCGCCTTCGGCCTGGACGCGGCCATGGCCAGCATCGAGCAGTTCGGTCGGCAGCGCGTGCTGGCGGTGGAGCGCTTTGACCGCACACCCTCCGAGAGCGGCCAGTGGCTGCTGCGTTTGCCGCAAGAGGACTTTTGCCAGGTCCATGCCGTGCCCCCGGAAAAGAAGTACGAGAGCGACGGCGGCCCGGGCCTTGAAGAACTCGCCACCATCTTGCGGCAGTCGCAGACGCCCGAAGAAGACATGGCCACGTTGCTCAAGGCCCAATTGCTCTTCTGGATGCTTCGCGCCATCGATGGGCACGCGAAGAACTTCAGCATCGCCTTGCTGCCCAACAACGGGTTCCACCTCACGCCGCTGTACGACGTGCTGTCGGCCTGGCCTGCGGTGGGTGACGGGCCGAACCAGTGGACGAGACACGAACTGAAGTTGGCGATGGCGGTCAGGGGTTCGAGTGGCAAGCACTACAAGTGCGCGCAGATCATGCGGCGCCATTTCAACCAGACGGCGAGGAAGCTCGGCCATGCCGCCGACATGGAGCCGCTGATCGAGGAAACGCTTTCCCAGGTCGACCCGGCCATCGAGATCGTGTCGAGCCTGCTGCCGCCGGGCTTTTCCGAGCGGGTGTCACAAAGCATCTTCGACGGTCTGCGTGAAAGCGCGAAGCAACTGGCCGATTGAGTCAGGCGGGGCGAGCAAAACCTTGTCTGTTTGAAATCCGCATTACTTGAACAAAAGTAATGCGGATATTAAACTTGGCGTTCTCATGAACCAGTCTGACCACATCCTCGAACTCGCCCGGCGCCAGCGCGTGCTGCGGGCAGCGGATGTGCGCGAGCATGGCTGGTCGCCACAGCTTCTGATCCGGCTTCACCATGCAGGCGAGCTGCAGCGGTTCGCCCGCGGCCTCTACGGGCTGCCCGACGCCGAAGTCACCGAACATCAGACACTGGTCGAGGTCTGCCAGCGTGTGCCAAAGGCCGTGGTGTGCCTGCTGAGTGCGCTGCAATTCCACGAGATCGGCACGCAACTGCCGCACGATGTGTGGATCGCGCTGCCCGAGGCCACGCAGACACCAGTACTGAGCTACCCGACGCTGCGCATCACGCGCCTGCGTGGCGCTGCCTACAGCGAGGGCATCCAGACCGTGACCGACCACGGGGCGCCCATCCGCGTGTACAGCGCGGCCAAGACGGTGACCGACTGCTTCAAGTTCCGCAACAAGATTGGCCTGGACGTGGCGCTGGAGGCGCTCAAAGATGCCTGGCGCAGCCGAAAGGTCACCATGGCCGAGCTGGGCCACTTCGCCAGGATCAACCGGGTCGAGCGTGTCATGCAGCCCTACCTGGAGGCGGTGGCGCAATGACGGGCAACCGCTCCGCATCCATCCTGGCACGGCTGCTGACACTCGCCAAGCAGCGGGGTGATGACTACAACCTGCTGCTCAACCGGTTTGGCATGGAGCGTCTGCTGGCTCGCGTCAGCGTGTCTCCTTTTGCCGACCGCTTCCTGCTCAAAGGCGCGCTGCTCTTTGCGCTGTGGTACGGCGTTCCGCATCGCCCGACAAGGGATGCCGACCTGTTGGGCTTCGGCCCCGACGATGATGCCGATCTGATCGCCACCTTCCGCGAAGTCGCCGCCATGGACCTGGGCGATGGCATGGTGTTTGACCCCGACTCCGTGAAGGCCAATGCGATTCGCGAAGACAACACCTACGGTGGCACCCGCATCACACTGGTGGCGCGCCTGGGCTCCGCGCGCTGCGCCCTGCAGATCGACGTGGGCTTCGGTGATGCCGTGACGCCGGAACCGCAGACCGTGGCGTATCCCACCTTGCTGGGGGACTTCCCGGCCCCCACGCTGCGCGTGTATCCGGTCTACACCGTGATCGCCGAGAAGTACCAGGCCATGGTGATGCTGGGGCAGGCGAACAGCCGCATGAAGGACTTCTTCGACCTCGCGGTGATTGCCCGGCGCACGAAACTGGATGGCGCCACGTTGGCCGCAGCCATCGCCGCCACCTTCGCCCGGCGCCAGACGGCACTGCCCACCGCGCGGCCCTTGGCACTGACCAGGCAGTTCAGCGATGACGGCGCCAAGCTGCGCCAGTGGCAGGCTTTTCTGAGCAAGAACCGCATTGCGGCAGCCAGCCTTGGAGACACGGTGGCCCTGCTGGATGATCTGCTGTGGCCACCCACCGAGGTCGCCGCTGCCAACAGTCAGGCCACGGCAACCTGGGTTCCTGAAACCTTGCGGTGGGTTTGAGCGGGCACATAATCCGCCCCATCGCCCAGCCAGCCGCAGACCCACGATGCCACCACGCCGCGCTTCCGCTTCCAGCCCCGCCGATGCCGACAGCAGCGCGGCCCGTTCCGCGATCCTCGCGGCGGCCCGCGCGGAGTTTTCCGCCAAGGGGCTGACGGGCGCGCGCGTGAACGAAATCGCGGCCCGCGCCGGGGTCAACAAGCAGCTGATCTACTACTACTTCGGCAGCAAGGAAGACCTCTACCGCGCTGCCCTCGAAGTGGTCTACACCGAGATCCGCACGCAGGAGCGCAGCCTCAAGCTGGGCGACATGCAGCCCGAGGAAGCCATGGCCACGCTGATCGGATTTTCGTTCGACTACCTCGCCGAGCACCCGGATTTCATCGGCCTGCTCAACCACGAGAACGCGCAGGGCGCGCGGCACGTGCGCGATTCCAGCGCGATCCGCGACACCAATTCGCCGCTGATCGATCTCATCGCCAAGACGCTGGCGCGCGGCATCCGCGCCCGCGTGTTCCGCCGCGGCATCGACCCGGTGGAGCTCTACATCTCGGTCGCCGGCATGTCGTACTTCTTCTTCTCCAACCGCCTGACGCTGTCGTCCATCTTCAGCCGCGATCTCTCTTCAGGCGACGCGGTGGGCGCCTACCGCGCGCACGTCGTGGCCTTTGCCATGGCCGGTTTGCGGGCCTGATTGCTTCGCACCATTCGAGGGCACTCACGCCCCCCGGGCAAACCCTTTGCTCCGATTTCAACCAAACGGTTGACACCGAGTTGACACGCCCATATGCTCATCCCCATCGCGTTTGAGAAAAGGGTCATGCCATGTCAGGCAACGTTGTCACACTGCTGGATCCCGCGCAGCTGCCGGCTCGTTTCGAGTCGGTCGAGGCGCTGGAGGAATTTCTGTCGCGGCCGAGCCAGGCCCTGATCGACGACCTCGCGCAGGTGGACGGCGACATCATGATCCTGGGCGTGGCCGGCAAGATGGGCCCCACGCTCGCGCGCCTGGCCAAGAACGCCGCGCCGCACAAGCGCGTGATCGGCGTGGCCCGCTTCAGCGACCCCGCCGTGCGCCAGCGCATGGAAGCCTGGGGCATCGAGACCATCGCCGCCGACCTGCTGGACCGCGCCGCCATCGAAGCGCTGCCGCGCGTGCCCAACATCATCTTCGCGGCCGGCCACAAGTTCGGCGCCAAGGACAACCAGGCCCTGACCTGGGCCATGAACACGCACGTGCCGGCCCTGGTGGCCGACACCTTCCGCGAGTCGCGCATCGTCGGCTTCTCCACCGGCAACATCTACCCGCTGACCACGGTGGGCCGCCAGGGCGCGAGCGAGAAGACGCCGCCCGCACCGCTGGGCGAGTACGCGCAGTCGTGCATCGGGCGCGAGCGCATGTTCGAGTATTTCTCGGGCCAGCACGGCACGCCGGGCCGCATCTTCCGGCTCAACTACGCGATCGACATGCGCTACGGCGTGCTGTACGACATCGCTTCCAAGGTGCACCGCGGCGAGACGGTGGACGTGACCATGGGCCACGTGAACGTGATCTGGCAGGGCGACGCGAACGCGCAGGTGCTGCGCTGCCTGCGCCACTGCACGGTGCCGTCCACGCCGGTGAACTGCACCGGGCCCGAAACCCTGTCGGTGCGCTGGCTGGTGGACGAGTTCGCCGCGCGCCTGGGCGTGAAGGCGCAGGTGAGTGGCCAGGAGGCGGCCACCGCGCTGCTGTCGGACACCACGCTGGCGGGCAAGCTGTTCGGTTACCCGCTGGTGCCGCTGGGCGCCATGCTCGACTGGGTGGCCGACTGGGTCAAGCGCGAGCAGCCGGCGCACGGCAAGCCGACGAAGTTCGAGGTCCGGGATGGCGCCTTCTGAGGCACTGACTTCGGTCACCCTCGGTCCGGCCGATGTGCCGGACGGTCTCGCGCTCTCGGATGCGGCGGGCTGGAACCAGACCGCCGACGACTGGCGCCTGTTCGCCACGCAGGGCCGGGTCTTCGGCCTGCGCGACGGTGACGCGGGCCCGCTGGTGGCCACGGCCGCCGCGCTGCCGTATGACGGTGGCATCGGCTGGGTGTCGATGGTGCTGGTGAACCCGGCCTGGCGGCACCAGGGCCTGGCCACCGCGCTGATGGCGCGCTGCGTGGCGCACCTGCGCTCGCTCGGCGCCACGCCGGTGCTGGACGCCACGCCCGCCGGCCAGCAGGCCTACCTGCGCATCGGTTTCGAAGACGGTTTTGCGCTCGCGCGCTGGGAAGGCACGGTCGCCGCCACCGGGGCGCGCGCCGCCGCGCCGCCGGCCGATGCGGCCGTGGTGTCGGCGCTCGACGCGCAGGCCAACGGCTGCGGCCGGGGTTTTCTGCTGGCCGATTTCTTGCAGCGCTCCGGCACGCGCGTGGGCCTGTCGCCAGCGCGCACCGGTTTTGTGATCGCCCGCGAAGGGCGCCGCGCCACACAGATCGGCCCGCTGGTGGCCGACGACGAAAGCGCCGCGCTCTCGCTGCTGCAGGCCGCATTGGCCGGTGTCGGCGGCCGCGTGTTCCTTGATGTGCCCGAACGCTGGGCCGCGTTGCGCGCCTGGCTGGAGCAGGCCGGTTTCGTGCGCCAGCGCTCGTTCGTGCGCATGTCGCTCGGCGCGGCCCCCATCGCCTCTGTCAACGACCGGCTGTTTGTTCTGGCCGGTCCCGAATTTGGTTGAACCATGAGCCTCACTGCTTCTCAAGTCGAACACACCCGCGCGCTGCTGCGCCGGGGCCTGGCCATTCCGGCGCACCCGCTCGCGCTCAACGCGCAGCGCCAGCTCGACGTGCGCCGCCAGCGCGCGCTGAGCCGCTACTACCTCGACGCCGGCGCCGGCGGCCTGGCCGTGGGCGTGCACACCACGCAGTTCGCCATTCGCGAGGTGGGCCTGTATGAAGAGGTGCTGCGCCTGGCGATGGAGACCGCGCGCGCCTGGGTCGAACCCAGCCGCGAGCTCGCCATGGTGGCTGGTGTGTGTGGCCGCACCGAACAGGCCGTGGCCGAAGCGACACTCGCGCGCGGCCTGGGCTACAACGCCGGCCTGCTGAGCCTGGCCGCGATGAAGGGCCAGAGCGAGGACGCGCTGATCGCCCACTGCGAGGCGGTGGCGCAAGAGATCCCGCTGATCGGCTTCTACCTGCAGCCCGCCGTGGGCGGCATGAACCTGAGCGCCGCGTTCTGGGCCCGCTTCGCCGCGATTCCCAACGTGGTGGCGATCAAGGTCGCGCCCTTCCACCGCTACCGCACGCTCGACGTGGTGCGCGGCGTGGTGGAGGCGCGCGCCGAAGAGCGCGTGACGCTCTACACCGGCAACGACGACCACATCGTGCTCGACCTCGTCACCCCCTTCACCGTGCCGCGCGACGGACAGCCGGTGACGGTGCGCTTCCGCGGCGGCCTGCTCGGCCACTGGTCGGTGTGGACCTCGGGCGCGGTGCGCATGCTGGAGCTGTGCAAGTCGGCGGCCAAGGGTTCGGTGGTGACGGCCGAGATGCTGGCGCTGGACAGCCGCGTGACCGACTGCAACAGCGCCTTCTTCGACGTGGCCAACGACTTCCACGGCTGCATCGCCGGCTGCCATGAGATCCTGCGCCGCAAGGGCCTGCTCGAAGGCATCTGGTGCCTGGACCCGAACGAAGGCCTGAGCCCGGGCCAGAAGGAAGAGATCGACCGCGTGTGCGCCGAGCACGGCGACCTGGCCGACGACGCCTTCGTGAAGGCCGGCCTGAGCCGCTGGCTCGCGTGACGGAAAGAAGAAAGCCACCATGACGCAAAACAGAATCGCCCGCTGGACCGCCCACTACCTGCCCGCCATCGGCCTGTTCGTGGGCTTCATCGTGCTGTGGCAGCTCGCGGTGTCGGTGTTCGGCATCCGCGAATACCTGCTGCCCAGCCCGTACTCGGTGTGGCAGGCCATGCTGAGCGACGAGATCCCCTGGTTCAGCCACGCGTGGATCACCGGCGTGGAAATCCTCGGCGCCTTCGTGCTGGCCGGTGTGGCCGGCGTGATGCTGGGCATGGCCATCGCGTGGTCGCAAGGCATCTCGCGCGCGCTCACGCCGTTCCTGGTGTTCGTGAACACGCTGCCCAAGGTGGCGATCGCGCCGCTGTTCCTGATGTGGCTGGGCTACGGCATCCTGCCCAACATGCTGATCGGCGCGCTGATCGGCTTCTTTCCGGTGGTCATCAACACCGCCGTGGGCCTGACCCAGATCGACCAGGACATGGTGGACCTGGGCCGCGTGTTCAGCGCGCCCAAGTGGAAGGTGTTCATGAAGATCCGCATCCCCAACGCCTACCCCTATATCCTGAGCGCGCTCAAGGTCACCGCCACCTCGGCCGTGGTGGGCGCGGTGGTGGGCGAGTTCGTGGCCTCGCAGAAGGGCCTGGGCTACGTGATCATCACCACGCAGAGCAGCATGAACACGCCGGCCGCGTTCGCCGCGCTGGTGTGGATCTCGGTGCTGGGCCTGCTGCTGTACGGCCTGGTGGCCTTGCTCTCGCGCTTGCTCGCGCCCTGGGCCGAAGAGGCGCCGCGTTGAATCCCTCCCCCGTTCTCCTCCCCCACCCGTCCTCCGAAAGGAAAGCACCATGACTCCCAGGATCGCCGTTCCCGCCGCCGCCGTCTGTGCGGCCCTTTTTGCGTTGCTGCCGGCCACGGCCTCGGCCCAGGCCAAGGAGAAATTCACCTTCGCGCTCAACTGGTTCGCCGTGGGCGACCACGCCGCCTACTGGGTGGCGCTGGACAGGGGCTACTACGCGCAGCGCGGCCTGGACGTGACGCTGGAAAACTCCAAGGGCTCGGGCGACTCCATCGCCAAGGTGGACACCAACCGCGCCGACGCCGGCCTGGCCGATGCGGTGCCGGTGATCTCGGCCGCCTCGCGCGGTGCGCGCGTGAAGATGGTGGGCATGGTGTTCGACAAGACGCCCATGACCTTCTTCAGCCACGCCGACGCGCCGCTGCTCAAGCCCAAGGACCTCGAAGGCAAGACCGTGGCCGCACCCGCCGGTGACAGCCAGCGCCTGGCCTTCCCCGCCTTCGCGCGCCTGAACCAGATCGACCCGAACAAGGTGAGCTGGGTGAACATCGAGCCCACCGCCAAGGTCGCCTCCATCGCCGAGAAACGCGTGGACGGCGTGGCCGACTACACCACCGGCCAGCCCTTCTACGACAAGGCCATGGGCCCGGGCAAGGCGGTGCGCCTGCAGTGGGCCGACTACGGTTTCGACCTCTACGCCATGTCCATCATCGCGGGCGAGAAGACCATGGCCGACAAGCCCAAGCAACTCAAGGCCTTCCTCGAAGCCTCGTACATGGGCTGGCGCGACGTGATGGCCAACCCCAAGGAAGCGCTGGCCATCTTCAAGAAGCGCGTGCCCGAGATCGACGTGGCCATCATCGAAGCCAACATGATGATGGGCTTCGACCTCATGCGCACCAAGGGCTACGCCGACAACGGCATCGGCTGGATCGACGAGAAGAAGATGTGCGCCTCCACCGACATCGTCAACACCTACATGGGCCTGCCCAAGAAGGTGGAGTGCAAGTCGGTGTTCAGCAGCGAGTTCTTCACCAAGGTGGCGATGCCGCTGCCGGTCAAGTAAGAAGAAACGAAGAAACGGACCAGATGAGCCCAGCAGCAGACAAAACGGATGGCGCGGCCTCGGGCCGCGTCCTCATCGAGGTGGACCATGCCGGCATGATCTACCAGGCCGAGAGCGGCCCGGTGGAGGCCTTGCGCGACATTTCGCTGCAGATCCGCGAAGGCGAGTTCGTGGCGCTGGTCGGCCCCAGCGGCTGCGGCAAGTCCACGCTGATGCGCGCCATCGCCGGCCTGCGCCCCGTCACCAGCGGGCGCATCCTGGTCGACGGCGTGCCGGTGAACCAGCCCATTCCCAAGGTGGGCATGGTGTTCCAGGCCGCGCTGCTGCTCAAGTGGCGCTCGGTGCTCGACAACGTGCTGCTGCCGGTGGAACTCTCCGGCGGCAACCCCGCGCAGTACCGCGAGCGCGCGCACGCGCTGCTCAAGATGGTGGGCCTGGGCGACTTCGCCAACAAGCGGCCCGGCGAACTCTCGGGCGGCATGCAGCAGCGCGCCTCGCTCTGCCGCGCGCTCATCCTGGACCCGCCCATCCTGCTGATGGACGAGCCCTTCGGCGCGCTCGACGCCATGACGCGCGACGAGATGAACATCGAACTGCTGCGCATCTGGGGCGAGAGCAGCAGCGGCGGGCAGCGCAAGACCATCGTGTTCGTCACGCACTCGATCCCCGAGGCCGTGTTCCTGGCCGACCGCGTGGTGGTGATGTCGCCGCGCCCGGGACGCGTGGCCAACATCCGCGAGGTGGACATCGCGCGCCCGCGCACCGCCGAGACGCGCGCCGACCCGGCGCTGGGCCGCATGTCCTTCGAGCTGTACACCGAACTCTCGGGCGCCACCGGCCGGCGCGAGACGCGGGCCGGCCCGCAGTGGTGAGCCTTCGCCACCGCCCGCGCGGCTGAAAGGGCGGCCCGTGCGCATCGCCCTGTGCAACGAGGTGCTGGCGCCGCTGCCGTTCGCCCGCCAGTGCGAGGTGGCGGCCGCTCTCGGCTACGACGGGCTGGAGATCGCGCCCTTCACGCTGGGCGAGGAACCCTTGTCGAGCGCGCAGCGCAGCGGGTTGCGCCGCGCGGCGGCGGACGCGGGCATCGAGGTCTCGGGCCTGCACTGGCTGCTGCGGCAACCGGCGGGCCTGTCCATCACCTCGGCCGACACCGCCGTGCGCGCCCGCACGCTCGACACCATGCGCCACCAGATCGACCTCTGCGCCGACCTCGGCGGCGCGGTGCTGGTGCACGGCTCGCCCGCGCAGCGCCGCCTGCCGCCGGGCGAGGAAGCCGCCGCGCGCGAGCGCGGCATCGAGGCCTTCGCCGCCGTGGCGGCGCACGCGCAGGCCGCCAGCGTCGTCTACTGCATCGAACCCCTGGCCGCGCCCGAGGCCGACTTCATCCACACCGTGGCCGAGGCCGCTGCCATCGTGCGCGCCATCGGCCGGCCCGCGCTGCGCACCATGCTCGACTGCTGCGCCGCCGCGCGCGCCGAGGCCGAGCCCGTGCCCGCCGTGCTCGCGCGCTGGTTGCCCACCGGCCTGCTCGCCCACGTGCAGGTGAACGACCCCAACCTGCGCGGCCCCGGCCAGGGCGCGCTGGCCTTTGCCGACATCCTGCGCACGCTGCGCCAGCACCGCTACGCCGGCTGGGTGGCGGTGGAGCCCTTCGACTACCAACCCGATGGCCCCATGGCCGCAGCCCGCGCCATCGGTTACCTGCGGGGCCTGCTGGAGGCCCTGCATTGAGGAAATGAGCGACATGCCCACTGCCCCCCGCGTCAAAGTTTTGTCCGTCGAGCGCTTCGAGTCGCCCTACCGGCTGCGCCTGCCGTTCCGCTTCGGCGTCATCACCGTGACCGAAGGCCGCCAGGCCATCGTGCGCGTGCGCGTGCGCCACGAGAACGGGCACGAAGGCACGGGCTACGCGGCCGAGGCACTGGGCGCCAAGTGGTTCGACAAGAACCCCGCGCTCTCCGATGCGCAGAACCACGACCAGCTGCGCAAGGCACTGGAGCTCACCACCGAGGCCTACGGCGCGGCGCCCTGGCTCAGCGCCTTCGAGCTGTACGCCCACCACTACCGCGAGCTGCTGGACGCGGGCGCCGCCTGCGGCCTGAACCCGCTGGTGACCAGCTACGGCCCGGCCCTGATCGACCGCGCCGTGCTCGACGCGCTGTGCGGCATCGAAGGCCTGAGCTTCTGGCAGGCGATGCAGCACAACCGGCCCGGCATGCGCGCGCACGCCATCGCGCCCGACCTGCAAGGCTTCGCGCTCGCGCCCTTCCTGCGCGGCCTCACGCCAAAGAGCTCGCTGGCGGTGCGCCACACCGTGGGCCTGCTCGACCCCATCGTGGCGGGCGACCAGGCCGCCGGCACGCGCGTGAACGACGGCCTGCCTGAAACCCTGGAAGAGGTGGTGGCCGCGTATGGCAACCGTTATTTCAAGCTCAAGGTCTCGGGCCAGGCCGACGCCGACCTGGAGCGCTTGCGCCGCATCGCCTCCGTGCTCGACCGCTTGCAAGACCCCTACGTGGTCACGCTCGATGGCAACGAGCAGTACGAAAACGCCGAGGCCATCGCCGCGCTCTGGCAGCGCATGGCCGAAACGCCCGCGTTGCGCCGCCTGTGCGAGGCCACGCTGCTGATCGAGCAACCCATCAAGCGGCAGATGGCGCTGGCCCAGCCGGTGGCGGCGCTGGCGCGGCACAAGCCCGTGATCATCGACGAGTCCGACGGCGACCTCGACGCCTTCCCCTGCGCCCGCGCGCTGGGCTACACCGGCGTCTCCACCAAGGCCTGCAAGGGCTTCTACAAATCGGTGCTCAACCTCGCGCGCTGCCGGGTGTGGAACCAGGCCGAGGGCCGCGAGACCTTCTTCATGTCGGCCGAAGACCTCACCACCCAGCCCGGCATCAGCGTGCAGCAGGACCTCGCGCTGGTCAGCCTGCTCGGCATCACCCACGTGGAGCGCAACGCCCACCACTTCATCGACGGTTTCAACGGCCGCCCACCCGCCGAGGCCGAGGCCTACCTGGCCGCGCACCCCGACCTCTACCACCGGCAGGCTGGTGGCGTGCGCCTGCGCATCGAGCGCGGGCAGCTGGCCCTGGGCTCGCTCGCCGGCGTGGGCTTCGGCTCCGCCGTGGAGCCCGACCTGAGCGGCACCGCCGCCATGCCGCGCGCCGACTGGCCCCCCCACGCATCGGAGACCCCATGAGCACCCTCGACTACGAAAGCCACGACGGCCTGGGCCTGGCGCAGCTGGTCAAGCAAGGCGAGGTGACGCCGCAGGAACTGCTGGACGCCGCGCTCGCGCGCATCGCCGCGCACAACCCGGCGCTCAACGCCGTGGTCACGCCGCTCTACGACGCGGCGCGTGCCGAGATCGCGCGCGGCCTGCCGGCCGGGCCGTTCCAGGGCGTGCCCTTTCTCGTGAAAGAACTGGTGGCCTCGGTGGCGGGCGCGGCCACCACCGCGTCCTCGCGCCTGTACGCCAAGAACATGCCGGCGGCCGACAGCGAGATCGTGGCGCGCCTGCGCCGCGCGGGGCTGGTGATCGCGGGCAAGACCAACTCGCCCGAGTTCGGGCTCTCGCCCATCACCGAGTCGCTGCTGTACGGCGTGACGCGCAACCCCTGGCACACCGAGCTCTCGCCCGGCGGCTCCAGCGGCGGCGCGGCGGCGGCCGTGGCCTCGGGCATGGTGCCGCTGGCCCACGCCACCGATGGCGGCGGCTCCATCCGCATCCCGGCCTCGTGCTGCGGCCTGTTCGGCCTGAAGCCCACGCGCGCGCGCATCACCGCCGGCCCCGAAGGCGGCGAAGGCCTCAACGGCCTGGCCCACCAGCACGTGGTAAGCCGCAGCGTGCGCGACAGCGCGGCCCTGCTCGACGCCATCGCCGGCCCCATGCCGGGCGATCCCTACACCGCTGTTCCGCCCGAGCGGCCCTTTCTGGACGAAGTGGGCCGTGCGCCCGGCCGCCTGCGCATCGCGTTTGCGAAGACCGCGCCCACCGGTGTGCCGGTGGACCCGGCCTGCGTGGCCGCGGTGGAAGACGCCGCGCGCCTGTGCGAGCAGCTCGGCCACCACGTGGAAGAAGCCTCGCCGGATTACGACGCCCAGGTGGTGGAGCGCGGCTTCGAAATGGTGTTCGCCACCCACACCATGGCCAACATCGCGCGCGCCACCGGCGGCCCCCTGCCCGAGCGCGACCTCGTCGAACCGCTCACCTACGCGCTGGCCCAGGTCGGCCGCGTGCCGAGTGCGGCCGAGTACATCCTCAACCTGCAGTCGCTGCAGCGGCAGTCGCGCCGCATCGCGGGCTTCTTCGAGCGCTTCGACGTGTGGCTCACGCCCACGCTGGCGCAGACGCCCCGGGCCATCGGCCACTTCAACATCCGCTCCAGCGACGTGCGCGACTGGATGAGCAAGCTCGCGGCCTACCTGCCCTTCACCTACCCCTTCAACGTCACCGGCCAGCCCGCGGCCTCGGTGCCCCTGCACTGGACGGCCGACAACGTGCCCATCGGCTGCCAGTTCGCGGCGCGTTATGGCGACGAGGGCCTGCTGCTGCGCCTGTGCGCGCAACTCGAAGCCGCGCGGCCCTGGTTCCACCGGCGCCCGCCGGTGAGCGGCCTCCCGCATGCGCACTGAGGAAACGGTCGACCTGCTCGTCATCGGCGGCGGCGTGGCGGGGCTCACGGCCGCGCTGGTGGCCGCCATCGAAGGCCTGAGCGTGCTGGTCTGCGAGAAGACCGAGCTGCTCGGCGGCACCGCCGCCACCTCGGCCGGCACCGTGTGGATACCCGGCAGCAGCCAGAGCGAGCGCGCCGGCCTGGCCGACCCGGTGGTGCGCGCGCACCACTACCTGGCCGCCGAGATCGACACCGACAGCGGCGCCGACCTGCGCGACACCTTCCTGGCCACCGGCCCGCGCGTGCTCGACTACCTGGCGCAACACTCCTGCGTCAGCTTCGTGCCCGCCGCGCGCCACCCCGACTACCACGACCACCATGCTGGCGCCGCCATCGGCGGCCGGGCGCTCGTCGCGCGCGCCTTCGACGGGCGCGAACTCGGCCCCGACTTCGCGCGCGTGCGCCCGCCCATGAGCCACATGATGGTGCTGGGCGGCATGTCCGTCAGCAAGGACGACATCGCGCCCCTGCTCAAGCCCCTCGCCTCCCGGGCCGCCTTGCGCCATGTGGTCACGCTGCTGAGCCGCCACGCGCGCGACCGCCTGCACCACCCGCGCGGCACGCGGCTGGTGATGGGCAACGCGCTCATCGCGCGCCTGCTGCTGAGCCTGCGCCAGCGCGGCGTGGACCCGCTCATGGGCGTGACCGTGCGCCAGCTGCACGAAGAAGGCGGCACCGTCACCGGCGCCACGCTCAGCCAGGCCGGGCGCGGCGACTGGCGCGTGCGCGCCCGCCTGGGCGTGGTGCTCGCCTGCGGCGGCTTTGGCCACGCGCCCGAGTGGCGCCAACGCCTGCTGCCCGCGCCCGCGCAGACGCAGTCACTCATGTTCGAAGGCAACACCGGCGACGGCCTTCGCCTCGCGCAGAGCGTGGGCGCCGCCATCGACGAGGCCGGCCACCGCACGCCGGCCTTCTGGGTGCCGGTGTCGGTGCTGCGCCAGGCCAACGGCCAGGAACAGCGTTTTCCGCACTTCGCGCTCGACCGCGCCAAGCCCGGCCTGATCGCGGTGGACGCCAGCGGGCGGCGCTTCGTCAACGAAGGCGACTCGTACCACGACTTCGTGCTCGCCATGCTCAACGCCTCGCCCGAACCCGCCGTGCCCGCGCACCTGATCTGCGACGCCCACTTCCTGCACCGCTACGGCCTGGGCCTGGTGCGCCCGGGCGCGTGGCGGCTGGGGCCCTTCCTGCGCGCCGGTTACTTGAAACGCGCACCCACGCTGGCCGCGCTCGCGGGCCAGCTCGGCATCGACCCCGAAGGCCTGCGCGTCACCGTGTCGCGCCACAACGGCTTCGCGCACACCGGCGTGGACCTGGACTACGGCAAAGGCACGAGCGAACTCAACCGCTTCAACGGCGACCCGAGCCACACGCCCAACCCCTGCATCGGCCCCATCGCGGCGGCGCCGTTCTACGCGGTGACGGTGTGGCCCGGCGACGCCGGCACGAGTGTGGGCCTGCGCACCGATGGGGATGCGCGGGTGTTCGGGCGCGACGGCCAGGCGATCGAAGGGCTGTACGCGGCCGGGGCCGACATGGCGTCCATCATGCGCGGGCGCTACCCCGGGCCGGGGGTGACGCTGGGGCCGGCGATGGTGTTTGCGTGGCGGGCGGTGATGCACGCGGTGGGGCGGCGCACCGCCACCCCCGTCACCATGGCGGCGGTGCTCAGGTAGGCGCGCCAGGTCTTGCTGCCTGCGCCGGCCAGGCCGCCAACCCAAGCCACCATGTGTGGCGTGGTCTCAGTAAGCCGTCTCGCGGGCTTCCAGCACCAGCGACAGCACCCGCGAGCCCTTGCCGCTCGCCTTGGCGCGCACGCGGCATTCGGCATCGGCCTCGACAGTCAGGCGGCAGTGGTAATCCAGGCCGTCCGTCTCGCCAGGGTTGTGGCTCGGTATGCGGCGAGCCCACAGACGCCTGCCATCCACCTCCACGGTCAGCTCGTGCCAGGGCTCGGCGGCGTCCGCCGACACCGACACCGACACCAGCAGGGTGGCATCGAGGTCGAAAGTGCGCGCGCGGCCCAGTGCGGCGGGAATCACCAGGGAGGCGACGGATTCGGTGCCCGCGTCATACTTCCAATATTCCAAGGTCATGGGGAAAGTCTAAGCCCACGCCATTGCCCTTTCGACGCGCATGAAAACCTTCCGCATCCAGATTGACGGCCACGCCGTTGCCGCAGAGGCCGACAGCGAGACCAGCCTGTTTGCGGCGATGGCGCGCGCGGGAATCGAGTGGCCGGTGTCCTGCCGCAACGGCACCTGCCGCACCTGCATCGCCCGCTTGTTGCAAGGGCAAGTGCGCTACGACATTCCCTGGCCTGGCCTCAGTGCCGATGAAAAGGAAGAGGGCTATTGCCTGCCCTGCGTGGCCCGGCCCATGGCCGATCTGGTCATTGCCCGGGCTTGAAACCCGAGCCACCCGGCGCTTCGCCCGGCTTGCGATCGGCCGGGTTGGTCTGAGGCGCCCGGTCCGGATGCGTCGGGTTGGTACCCGGCGCGCGGTCGTCCCCAGGGGGCTGTTGGTCGATGGGCTTGCCGGGGGTCTGGCCCGGCGGGTTGGGGGTGATGGACATGCTGCGTGGCTCCTGCGCGTTGCGGGACCGGAAATCGGTCCGAAGGCCCAGTGTCGGGTCCAAGCGCATGCACCCCGGTAGGCCAACGCTCTGTGAAGGTGTAGGCCCTGTCTGGCCCCGTCAAAAAATGCGCTGCTGGGTGCTCGTGCTGCTCTCTAGCGGGCGGAAGAAGGATCGTCTGCCGTGTAGCGTCGTTCAATCCAGTGTGAGCCGTGGCCGAACTTCTCATTGCCGGCTTCGACCACGGCCCTGAGCGTCTGAAGAACAGCGGGATCCGCTGTCTGCCAATGGGTGGATGTGGAGGCTTCGCGCTTGAGTTTGCTTACTGCGGGCGTGCAGCAAATGCGCGCGATGTGGTGCACGCTTTGAACGGAGTGCCCTTTGCCCACGGGTGCCTGCAGGATGCTCATCGCCGTCTCCTGGGGGGTGGGGTCCAAGCGCTCCACCAGCAAACAGCTTGCCTTCGAGCCGGGCCCGCGTCTATCGATCTGGCGGTTTTCGAGTAAACGGATGTTTCTTGCGCGGGCCGGGGAAGGCGGCGGTGTCATGACCAGGCTGCCGCATTCGGCCAGGCGCGGAGCTTCAGGCGCCGAAATGTTCGAGGTGAATGAGTGGGTAGGGTCGCCCCTGTCCGTCCAACTCAGAGCGCCCTGTGCGCTTGAAGCCCATTTTTTCGTAGAAGCCCAAAGCCTGAGCATTTTGCTCATTGACATCGGTGGTCATGTGGGGGTGCAGCGAAAGGCCGTGGCCAACGAGTGCGGCACCAAGGCCTTTTCCATGGTGGGCGGGATCAACGAACAAGGCCTCCATGTGCCCTTGGTCGATGAACATGAATGCCAGTGGATGGTCATCGGCATTCACAGCGAACCAGAGCGGGACTTTGGGCAGAAAGTCGCCAACCATCTCAGCGATGGCTTTTCGGTCCTCTTCGGACAGAAAGCCATGAGTGGCATCAACCGCGCGCCGCCAGATTTCAACCGCGCGTTCGCCCTCATCGGGACGGGAGTTTCGAATGGCAATCATCCCCTGATTTTGAGTGCTGCAACGCGCAGGCCTGTTTCAGCCATGAAAAAGTTTCCTTGCGCGGCTTCTCTTTCGGGGACGACCTGTTGCTCCAACGTCGGCCCAGGGCCCGGTCCAGCCTGAGCTAGCATGGAGCTTTCGGCCCGAGGCGGACATTCGATGTCATCAACAAAGACATTCGAGAATCGATGGCCACGAGAAATTTACCGCATGTCCAACCTGACACTCTTCAATTCCTACCTCCAAAGCTGGAACGCGCATCCTGACGGCGAGCCCTTTGCAACCCACGCCGGCCACCTTCTACCGGTCCGTCTCGATGGGCATCCGGACGGTCGCGCCGGAATGATCAAGATCGCGCGGCACATTGACGAGCAGGTCGGTGGTCAAGTGATGCGCTGGTGGGACGGCGATGGCGCTGCGCGCGTGTATGCCCTTGATGAGAACGCGGGCGTACTGCTGATGGAGCGTGCTACCGGCATGGGTCATCTGCTAAAAATGGCTCAAGAAGGTGATGACGACGCTGCCACAAGCATCGTCTGCCGCACCATTGGCCGGCTGCATGCGAAGCGGCCCTTGCCACCGCCAAAAGGATTGCGACCGCTAACCTGCTTCTTCGAATCACTGGCGCCGATGGCGCGGCATGAAGGCGGCCTGATGGCCGAATGTGCAGTGGTGGCAGATGAACTGTTGGGATCGCAGCGCGAGCACGTCGTGCTACACGGCGATGCGCACCACAGCAACATCCTTGATTTCGGCGAGCGCGGCTGGCTGGCGATCGATCCCAAGCGCGTGACCGGCGAGCGTTGCTACGACTACGTCAACGTTCTGTGCAACCCCGATTTGAAAACCTGCACCGACCCATCGCGCTTTGCGCGGCAAGTCGACATCGTCGTCAACGCCGCTGGGCTGGAACGCCAGCGACTGCTCCAGTGGGTGATGGCCCACGCCGCGTTGTCGGCCGCCTGGTTCCTAGAGGACGGAGAGCGCGAGGAGGCGGACAACGAACTGGCCGTGGCGGCTATCGCCCGGCAGGCGCTGGGCTGAGTCTCGTAGCGCCTGCTATGGCAGGCACCAAGACGAGGGAAATTCTTTCAGTTCTGAGAGAAGGCCGTTTGAGCTGCTGCAAAGGTCTGCTCAGGGCCGAGGCTTCAATCGAACTGAGCTGTGCAAGCCAGCCTATCCAGCCTGTTGCAGTTCGCCGCAGCATCAAGCAACCTCGCAGCGAGCGCTCTCGCCTGCGCCGGGCTGAGGCTCCATTCCAGGTCGAAGGGGGCTTCGCGGGCTTGCAGCAGCACCACCGCAGGCACATCCGGTTCGGCTGTGCGGCTCGCGGCCACGCTCAGGCCTGCCATCGTGCGTTGCTGAATCGACATTGACATGCGCTGCGCGGGCACGGTGCAGCGCATGAGGTAGACCGGCTCGGGCAATGGAATCTGGCGGAGTTTCATGGGGCGGTCCCCGTGTCGTTCATGCCCAGCTCGCGCAGCACCGCGAGGCGGCACACGCTGGCCATGGAGCGTTGTTCGCGGTCGGCCCTTTCCTTCACACGTTCCAGTTCGGCGGTGGTGAGTCGCAGTGCGATAGGGCGGGCGCTGTTGACACCGTTGGGCACACGTTTGCGAGGGGGAGGGCTTGGGGTTTGAGGCACGGCGATACCTGCTCGGTTAGCATTTGAGTAACGGAACATTAAACTTTGGTAGTCATTATGGTGGAATAAATTCCACTAGTCAATATGTCTGGCGTACAAAAATCCACAATTCAAGATCGAATCCAGATGGAGCGGTCACGCCTTGGCCTGTCTCAATCCGCGCTCGCAGAGATCGGCGGCGTGTCCAGGGAAACGCAGCTCAACTACGAGAAGAAGGAAGGTGGGAGCACGCCCAACTGCGTGTACCTGACGCGGGTCATGGAGAAGGGGCTGGATGTGATGTTCATCCTCACGGGCAAGCGAGCCTCCACGGATTGGGCGTTGGACGCGATGCTGCGCACGGTGATTGATGACCTCGAACGCTGTTCGCCGGAGAATCAGCTGTTGGCAGTGAAGTACGTGGCCATGCTCGCCGCAGGCATGACGCCTCCATTGCCAACGGTGCCAGTCGTTCCAGCCAAAAAGCCCCAGGCCAGGGGCGCGGCACCAGCCCCCTCCAAGCGACAGAAGCGCGTCTAACCCGGATCGCGGCAGGTCACGCCTTCGGTGCCTTCGGCGAAGGCGGCCTCGGTGGCGCCGCGCCGTCTTCCTCACTCTCGTCCAAGCCCTCGTCGCTCAGCGGGTCGCCGGCCTCGGCGTCGTCGATGAAGGCGAGGTCGGGGTCTTCGTCGTCGGAGGCGGCGTCCGTGCCCTCGGGCGTGATCACCTGATCCACGCCGATGTCCCATCCATCGCGCTTGCCGCCGTCGCCACCGGCGCTGCGGCTTTCGCCGGTGCCTGCGGCGTCGCTCGGCGAGGCCAGGGCGTCGGGCGAGAGCAGTGTGGGGCGCGGTTCGTCGCGGGTGTCGAAGTCGGCGGGCGCGTTGGGGTCGCCGCCATCGTCGTCGGCAATGCCCATCATGTCGCTGCCGCTGTCGGATGAGTCTCCGGGGCCGAGCGACGCGGTGTCGCGGCCAGCGGGTTGGGGTGGTGCGGGGCTGGTGCCCTGGATGCTGCTGCGTGCCATGGTGTGGTTTCCTTTCAGGTGGGTGGGCGCGGTGTGCCGCGCCCACCGGGTCTGCGGCAGTTGGCGTGCCTGCGCACCATGCCGCCCGGGAAGCGCATGCACCGGGAGAGCTCCTCGAGCAACGGGAGCAGGTTGAGAAAGATCGCGCTCAGAAATGCCACGAGCAGGTAGCCAGCCGGTAGCGGCTGTTCCTTCCAGCGAAGGCGCCATTGCGCCGCGTCGCCCCAGCGGCCGAAGGCATCCGAATGCAGCGCGGCAAGTGCCAGCAAGGCGAACAGCGGGAGCATTTCCAGGAAGCTGTGAATCATCTGCTCGCCGGCACGCAGCTCGCGCTTGCCGTGCACCCACCGGAGTTCGAACCAGGTGGTCGCCTCGTGCACGACAAAGACCATGGCAAGCAACACCAGCGCGAGCAGATTGATCTGCAGCAGAAGCGCGATCGCGGCACCCAGCCCCATCTGCAGGAACAGGACCAGGTGCGACGCCGACTCTCGCCAGCCGGTGGTTGCCTCGATCGCCGTGCGCCGGTGACACCACCAGTCGGCCAACCCGGCCAGCACCCAGAGGGGCAGGACGAGGTACATCAGAAGAAAGGTCATCATCTCTGCACGCCTGAATCCGTCAGCGTTGTTCGCTCAAGGCAGCAGCACCACGGAAGGCAATGCGCTGAACACCACCGCCGCCGCCGCGATGGCGGTAGCCCCTCGCGCAAGGCGGTAGCTCCAGCCCGGGAGGCGACCATCGGCGTGCCGGGCCTTCAATCGCACGACATGCACGCCCACGGCCAGCAGCGCGATCGCCGTGGCGCCCCAGGCCACCGCGTTGGCGGTCCACTGGTGCGGCCAGATCTCGCCCGCCGCCCAGATCACCATGAAGTGCGCAAACCAGATGACGAGGGCCGTGACGATCGGCCGCCCGCCGGAGGGCTTGAGCGCCTTCACACGCCGCCCCATGGCAGCACGCGCGGCAACAGCAGGGCGGCTGCGCCTTCGCACGCGGCAAACATGAACAGGATGCGCAGCGCTTCCAGGGTCTTGTTGGCCGGGCCCGGTGCCAGGCCGCGCATCCAGCGCGCCAGGTAGTACACGGCCGAGAGCGCAACCGCCAGCACGATGGCGCTGTGCCACGCCAACATGGCGAAGATGGCCGCGCCTTGCCCGCTGGCATCGCCGCGCAGCCCGGCGTTCCACCAGTCCAGCGCGTCCACCGCCAGCGCCGCGACGAGGCACACCATGCTCAGCGCCATGGCGATGGCGCTGAGCCCGCTGCCGCGCCGGAACCTCGCCAGCAAGGGCCGGGCCGCGCAGGCCAGGCCCGCCGAGGCGCCGAGCAGCAGCAGGCCGGGCGCCAACGCGCCGCGCGGCGCGGCGATGCGCCACCAGTCCGGGTGGGCGCCGAACAGGTAGAGGTAGGAGAACATCGCCATCAGAAAGATCATCCCGAGCACGATGACCAGCAGCACCGCAGCCCACCAGCCGTGCGATTGCGGGCCGGTCACGTAGGTGGGCAGCAGGATGCCCCCGCCCGCGTCCACCTGCTTCTGCGGGATGTGCCGGTCGTTGTGCCAGACCCAGCGCATCACGCAGACGATGGTGAGCACGCCGCAGATCGCGCTCAGGGCCAAGGCCTTCACCGTGAGCAGCAGGAAGAAGCCGGCGGTGAAGAGCGCCGCCAGCAGCGGCGACCAGGCGGGCCCCGGCATGATCTGCACGTACTGCGGCTCGGCGCGCGCGCTGCTGGTGATCAGCGTCTCGCGCGCGCCGGTGGCGGTGCCGGGCAGGAAGTAGCGCCCGGCCTCGACGTTCTCGCGCAGCCGGGCATCGGCCCACAGGGGTTCGAGGGAGCTGACGACGGGGATGGAGCGGATGCCGTAGTTGCCGGTGGACAGCCACTCCAGCGTGCCGCCGTGGTAGACGTTGCGGGCGTTCCCCCCGCCGCCGCCCATGCCCTGGCGGCTGTAGCAGCGGATGGCGTCGATCAGGAACAGCAGCACCCCGGCCGCCATGATGAAGGCGCCCACGGTCGAGATCAGGTTGGGCACCTCCATGGACCGGCCCGGCAGGTAGGTGTCCACGCGCCGGGGCATGCCCATGAGGCCGCTCAGGTGCATGGGCAGGAAGCAGACGTGCACGCCGACGAAGTTGAGCCAGAAGACCCAGCGCCCCACGCGCTCGGACAGCTGCTGGCCGTTGATCATCGGCGTCCAGTAGTAGAACGCGGCGAACAGCGGGAACACCATGCTGCCGATCAGCACGTAGTGGAAGTGCGCGACGACGAAGTAGGTGTCGTGGGCCTGGCCGTCGAAGGCGACCATGCCCACCATCACGCCGGTGAGGCCGC
Source organism: Hydrogenophaga sp. FG152 (assembly GCF_057809615.1). Taxonomy (NCBI): domain Bacteria; kingdom Pseudomonadati; phylum Pseudomonadota; class Betaproteobacteria; order Burkholderiales; family Comamonadaceae; genus Hydrogenophaga; species Hydrogenophaga sp. FG152. Next base: position 28,505 of record NZ_JBMDKH010000024.1, on the reverse strand, counting down.
CCATCACGAAGATGAGGATGCCGCCCACCAGAAACAGCGCGGGCACGTTGCGCTGGATCCTGCCGGCCGCGAGCGTGGCGATCCACGCGAACACCTGGGCGCCCGCCGGGATGGCCACCGCCATCGACGCGGCGGAGAAGTAGCCGGCCGACAGGCCGGGCAGGCCCACCGTGAACATGTGGTGGGCCCACACCCCGAAGCTGATGAAGCCGGTGGCGATCAGCGCCAGCACCACGATCTCGTGGCCCACCAGCGGCTTCTGCGCCACCGTGACGATCATGGTCGAGAGCATCGCCGAGGCCGGGATGAAGATGATGTAGACGTCGGGGTGGCCGAAGAACCAGAACAGGTGCTGGTACAGCAGCGGGTCGCCGCCGCGCGTGGCGTCGAACAGCGGCCAGTTGAAGGCGCGCTCGAGCTCCAGCAGAAAGGTGACCATGATCATGGCGGGGAAGGCCAGGATGATCATCACGCCGAAGATCAGCACCGCCCAGGCGTAGAGCGGCATCTTTGCCAGCGTCATGCCGGGGGCGCGCGTGCGCAGCACGCCCACGGTGAGTTCGATGGCGCCGGCGATCGCGCTGATCTCGATGAAACCGATGCCGAGCAGCCAGAAGTCGGCGTTGATGCCCTGGGCGTAGACCGCCGAGCTCAGCGGCGGGTACATGAACCAGCCGCCGGATGGCGCCAGGCTGAAGAAGATCGAGCAGAAGAAGACGACGCCGCCGATCAGGTAGGCCCAGTAGGAGTAGGCCGACAGCCGAGGAAACGGCAGGTCGCGCGCGCCGATCATCTGCGGCAGCAGCATCACGGCGATGGCCTCCACGGCGGGCACGGCGAACAGGAACATCATCACCGAGCCGTGCATGGTGAACAGCTGGTTGTAGGTTTCCTGCGGCACGATGCCGGCCAGCGGCGCGGACAGCTGCACGCGCATCACCAGCGAGAGCACACCGGCGGCGACGAAGAAGCCGAAGGCCGTGACGATGAACAGGAAGCCGATGAAGTTGTTGTTGACGGCGCTGAAGGCGCGCCAGCCCGTGGGCGTTTCCCAGACCTTCTTCAGTTCCTCCAGCTCGCCTCGCGGCCGTCGGCCCTTGGTGGGAAAGCGCTCGTAGAGCCGCGCGTCGAAACCGGTTTCCGGCGGCGCGCTCGCCGCGTCGTCGAGCGCGCCCGCCACGCCGGAGGGAATGCGGCCCGTCACTTCAAGGACTCCATGTACGCGGCCAGGGCGTGCAGCTCGGCGGCCTGCAGCGAGCGGTAGGCGGGCATGCGGTTGTTGGGCTTGATCGACTGGCTGTCGCCGATCCAGCCGATCAGCGTGCCGCGGTTGTTCGGCAGGATGCCGGCGCCCAGCGACTGCCGCGAACCGATGTGCGTGAGGTCGGGGCCCGACACGCCTTGCGCAGCCGTGCCGGCGATGCGGTGGCAGGCCGCGCAACCCATGTCGCCGAAGAGCTGGCGGCCGCGCAGCACCTCGTCGTTGACGGGGGCCGGGGCCGACTGGGGCTGCTGGCGCGCCAGCCGCGCCTCGCGCCAGCGCTGCCAGTCGGCGGGCTCGTGCGCCACGACCACGAAGCCCATCAGCGAGTGCGCCCCGCCGCAGAACTCGGCGCATTGTCCGCCGTACACCCCCGCCTTGTCGGCCTGCAGCTTGAGCCGGTTGGTGCGGCCCGGAATCATGTCCATCTTGCCGCCGAGCTTGGGCACCCAGAAGCTGTGGATCACGTCCTCGGACACCATGTCGATCACCACCGGCTGGCCGACCGGGATGTGCAGTTCGTTGGCATCGGCGTGGATCTCCTTGCCCGCCGCATCCAGGTAGGACACGCGCCACCAGTAGATGTTGCCCGAGACCCGCATGCGCAGCTCGTCGCCCTGGATCGCCGTCATGCCCGCGAACAGCGTCATGCCCCAGGCCAGCAGCAGGAAGAGGATGCCGGCGGGGACGATCAGCCCGAACCACTTGACGACGCCCTCGCCACCGAGCCTGGCGCGCAGCTTGTCGCTGCCGTACAGCGCCACCCACAGGGCCGCGCAGACCAGCGCGAAGATCAGCGTGACGAGGGCGATCAGCACCCAGGTGAGCGAGGTGACCGTGTTCGAGAACGGGCCGTGCGGATCGAGCACGGGTGGGGGCCAGCCGCTCAAGGCCTCAGCGAGACTGGAGCGTGAGGAGGTAGGCTGTGACATCGCGGGCTTCCTGGTCTGACATCGTGATGGCCGGCATGGCCGTCCCGGGCACCAGCCCGGGCGCGTTTCTGACGAACTGCATCAGCACGCCGGGCTGGTTGGGCAGCTGCCCGGCGATCAGGCCCTGCCGGGCGAAGCCGTGCAACGAGGGCCCGAGACCGCCGCGCGGCCACTTCACGTCGGGGAAGGTGTGGCAGGCCACGCAGCCTTTGTCGGTGACGAGCCGTCGACCGGTGGCGACGTCGGCGTCGGCCAGGGTCGGCGTGCGGTCGGGCGGGCCATCGCAGGCCACCAGGCTGAAGCAGGCCAGCACCAGCCAGCGGCCGGAATACCCCTTCGATGCACCACGGGCGCCCGGCATGAACGATGATCTAGCTCCCATGCGCCCACACCCGTCGTTGCAACGACAACACCGGCCCGCGAACACCGGCCGGCGGTGGCTGGCCCTGTGCGCCCTGCTCCTGACCACGGCCTGCACCGACCGCCAGACCCCCAGCGACGACCCCTGGAGCCGCAGCGGCGAACTCATCGCGATGAGCGGCGGCGAAGCCGGCGCGCGCTACGCCTGCGCGACCTGCCACGGCGTGCGCGGCGAGGGCAATGGTTTCGACGCGCCGCGTCTCGCCGGCCTGCCGGCGGGCTACCTGCAGAAGCAGATGGAAGACTACGCCGCCGGCCTGCGGCCGCACGAGGTGATGCGCGACGTGGCGCGTTTCCTCGACAGCCACGAGCGCGTGCGGGTGGCCAACCACTACGCCGCGCTGCCGCCGCAGGCGGTGGCGCCCGCCACGGAGGAAACCATCGATGCCGCGACCCCGGCGCTGTATGCGCGCGCCTGCCAGCAGTGCCACGGCGTCGAAGGCGTGGGCACCGCGAACGGGCCGCCGCTCAACGCCCAGCCGGCCTTCTACCTGAGCCAGCAATTGCAGGACTGGCAGCGGTCGAAACGGCGCAATGACGGCAATCATGTGATGTTGGAGGTGGCGCAGCGGCTCGATGCCGGGGAGGTCAGGCAACTGGGCCTTTATCTGGCGCGGATCCCACCACGCCCGGCGATTGCGGACCGTTGAGGTCGAGCATCGAAGGCAGGACGCGGTCCCGCTTGATCACGTGGTGCAGCACGGCCGCCCCGGCGTGGCCGGGAATGATGAGCGCCGTGATCCACACGATCCAGAAGTGGGTGGTCGCGGCCCACTGCATCAGGCGGTGCTGCAGGCCCTCGGACAACTGGTCGAAAGGCAGGTTGGGAAACGGGATCAGGCCCGCGATCGACAGCGGCAGGTCGCTCGGCAGGGTGGACCACATGACCCAGCCGCTGATGGGCAACGCGAAAAAGCTGAAGTAGAACCAGGTCTGCAGCACGCGGCTGGCCTTGCCGGCCAATGAGGATTCGTCCACGGTGTCGGGGCTGCCGAGCTGGCTGCGCCAGAACAGGCGCAGCGTGCCCAGCAGCATGATCGTCAGGCCGACCTGCGTGTGGGTCTGGTAACCGAGGTACTTGTCGCCGCCCACCGGCTGCCAGCCCAGGTACCAGCCATGGGCCAGCTGGAAGACCATGAGCGCGGCCATCACCCAGTGGAAGGTGACGCCGATCGGCGAGTACAGGCCGCGCCGGTGGTAGCCCTCGGCCCATTCGATGGCGGCAATGAGGTTCATGCGGGCTCGGCGTGCGCGCCCCGCGCGCGCTCGGCGGCCATCCAGCGCCAGCCGATCCACATCGCGGCGGCGAGGTAGGCGATGCTGCCTGGCGCCCACATCGTGATGCCGGCGAGTTGCTGGTCTTCCAGCGGCGCGATGCCCCAGCTCAGCGTGGACGCGAAGTGCGGGGGGTACAGCGGCCGCACGGCGAAGGTGATCAAGGCGCCCAGCAGCCCCATCAACACCGTGGTGACCAGCACGGCGCCCATCGCCGCGGCCGGCCCGGCTCGACGGACCGCGAGCCAGAAAACCATCGCGCTGGCCAGCAGCGTGAGTTGCATCAGCGCGTACATCAAGTCCGACGACAGGGCCGCCGCGTACGGCGCCGGCGCATGCCAGATCCAGAACACCACGGTGGCCATGGCCGTGGCGCTCCAGAGCGACGCCGGCAGGCGACGCAGCCAGGGCTCCAGGCCGAACACCAGCAAGGGCGCCATCACCAACACAAGCGCGAGGTGGTGGACCACCCGCACGGTGAAGAAGGCCGAGCTCAGGGCGCACAGCGGCGACACGTAGAGCACCACCGCGAGGACCCACGCACCCCACAGGCTCAGGTGCCGGCGGGGCGCGACATCGCTGCCCACCGGCATGCGCCAGAGGGCCAGCGCCGCCAGCAACAGAATCGCCCCGAGCACGGGGTCGAGGTTCCATCGGCTCAGCCAGACCTCCGGGCCGGGTGCCTCGCCGCAGTATGGAACCCACCTCCTCAGTTCGTCCAAGGCATGTACCTCCACGTGGTGCGCAGGCCGGGTCTGAGGCCCGCGACTCCCACGCGCATGACACCACGGAGCGACATCGCGCACTGTTCGCTGGCGAACAGACGCGTGCCCCAGCCCCTGGCGATCATGGTCCCAGCCACCCCGCTGTTCGACCGTGAATATCCCAATGCATGCCATCTTCGCCCTCTCCTCCGTGCCGCTCTTCCTGGGCGCGCTGCTCAGCGACTGGGCCTACGCCAGCAGCCAGGAGATCCAGTGGGTGAACTTCGCCGCGTGGTTGAACGCGGGCGGTTTGCTGATCGCCGGCCCGGTGCTGCTGTGGGCTGCGGTGGAGGTGCTGCGTTCGGCTGCCCGCCGCCAGCGGGGCGGCCTGATCTACCTCGCCTTGCTGCTGCTCACCTTCGTGGTCGGCTTCATCAATGCCTTGATCCACGGCAAGGACGGCTGGGCGGCGATGCCGGGCGGGTTGATCCTGTCGGTGGTGGTGCTGGTGCTCGCCGTGGCGGCCAGCGCGAGCGGGCTTGCCGGCTTCCTGCGGAGGACGGCATGACGGCCCGGGCCCGCTGGCTGGGCGTCACCTTGGCCTTGGCCGCCGCAGCGAGTGGCGCACAGCAGCCCGCCAACCCGGAGCTGCCGCCCCCGCAGCGGGGCTTGCTGCCCAGCATGCGCATCGCGGAACCTGCCGATTGGGGTGGCCGCCGCCCCACCGTGCCGCAAGGCTGGACGATCACGTCCATCGCCACCGACATGAAGGTCCCGCGCCAGTCGCTGGTGCTGCCCAATGGGGACATCCTGGTGGCCGAGGGCAAAGGCGGAGGCGCCCCCGTGCTCAAACCCAAGGATTACATCGCCGGCCTCATCAAGGCCAGAGGCAACACGGCCGTCAAAGGCGGTGACCAGCTGACCTTGTTGCGCGATGCCGATGGCGATGGCACCTACGAAGGCCGATGGGTCTACGCGAAGGACCTCAATGCGCCCTACGGCCTGGCGCTGGTGGGCAACAAGCTGTACGTCGCCAACCAGGACGAGCTGGTGCGCTTCGATTACGTGGCCGGGCAGACCCAGGCCAGCGCGGCGCCCGTGAGCGTCACCAAGCTGCCTTCGGCGGTCAACCACCACTGGACGAAGTCGCTCGCGGCCGATGCCGACGGCCGTTACCTCTACGTGGGCATCGGCTCCAACAGCAACATCGGCGAGCGCGGCATGGCGGTGGAAGAGAACCGCGCCGTGGTCTGGCAGATCGACGCTGCCACGGGCGCCACGCGCACCTTCGCCACCGGCCTGCGCAACCCCACGGCGCTGGCGTTCGAGCCCACCACCCGGCAACTCTGGGCGGTGGTGAACGAGCGCGACGAACTCGGCCCCGACCTCGTGCCGGACTACCTCACGTCGGTGAAGGAAGGCGCGTTCTATGGCTGGCCCTACGCGTACTGGGGCCCGAACGTCGACCGCCGCGTGCAGCCTCAGGACGACAAGAAAGTGCAAGCCACGGTGCGCCCGGACTTCGCCCTGCCCTCGCACTCGGCGCCTTTGGGGCTTTCCTTTGTGCCGCCGGGGTTCGCGGCGCCGTTTGGCGAAGGCGCCTTCATCGGCCTGCACGGCAGCTGGAACCGGGACGAGCCCGTGGGCTACAAGGTGGTCTTCGTGCCCTTCGCCAACGGCCGCCCCAACGGGCCGGCGGTGGACGTCGTCACCGGCTTCCAGAGCGATGGCAAGACCATGGGCCGCCCGGTCGGCGTGACCGTGGACCCCAAGGGTGCCCTGATCGTGGCCGACGATCTGTCCAACACGGTCTGGCGCGTGGCGCCGGCGCGCTGAGGAGGCTGCCGCCGCGATAATTGGCTTTGCTCCAGACGCAAAGGCCAGTTCGATGAAACACTTTCTGCCGGACCCTGCGGACCTGCGGTGGCTTGTGCGATCGCTCGATCTGCGGTCGTTCTCCGCCGCCGCACGAGAGATGAACGTGGCGGTTTCGGTGGTCACACGCGGCGTGGACCGCCTCGAAGCCGGGTACGGCGTGAGCCTGCTGCGCCGCTCCACGCATGGGCTGTCGGCGACGCCCGAAGGGGCCGAGCTGGCGCAGGAAGCGCGTGCGCTGCTGGCCCAGATGGAAGACATCTCTGCCGCGCTGTCCAAGCAGCGAAACCGCGTCGCCGGCGCGCTGCGGCTGGCCTCGAGCCAGGAGATCTGCGAGGAACTGGTCGTGCCGTGCCTGGCCCAGCTGCGCGAGCGGTATCCGGCTCTGCGGATCGAGCTGGTGGCCGATGACCGCGTGGCCGACCTGGTGACGGATGGCATCGACGTGGCCTTGCGCACCACGGTGGGCAGCAGCGAGTCGGTGGTCGCGCGCGAACTGGGGTCGTTCGAGCGGCGCCTGTATGCCTCGCCCGCCTATTTGCGCCAGCATGGTGAGCCGGCCGATCCGCATGAACTGCACCAGCACCAGACCGTCACACACACCGGGCAAGGACCCGCCGTGACCTGGGCATTCCGCAAGGCGGGCAGGGTGGTGGATGTCACTGTCCGGTCGCAGCTCGCCGCGAACACCTCGGCCCTTGTGCACCACGCTCTGGTGGCCGGGGCGGGCATCGGCATGCTGTCGCGTCCGTTGGCCGCGGCAGACGTGGCCAGAGGCCACCTGGCCGAGGTCCTGGCACCGTTCGCCTCCGGCACGGCCTACACGATGTACGCCGTTTCGCTGCCCAGCCGGCGCAACGCAGCCAGGGTGCGGGCCGTGATCGGTTTCCTTCAGGAAGCCGCCCGCCAGCAGTGGCTCTTGACGCCCTGAGCGACCGAGCCCGCCGTCACGGCTTCTTCATCGAGCGGGTATCAAAGCCCCCCCAGCTGGGTTCATGGGGGCACCATCAAATAAGCCGTTAATAGTTTATTGACAGATATATTGTCAGTCAATATAGTCTGAGCATGGACGACGAACCGGAAATTCCATTGCGATGAAGAACGCCACCCTTGACCTTGACGACATGCAGGCGGCCGCGGCCGAAGCCTGCCGGTTGATGAAGGTGCTGTCCAACCCGGACCGGTTGTTGATCCTTTGCCAGCTCTCTCAGGGCGAACACCGCGTGGGTGAGCTTGAAGAGCTGCTCGGCATCGTGCAGCCCACGCTGTCGCAGCAGCTCACCGTGTTGCGCGAAGAAGCGCTGGTGAGCACGCGCCGCGAAGGCAAGAACATCTACTACCTGCTCGACAGCCCCCAGGCGCTGGCGGTGATGCAGGTGCTGTACGCACAGTTCTGCGACAAGAAGGGAAAAAAGCGATGAGCATCGATTGGGCGAATTTCACGCCGTGGGCCTCGCTGGCCGGCGGCATTCTGCTGGGTGTGGCTTCGGCCTTGTTCATCCTGCTCAATGGCCGGGTGCTGGGCATCAGCGGCATCCTGGGTGGCCTGTTGCCGCCGAAGTTGGGCGACGCCGGCTGGCGCATCGCCTTCCTGCTGGGCATGCTGGCGGCACCGCTGGTCTACGGCCTGCTCGCGCCCGCCGGCTTCGCGCAGGCACCGCGCATCGACGCGGGCTCGGCCACCATCGTGGCCGCCGGGCTGCTGGTGGGCCTGGGCACGCGCTACGGCTCGGGCTGCACCAGCGGGCACGGGGTGTGCGGGCTCTCGCGCCTGTCGCCCCGCTCGCTGGTGGCCACCCTCGCCTTCATGGGCGCCGGTTTCGCCATGGTCTTCGTGGTTCGCCACGTTCTGTAAGGAGCCTTCACATGCACCGCATCACCGAGTTTTTCGTGGGCCTGCTGTTTGGCCTGGGCCTGCTGCTCTCGGGCATGACCGACCCGGGCAAGGTGCTCGGCTTCCTGGACCTCTTCGGCAGCTGGGACCCCTCGCTGGCCTTCGTCATGGGCGGCGCGATCGCGGTGGGCTTCTTTGCCTTCGCACTGGCGCGCCGGCGCACCACCAACCTGCTCGGTGGCGCCATGCACCTGCCCAAGGCGACCCAGATCGACAAGCGCCTCGTCATCGGCGGCCTGACGTTTGGCGCCGGCTGGGGCCTGGCGGGCTTTTGCCCGGGCCCAGGCATCGTCTCCATGGCGTCCGGCGAATGGAAGGCCGCGGTGTTCGTGGCGGCCATGCTGGTGGGCATGGTGATCTTCGAAGTGGCCGAGCGCAGCGGCTCGCGCCGGCGCGCGCGCCAGTAGAAAAGCCGCTCGCAAAAAAAACAGCCCCCGAAGGGGCTGTGAAAAAGGTGGAGTCATCTGGGATGGGCCACCCTTGGAGAGTCATGGCGAGAGCGCCGGCCTGTTCAAGTCTGAGCGGCGCCTTGCAGAAAAAGTTCAGAACGTGTGGCGGATGCCGACGGCGAACTCGGTGATGTCGTTGTCCGCCGCCGAGGTCAGGCCGGCCGGCAGGGACGCATTGAAACGGCCCACGCCACCGGCACCGGCGTTCGCGTCGTTGCGGAAGCGGGTCAGGCTCGAATACAGGGCCGTGCGCTTGGAAAGGTCGTACACCACGCCCACGCCAAAGGCCTTGCTGTCCGCGTTGCTCAGGTTCTTGGGCGAGTTGAGCACGTACTGCGCCTTCCAGGTGGTCTTGCCGGTCTGGTAGTCCACACCGACCCAGGCGCCTTCGCCATCGAGATCGGCCACGCGCTTGTCGTCGAAGTTGATGTAGCCAGCCACCACGCGGAACGGCGCGAAGTTGTAGGCGCCCGACAGCGTGCCGATGCGCGCGTCCGTCGAATTCACGCCGATGCCGCCGCGGGCCTCGTCGGTGAGGTAGGAGCCGATCACGTCGAAGCCATGGCCGGTGTAGCGCACCGAGGCTTCCATCACCTGGTTGTCGCCACTGGCGCCCGCGACTTCACCCATGCCGTAGACCGCGCCCAGCTTGAAGCCGGCCAGGCTCGGGGACTCGTACTTGATCGAGTTGTTGATGCGCGCGGGCGCACCGTTGCCCGTGGCGCCCGCCTGAGGAGGCGCTGCCGTGGCCGACGCGCCGCGCACCAGCTCGTAGCCACCACCGAAGCCACCGATGAGTGCGGTGGACGGGCCGGCGGGCGCGCTGGTGAACAGGCTGTGGTCGTTCGTGGCGGCGTAGAGCGCGGTGTATTGGCGGCCGAGCGAGACCGAGCCGAAGGCGCCGGACAGGCCCACATGCGCCTGACGGCCGAACATCGCGCCGCCCTGGCCGCTGGTGCCGTCGTCCAGGTTCACGCCGCCTTCCAGCGTGAAGTTCGCGCGCAGCCCGCCGCCCAGGTCTTCCGTGCCACGCAAGCCGAAACGGCTGCCGGCCAGGCCACCCGACTGCGCGCGGGACAGCGAGTTCGCGCCATCGGCGTACTGATAGAACATGTCGGCCACGCCATACAGCGTGACGCTCGACTGCGCGAAGGAAGGAACTGCAAGTGCTGCAAGAGCAGCTGCGGTGGCGATCTTTTTCATGGTGTCTTTTCTTGGGTAAAGAAAGTTGAGGGCGAACGAGGCCGTCCCTGGCGAAAACCGGGGTTGGCATTTCCATGGAAGGAACAGGGGGGCGGGGACGGTCAGGAAGGCGGTGGAGCCGCGGCCTGGAAGACGGCGCGAAGCGCGCTTGCGCTGATGGCGCCATGAAGATGACGAAGGTGGAAGCCCATGGAAAGAACTATAGGCACGGCCTCGCTTCAGATAAAGACGATAACCAGGAGTAGTCTGTTTCTATTGCGTCAACAATGCACCCATTACCCACCCACCCGGCCACTGACCCAAGGAGCAGACCTTCGATGGAACCCACCACCCCTTCCCTGCCGCATGCGCCCCTGCCCGCCTACTACCGCGACGAAGCCGACCATGCGCGCTACGTGCGCCGCATCTTCGACGAAACCGCCGTCGACTACGACCGCATCGAGCGCGCCATGGCCTTCGGCACCGGCGGCTGGTACCGGCGCGAAGCCTTGGCCCGCGCGGGCCTGGCGGCTGGCGACAACGTGGTGGACGTGGGCATCGGCACCGGCCTGCTCGCGCGCGAAGCCTGCGCGCTGATCGGCGAACACGGCCGCCTGATCGGCGTGGACCCGAGCCCCGGCATGCTGGCGCAGGTGGACCTGCCGGGCGTGGAACTGCGGGCCGGCCGCGCGGAAGAGCTGCCCTGCGCCGCCGGCGAAGCCGACTTCCTGAGCTTCGGCTACGCCTTCCGGCACGTGTCGGACGTGGACGCCGCGCTGCGCGAGTTCCACCGCGTGCTGCGGCCCGGCGGCCGGCTGCTGATTTTGGAGATCAGCCAGCCTTCGAGCCGCGTGTCGCGCGCGCTGGTGAAGTTCTACATGCGCCGCGTCGTGCCCACCCTGGCGCGCATTGTGGCCCGCGAGCGCGGCAGCGCGGAGCTGTGGCGCTACTACTGGGACACCATCGAAACCTGCATTCCGCCGGCGCAGATTTTGCAGGCCATGGAGCGCGCCGGCTTCCAGCAAGTGCAGCGCCACACCGAGCTCGGCGTGTTCTCGGAGTACACCGCCGTGCGGCCCTGAGAAAAGACCTCGTCGGTCAGTCCGCCTTCATGATCGTCTCGCCGCGCAGCGCCCCCATGTCGCGGATGTTGAAGCGGTGCCGCTTCCAGCCCGCATACGTGCGGCGCCAGTTCGCCACCGAGACCACGTAGTAGATCAGCTTGAACATCAGCAGCGACAACCGATACGCCGGGCCGTGGTGAATGTCCGCCGCCAGCAGCGACATGAGACCCTGCTTCACCTTGAAGCGGTTGTTCGGGTGCATGAACATGTCGCGGATGGTGGGGTTGGTGACGCGGTAGATGAACCACGAATAGTCGCGCGGGCCGATGCGCACGCGCTTCTCGTACGCGGCGCGGGCCGCCGGCAGGCGCTGCGGCGCGTCCAGCGCCGTGGCGACGAACTGCGCGCCGTCAAAGCCACTCTGCATCGCCAGGAACACGCCGGAAGAAAACATCGGGTCGATGAACGTGAACGCATCGCCCACCATCAGGTAGCGGTCGCCAGTGGCGTGCGTGCTCGAGTACGAGAAGTTGCCCGTGGCATGCACCTGGTCGTCCACCAGCGTGGCGTTCTTCAGGCGGTCGTGCAGCTCCGGGCACAGGGCGATCGTGTCGAAGAAGTAGTCCTTCAGCGGCTTATCGCGCGCCTTCAGGTAGTAGGCCCAGCACACCGCGCCCACGCTCGTGGTGCCATCGGCCAGCGGGATGAACCAGAACCAGCCGTGCTCGAACCAGCAGATGCTGATGTTGCCCTCGCGCTTGCCTTCCAGGCGCCGCGCGCCGCGGAAATGGCCGAACAGCGCCGTGCTGTTGTGGTCCTTGTTCTTCTGCTTGCACTTGAACTTGTTCGCCAGCAAGGTGTCGCGGCCCGTGGCGTCCACCACGAAGCGGGCGCGCCAGCGGCGCTTTTCGCCGCTGTCGAGCACGGCTTCGGCACTGGCGCCCTCGTCGTCGAAAGCCACCTCCGTCACCTTGGCGCCTTCGAGCGCCTCGGCGCCCACCTTGGCCGCATGGCGAAACAGCAGCTCGTCCATCTCGGAGCGGCGCACCTGCCACGCCGAGGCCATGGAAGGGTCCCAACCCTCGGCGAAATCGACATAGCTGCAGTAGTCCAGATCGGGCGGCACGAACTCGATGCCGAATTTCGGCATGCCGATTTTTTCGATCTGGTCGCGCACACCGAGCTTGTCGAACAAGGCCACGTTGCCGGGCAACAGCGACTCGCCGATGTGGAAGCGGGGGTGGTGCTCTTTCTCCAGCAACACCACCTTGCGGCCTTCGCGCGCGAGCAGGGCCGCGATGGTCGAGCCGGCGGGGCCGCCGCCGATGACCAGGACGTCGCAGTTATCTTCGGGGTGCATTGGGTCTCCTGGGGGCAGACGGGTAAGGCTTGGAAAGTGCCACGTTTGAAAGTGACCCCAAGGCCGCTTCAGACGGACTGCGGAACTTCGCAACGATGCAACTCAAGGTCCGAAGTGCGCTGTACAACGTACCCGCATAGCACTCGTGCGAAGATCATCCATGCGACTCAGACCAGCTTTTCAAGCACCTGTGCGCCCTTCATTCTTCTCACCTCGATTACATAATCGGCGATGTTCGGAGCTTGGTCGTCCACAACCACCTCGGCGACCGGTTTGAGTGGATTGCCTTTTGCATTAGTGGGATAGGCCTCTATGCGCTTGAAGACATCTTTCCCTCGATGATGCGGGATAGGCCACGTGTTTCCAGAGTTCATGTGACACAACCAGATCCGGTTGCTGTAAGCCCGAACGAAGGGGGCTGTATCGATCGTTAGAACATCGTGTTCCAGGGATCGATAGTCTCGCGCGTTTAAGAGTGTCAACAGGCGCGCTTCATGCGCCCAGAAAAACACTTTCGAGTTTATAAGGCGATACCACTCTTCAGGCGTGGTTCCATCCTTCAGAGCTTTCGCGAGCCTTTCCTTCGGCATAGGCTTTTGATCACGAAGAACGATGCTGTCAGGGCGGCCCACGCCCACCTCCATTTTTCGTGGGCGCTGCTCCGCTTCCATCGCTCTGCGCTCCTCGCCCGACACCTTAAAGTGAGTGAGCACGGCGCTTGCGCTCAGGAGTCCTCGGTTTCTGATGCTTTCCCACGTTCCTTTTTCGGCCATGTGGTAGAGCCTTGGAGAAGTATCGATTAGTCGCGTAATTTCCAACTTAATTACCTCAATGAAGTTGTGCGTGCGGTCCAATTGCGTCGATCGATGACTGACCGCATATCGCCAAAACCCTCTGGGCCTCTTGGGAAGCGTGTGTTGATGAGAGAAACTGGTGCTTGAGAGACGCGCTCAAGTTCTTCGACGAACTTGATGGTGTCGGGCGAGAGTTGTTCAAACCGGCGTGCGCGGCGATTCTTTGCATCGATGTAGTCGGCGAAAGTCAGAACGATGTCTGTGGGTGCATTCAGTGCGCAGGCCTTACGAAACTGCTCCCACTCGAACCAACCAACGCGGCGCCTTCGCTTCGTTGTAGATGTCCGCTCTGCTGTGTGCAATGCTGTGGCGTCGAGCTGGGCCATCTGTGCAATTTCATCGAAGGTGGTTGGATGTTTGAGGGGGCCGGACGTGTGCCCCTGATCTCCATCGGGATCTCCCACTCGGATTGGCATCGTTCTCACAACCATAAGAATTTTTCGAACCCTACTAGGCGAAATTCCTGCCTCCGCCAAACAACCGGCCACATTTGTGTCGCGAGAGGTTACGTACGGGTAGATGCCGTGAAACATGCTTAAACCACTGCCTTGAGTTCCTTCTAGCAGGATGGAGCCCCCTTGCCGATATGCCTCTTCTAGACGATCCGTCGTCGAGCCACGGTAGTTTCCGGGCACGCCAACGTAGGGGGCAAGCTCGGGTACATCGCGAGCCAAACGGATTGATTTTCCACGGGACAGAATCCTGCGAGCACTTGCTGCACCGCTGCCGCTACCAGTCGATGCAATAGTTGAAACGAGGTGCTTTGATTCACCTTCGAGGTCTTCGTCTTCGATGATGGATGCTTGCGGATCAATAAACAGCCGCTCGGGACCGATGCCGCACTCCTTGATTTCCTTGAACAATCCGGGAAGGCGGATTGTCATCCCGGGCCCCAAGAGCAGCCGAGCACCGACGTCTCTCGCGCCAGACGGAAGGTGATGGTATGTATACGGGCCTCGTGGGCTCGCGACGGTGTGTCCTGCGTTGGGGCCACCGACGCGCACCATAACGTCGTACTCCCTGGCCAGATAGGCGACCACGTTCCCTTTTCCTTCGCTTCCGTACTGCCCGCCTATGAGTACATCCACGCAACGGATCTCGGGCGAGGTGAACAAGTGAAGGCGGGCGGCCACGCGCACCAACGTATCGCGCGCGTCAGAGCGCGTGGTGAAGATGCGGACGTCGGCATCGTCCTTCAGCGCGTCTATCGAACTCTGCTCCTTCAGATGATCGATCTCGTCGTAGGTAGCTGCGTTGCCGCCGAAGCCTTCGGTGTGCGCGTAGCGCTCAAGCAGCGTTGCTGTACTCGCGTAGAGATGAACATGCACTAGGTTCTCTCCGAAAGCCTCTCGAAATTGGAGAACCTGCTGCGGAGTGCTTAGATGATCAACTACTACTGGTTTAGTTGGATCCAGAGTTTTGAGGGCTGCTAGCGTGGAGTGGAGAGCCCAGCGAGATTCTGAGGCGGCATTCAATTCTTGCGCGCGCCGCATTAGATCTCGCCGATCAACCTCAGCTTCGGGCGGCCCTACGCTTAGTTCACAGAGGATTTGCCTCGTTCGAATTACATGAAACTGAAATTCTTTTTCCAGAAGATCTGCAAGTCCAGTCTTGCCGCTGCATGTTTTTCCACTAATAACAACAATCTGACGACTCCCCATCACTCGCCCTCCAATGTTTGGTGAATTGATTCGGCTATTTGTTGTGTGGTAAGTAAAGAAGAGTCATATACGTGATCGGCCACGCGGCCAAGATCACGCGCAGCTACTTCGTTAGGATGCCTTATCGCGGTTTGATAGTCACCAGCAAGCGAAGCTGTTCGGTTGTTAACGCGTTCCGACAAGACATCTTCAGGGGCGTGCAGGTGTACATGCCAGACAGAAATCCCAAACAGTTCGCGAAAGTGCTCGATTTGGCGAGTCTTTCGGACGGCGTCTAGTAGCCAGTAATGCTGACTCGGTACTGCCGCGATGGTCGGAGCTGCGACCTGGTCTATCAGCCACCGATAGTCTGTATCACGGTCAAGCCGATCCCCAGCATCCTGAAGAGCCTCCCTCGAGTGATCAAGGGCTATCGAACGAAGATAGCCTCCACTACTGATGCTCCGATACTGATAGCAGTCGTTGAGAACTCGCGCAACGCTAGATTTACCGGAGCCTATTGGGCCACTTAGTAGCAATATCCTGCGACACATCAGCCATCCCCCCTTGCAGCGATGCAATTCGTGAGGCTTCTACTATATGGAGAAACCTTTCCGAGGCGACTCCTAATTTTTGAGGAGGCGGCTTTGTTTCACGTGATCTTTCACACGCTCAAGCCTAATCTCTCAGTGCAGACGCATCATTGGCCTCAAGCTTCGGAGCAGCACATTATGATTGACTGAGAGGTCAATGGTTGGAAATCACCAATTTACTTCTTCGGAGCAGCAGTCGCCCCCGCGAGCTTTTCGACATCGACCGTGTTTTTGTCGATCTTGTATGCCTCGCCTTTCAATACCTTCCGAAGAAGGTCCACTGCAGCATCTGTGTACCTGTGGTTGACTCCGTCTGACTTGTGGCCGAACTTGACTGCAATGTGGTACTTGTTGTCCGTCGCCTTCATATCGAAGTCGTTTTTGTCGCGCAGTATCGAGATCAGGTCATCGGCCTTGTGCCAAGTTTTGTAGCCTAGTTGCTGTGCGACACCTGTGAGTGCGTACTTGTAGTCAAGGTTTACTTGGGATGGGTTAGAGATCGCAGTCACTCCGAATAGTTTGGCGAATGTTTCGCCAGATTCGACCGCGTGCTCAAGCTGCTTAAAGTCAATCTCGACATGCTTCTTTGGAATATCCGAGCGAATCAGCTCAACCGAGCGAGCCATCATGGCGCGCAGGAGCTTTGTGTTGATTTTCTCAAGATTGCCTGCTTGCCCGAACGCCTTGAACACCCATTCAAACGATGACGCGCTAATACTCTTGATCCGGATGTTCACGTCCGGCGCCACGGAGATCACTTTGTCGCGTGCTGGGTAAGACTTTTCGTCGACCTTGTCATCCCATTCGAGGACGTAAATGTTGGGTACGAGCTGGAACTCGGCTCTTACCATTCGATCGACGTCGTACAAGATCGACTTGATATTCGGGTCCTCTGCGCGATAACCAATGAAGATTAGTGGATGCTCGATGAAGTACATGAGCAGCTTAGCACTAAGATATTTGTGATCCTCTTCAAATCGCTTGTAGTCGGACTCATTGATGACGATGGAGAGTGGCTCTGACCGGCAGCCGTGGATCTTGAAGATCTCCCCGATTGACAAGTATCCCTTGCGCATGATCTGTTGGCCAATAATGCGTTCATACTCAGGGAAAAGCGGTTCAATCACTTCGTCGTAGTTCGTTGTGATGATTGCGTGAGCACTGATGTTCTTGAGAGCCTCAATCTCCGCGTCCACCTCTTTAGACCCATAGGATCCCTCGGCGTTTGGTCCAAGGTCTTTGAGGACCTCTGCAATCATGTGCTTGATAAAGATGTCGCCTGGGGCGGCTGCATCGAAGTACTCCTTAGGAAAGAAGGCCTTCCCGGCACCCCACGCCCACTCGCGATACAGCTCAGAAAAGGCTGAGCCGATCTTCTTCAAATCGCCCCCGTGTGCCTGTTTGTAGTACGCGAATTCCTTATCGATTAGCGGGCATTTTTCGGCTAGTCTGGCGAGAAGTTGCTCCCAGTTTGGTCCGCCCGCATAGCGCTTGGTGAACCCTGAGCCAACGAACAAGATCGGCTGAGATTCGGCGTTGCACAACACCTCGGCAATGTCAGCCGTTACTTCATCTTGATATTGCTTGTAGTCCATTGGCATTGACAGGCCCTCGCTATTGTTGCGTGGAGTATGCACGAACCCGTTCTGCTCTCGCACAAGCTTGAATGAAGACTAAATGAATGCTCGTAGGGGCGACTGCAGTCTCCCCTGATTGGCCTTATCCGTCAGTCGTGCTGAAGCCACCCGTCACGCCGTCAAGCCAATGCCGTTCGCCGCAACTTCAAGCGACTTGACCCAATGTGCTTGTCGGTACAAGGGGCTGAATTTTCATTTCAGTTCAACGGGCACCTTGCGAACTTCCAGCAGCGCCAGGGCGGTGCCGATTGCGTTAAGGACTCGAATTGCCGGTGACAAGCGCTGCGCCGACGCCGCGTGCTGCATGGCGTGTAACGACTCGAGCAATTTCGCCTCATCGAGGCTTCATAGACAACCTTGACAGCTCATTGAAGTGAGCGTTGGGTACGGGTTTTCCTCGCCGTTGCGCCATGTAGCAAACTCTGGCCCATTCGTGCCGTAACATCTCCTGACAAGTAGGAGATGTATGGCAACAGAACGTATCAGCCGATTCTTCGAGCGACTTGGCTTCAAGTTGCGCAACGAACGGAACTCGTGGGGCGGCACCTACAACGACGCGGTGCTGCTTCGTTCGTGGGACGACGAGATGAGGCAGTCGCCGACGCGAGTTCTTGTGCTTGCCAAAGAACGCTTCTCGGGGAGAACGCACAGCGGGCGAAACGAGCGCAAGGCCCACCTTCGAGCGTTATGGGCCGGTGGCATTCCGGCCTATACGGTGATCGTCACGCCAAAGTTCGACAAGACGACCAACGCACGGAGCATTGGCGTTTTCTCACCGGATGTGGTGTTCCCGATCCTGCGGCTCGTGGAAGAAGACGAGTTGATCTTCGCTGTGTTGGGTGCAGCAGTCTCTGTTGATGTGCTGCCCGATCACATGCAATCCCATCGGGCGGAAGCGAGTGCAGTCCCCCTACCGCAAGCCCTGGCCGATTCCAGGTCGGATGGCTCCACCGATGCGGAGGGAAAAACAGCACGCTCTCAGATCGACTGGACAGACGAAGAGCTTCAAGCTTCAGTCGCCAGCTACGCTGAAATGATGAGGCTCGATGCCGCCGGAACGCCCTACGTCAAGGCTCACTACTATCGCCAGCTCGCAAAGGAGTTCGATCGAGTCGAGGGAGCGTTTGAGCGCCGGATGCAAAACATCTCTTACCTGCTTGATTCGCGCGGACTTACGTGGCTTCAAGGACTGAAGCCTCAAGAAAACGTCGGCGCAAATGTCGAGCCGCGACTGGTCGAATTCCTCGGTGAGCTTTTTACCGAGCTGGCCCCTCCGCAGACGTTTCCCGAGGACATCGGTGACCTGCCGGGTGTCATCGAAGGTGCCAAGAAACAGATCGTCGTCAACGC
This sequence comes from Hydrogenophaga sp. FG152, assembly GCF_057809615.1. Lineage (NCBI taxonomy): Bacteria > Pseudomonadati > Pseudomonadota > Betaproteobacteria > Burkholderiales > Comamonadaceae > Hydrogenophaga > Hydrogenophaga sp. FG152. The sequence goes on along the minus strand of NZ_JBMDKH010000024.1, from coordinate 10,015 downwards.
CTACGAGCGAGACTCGACGGCGAAGCTCAGGTGCATCAAACGTTGGGACTGCGTCTGCTTCGTCTGCAAATTTGACTTCCACGCGGTTTATGGTGACCTTGGGAAGGGCTTTATCCACGTACACCACCTCAAGCCGATCCACACCATCGGTGAGGAATATGTCTTGGACCCGGAGAACGACCTTCGGCCAGTCTGTCCGAACTGCCATGCGATGCTGCATCGCAAGAAGGATGTTCTGTCTATCGAAGAACTTGTTGGACTCCTGAAGCTTCGATTCAGCTACTGATTCAAGGCGAGGCCACGCTATCCAGCCTATTGCAGTTCGCCGCAGCATCAAGCAACCTGTCCGCAAGCGCTCTCGCCTGCGCAGGGCTGAGGCTCCATTCCAGGTCGAAGGGGGCTTCGCGGGCTTGCAGCAGCACCACCGCAGGCACATCTGGTTCCGCTGTGCGGCTCGCGGCCACGCTCAGGCCGGCCATCGTGCGTTGCTGAATTGACATTGACATGCGCTGCGCGGGCACGGTGCAGCGCATGAGGTAGACCGGCTCGGGCAATGGCATCTGGCGGAGTTTCATGGGGCCGTCCCCGTGTCGTTCATGCCCAGTTCGCGCAGCACTGCGAGGCGGCACACGCTGGCCATGGAGCGGTGTTCGCGCTCGGCCCGTTCTTTCACACGTTCCAGCTCGGCCGGCGTGAGCCGCAGTGCGATGGGGCGCGAGCTGTTGACGCCGTTGGGCACGCGCTTGCGAGTCGAAGAGGCAGCGGATCGGGTCATGGCGAAGTAGCTCCTTCCCTGGGCTAGCATTGAGTAACGGAAAAATACACAACCAAGCATGAAAAAGTGGCGCAATCGCGCCATTTTAAGCGATTCGAAGCCATTATGAATACTTTCGGTAGACGTTTTCGCGAGGAGCGCCGCCGGCTCGGCCTGATCCAGCAGGAGATCGCAGACGCCACCGGTCTTTCGAAGCGCGCCATGGGGAGTTACGAGAGGGAGGAGCGCAGCCCAGATGCCGAGGTGCTGATGCGGTTGATCGACCTGGGCATGGACGTGTACTACGTGCTGACGGGCGAGCGCGTTGGCACCCGGCTGGACCTGGACCCGATGCAGCGCTCGCTGCTGGATGACTTCGAGCGCTGCTCCCCGGAGGCGCAGCTTGAGTTGGTGAAGCAAGCTGCGCTGATGGCCAAGGGTGTGGCACTGCCGTCGAGCCCGCCAGCCCGAAAACCAAAGGCAAAGGCCACCGCGCCCTCCAAGCAACACAAGAACGGCTAGCCAGGCCTGGCAGGTCAGCCGCACCTCGCGGCGCAGGCGTGCGGTTGTCCACAAAGCGGGGTTTACCGCGCGCATCGCACCGGTTCCCTGAAAACTCACTACCCTGTGCGTTTGGCTGCGATGTCAACGCAGCGAGCGCCCTCGTGGATCTGGAACTCCCTGTCTTGAATGGAAGCAACGACCCATGACCGCAAGTGATCCCAAGCCAATGGGCGCGGCAGCGCACCAGGCCGATGAGCAACGCGCACGAGAGTGGTTCTGGCACGGCTACTCCTTGCGCCGCCGCCTGTTGTTGTTGGGCGCGGCAACGATTCTTCCGTTCTGCCTGTTCGCCGCCGCCGCCTTGGTGGTGATGCTTCATCAACAGAAGGAGCAGGTTGAACAGGCGACGCTGGGCATGACCCGGGCGCTGGCTGCGGCGATCGAAGCGCGCATGCAGCGGACGGTGGCGACGCTGGAGGCCTTTTCCCTGGCTCAATCCCTGCCGGACGCAGAAGAGGGCCGGTTGGCGGCGGTGCATGCGGCCGCGCGCCTGCTGAGCGCCGCGCAGCCAGACTGGCGGGGTGTCGTGCTGGCAAGGCCCGATGGCGCCGTGGTTTTCGGCAGCGAGAGCCCCTTTGGAAGTGGCATGCTGCAGACGGTGGACGGCGCCAGCGTGGCGCAGGTCATGCGCACCCGGGCGCCGGTGGTTGGCCCGATGGTTGTGGGCCCGCGCGGCAACATTGGCTACACCGTTCGCATTCCCGTGTTGCGCGAAGGGGAGCTCCGCTACGTGCTGACGGCCATCGTGAGCACCGATTCCATCCTGGAGGTCATTCAGCGGCAACAGTTGCCGGAGCATTGGGTGGTGTCTGTCTTCGACTCCAACATGAAAAGGGTGGCCCGCACCAAGGATCACGGCAGGCACTTTGGCACGCCACCGAGTCCCACGCTGCAACGCATGCTCGCGGATCTCGGTGAAAAGAGGGAGGGCGTGGGCATGACGACCACCATGGAAGGGGACGAAGCCTATACGGCGGTGTCCCACATCGAGCGCACCGGGTGGACGATCGCGCTCGGCGCCTCTTCCCAGATGGCGCATGCGCCCCTCTGGCGGGCTACCTGGCTCTACATGGCCGGGTTGCTGCTTTCGCTCACGGTCGGTGGTTTCGCTTTCTGGCTGGTGAGCCGCACGATCACCGCTCGCGCTCAAGCCTTGCGCGACAGCGCGGTGGCGCTGGGCAAGGGAATGCCCCTGCCACCCCGGACCAAGGGGCTTCCGGACTTCGACGAGGTGTCCGCTGCGCTGTGGAAGGCAGGGCAGGAGCGTTCAAAGGCTGAAAGCGAGCGCGAGAATCTGCTCCGCGCCGAAAGGGGTTCACGGGCCGTGGCCGAGGCGGCAAGAGGGCGGCTGCAGATGTTGTTGTCGGCGACGTCCTCGCTGACGCAATCGCTCGACGAGACGAGGACGATCGACGCGATCGCCGCCGCGGTGGTGCCCGGTGTGGCCGACATCCTGCGCATCGACATCCTGAGCCCGGATGGCGCGCCGGCGCGCAAGCTGACCTTCCACCTGGATCCCGTGCGGCGGGCAGCCATCGAGCAGGTCGTTCAGTCCGGGGCTCTCTCGGCCACGGCGCACGGCTCGCTGCCGTGGGTGATCGCGACGGGCCGCGAATACGTGCATCACTTCGAGCCCGGCGATGTGTCGAAGATCGAAGACCCCGAGTACCGCAGGTTGGCCGAAGCGACCGGCATGAAGGCGGTGTGTGCCGTGCCGCTGGTGGCGCGGGACCGTGTCATTGGGGCCATGGCGGCCATTCAGGCCGATTCCGAGCGCCGCTTCGAAGCGGACGACGTTGCGCTGCTCAGTGAGCTGGGCAGGCGCGCCGCGCTCGCGCTGGACAACGTCCGGCTGTACACGGAGTGCAACAGCGCACTGGACAAGGCCAACGCGGCGAGCAAAGCGAAAGACGACTTCCTGGCGATGCTGGGGCATGAGCTGAGGAATCCGCTGGCGCCGATCCTCACGGCCATCGAGATCATGAGGCGCCGCGATGCCGAGGCATTCGTGCGGGAGCGCGAGATCATCGAACGCCAGGCCAGACACCTGACGCACCTGGTGGACGATCTGCTGGACGTCTCCAGGATCGTCGCCGGCAAGATCGAGCTGCAAAGGGAGCAGGTGGACCTGCGTCTCGTGGCCTGGCGGGCCATCGAGGTCACCCAGCCTCTTTTTGCCCGCCGGGCTGAGCCGGTGATCCAGGCCGAAGAGGGGCCGATCTTCGTGAGCGGAGACTTTCTGCGGCTTGCGCAAGTGGTCGGGAATCTGCTGAGCAACGCCGCGAAATTCAGCGGGCCGGACCAGCCTGTCACCATCTGGCTCCAGCGCGGCACGAGCGAGGCCATGCTCACCGTGGAAGACAGCGGCACGGGCATTCCGGACGACCTGTTGCCGCGCGTGTTCGACCGCTTTGTTCAAGGCGAGCAGAGCTTGCAAAGGTCCAAGAGCGGCCTGGGTCTTGGCCTGACCATTGCACGCAGCATCGTCGAACTCCATGGCGGCACGATCAAGGCCGATCGCGGCCAGGAGGGCCGTGGAACACGGGTCACGGTCTCGCTTCCCCTTGCATTTCCTGCCGATGCGCGCGTGCAGGCCGGCGGGAATGCAGCGCCCCGGCAGTGCCACGGCCACCTTGCCCGGGTGTTGATCGTGGACGACAACGCGGATGCGGCCCATACGCTGGCCAATCTGCTGCTCCTGTGCGGTCACGAGGTCGCAACGGCGCTGAGCGCGGAGGAATGCCTGGCCATGGTCGCGGACCAGGCGCCTGATGTGTGCGTCGTCGACATTGGCCTGCCCGGGATGGACGGCTACGAGCTGGCGCGCCGGCTCAGGGCAGAGGCTGCAACGCGGGCCCTGCACCTGATTGCGTTGACCGGCTATGGGCAGCACGCCGATCGCGAGAAGGCCCTTCAGAGCGGCTTCGACGACCACATGACGAAGCCCGTCGACATCGGCGCCCTGGAGGCCGCGCTGGACGCCATGGGCCGCAGCCCATCCGCCGCCTGATGCAGATTTCAGGGGCGATGGTGATGCCGGTCAAGATCAGGGCTCGCGCATGACCGACGGTCAGGCCAACGGTAAGCCCCATCGGGGTCCGGGCTCAAGTGGATGCGGCGGGCCCTTCTCGCTCGTCTTGGGCGGTTCGCCGCTGCCTCAGGAAGGGCACGATCCCACGGTGCCCTGGTGGAGCTTCACGAAGACGGTGTTGTCCGCCACGGCACTGACCTTGGTGCGCGACGGCCTGGTCGGGCTCGACGATGCGGTGCCCGAAGGCCCGTTCACGCTGCGCCAACTTCTTCGGCACGAGGCCGGGCTGGCGGACTACGGCGAGCTGCCCGAGTACCACGCCGCCGTGGCGCGCGATGGGGCGCCGTGGCCGGTGGCCGAGATGCTGCAGCGCCTGGACGCCACCCGCCTTCGCCACGAGCCCGGGGCTGCGTGGCGGTATTCCAACGTGGGTTATCTGTATGTCGCGCGGCTTATCGAGCGCGTGGCGGGGCTCGCGCTGCAGGACGCATTGGCGCAACGGGCGCTGGCGCCGCTGGGGGTGGTGGGTGCTCGCCTCGCGACCACCCCGGTGGACATGGCGGGCCTCGGGGTCGCCCCGGCCTACGACCCGGGGTGGGTCTATCACGGCCTGCTGGTGGGCCCGCTGTCGGGCGCGGCGCTGTTCCTGGACCGTCTGCTGGCCGGGCACCTGCTGCCCGATGCGCTGTTGCGCGAGATGCAGACGGCGCGCCACCTCGGCGGGGCCATCCCTGGGCGGCCGTGGACGTCGGCGGCTTATGGCCTGGGGCTGATGCAAGGCACGGTGGACGCGGGGTTCACCGTGGCCGGGCACACCGGCGTGGGGCCGGGCAGTGTGGTGGCGGTCTACCGTTGCGCCCAGGGCGCGGGCTCGGCGACTTGCGCGGTGTTTCATGCCGGGGCCGACGAAGGCCGCGCGGAGAGAGACGTGGTCGATCGCCTCTCACGGTGCTTGACGCGCTAAGGCCGGTTGACACAAAGCCTTTTAAAATGCACAGAATTCTGCAAGCTGTATGGAGTGAATCATGAGCATTTCGATCAGGGACGTTGTGCCGTTCACCCAGGCCCGAGCCCACCTCTCCGAGCTGGCCGAGCAGGCGAAGGCCGGTGCCGAAAAGATCATCACCAAGAACGGCGAAAGCTACGTCGCCTTGATCGACGCGGACCGCCTCGACTACTACCACCGTCTGGAGCGGGAGCGCATTCATCTGTTGTTGATCGATGACGCGAAGCGTGGCCTGGCGGACATCACCGCCGGGCGCAGCCACGAGGCCGACGCCGCGATCGCCCAGCTTCAGCAACGCCGGTCCGGTACAAAGAAGACCGACGCACACCGCCCCACTGCCGCCGCCAAAGCCGTGAAAAAGCGTGGCTGAAGATCTCTATCGGGTCGAACTGACCGCGAGCTTTCTGAAGCGCCTGGACGCCATCGAGGTGTTCCTGACCGATGCAGGCGCGGGCTTTGCGTTCGACGACCTTCTGGCGAACTTGCGGGCAACGGTCATTCCGAATCTGGCCCGTTTCCCACGCATGGGGCGCCGATACCTGGATCATCCACCGCAATCGGCTGAAGCGCTGGCCCAGCTCGGCGCCCTCCCCGCTGGCGCGGCCAACGCCTTGCGCGAGTACCTGCACGGCGACTACCTGCTGTTGTATGTGGCGATGGAATCCACCCGAACCGTGTACCTGCTGTCCATCCGGCATCACCGCCAGCTGACGTTTGACTTCGCGGCTCACTGGCCGAGCTGATCGATTCAGCGCGGCAGCACCGTCCCCCGGCACTCGCCGAACCCGATGCGCCGGTACCCCTCGCGCTCGCAGTGCGCGCGCAGCACGATGGTGTCGCCGTCCTGCAGAAAACCCAGGCTTTCTCCGTTGGCCAGCGTCAGGGGGCGCTGGCCGCCTTGCGTGAGTTCGAGCAGCGAGCCGCCTTGCTCGGGCGCGGGGCCCGAGAGCGTGCCGGTGCCCAGCAGGTCGCCCGCACGCAGGTCGCAGCCGTTCACGGTGTGGTGCGTCACCAGCTGCGCGGCGGTCCAGTAGGCGTCGGTGAAGTTGGATCGGCAGAGCCGTTCCGCCGCGTGGCCGGCTGCGCGCATGGCGGCGGTCTGCACCCAGGCTTCCAGCGCGATGTCGATCGCGCCTTGTTCGCGGTTGCTGGCCGAGTCCAGGTAGGGCAGCGGTGCCGGGTCGCCTTCGGGCCGTGTGAAGGCCTGGCGGTAGGGGGCCAGCGCTTCCATGGTGACGATCCAGGGCGAGAGCGTGCTGGCGAAGTTCTTCGAGAGGAAGGGGCCGAGGGGCTGGTATTCCCAGGCCTGGATGTCGCGCGCGCTCCAGTCGTTGAGCAGCACGATGCCGAAGAGGTGGTCTTCCGCGTCTTCGATGGCGATGGGCTCGCCCTGCTGGCTGGGCTGGCCGATGACCAGGCCGAGTTCGAGTTCGTGGTCCAGCCGCTTCGTGGGCTGCAGCGTGGGGGCGGCGGCGCCGTTGCCGGGGCTCAGCTGGCCCATGGGGCGCTTGAATTCGTCGGGGCTCACGCGCAGCGTGGAGGCGCGGCCGTGGTAGCCGATGGGCACCCATTTGTAGTTGGGCAGCAGCGGGTGGTCGGGCCGGAACAGCTTGCCCACGGTGGTGGCGTGGTGGATGCCGGTGTAGAAGTCGGTGTAGTCGCCCACGTCGAAGGGCATGCCCATGCGCACGCTGGCTTGCGGGTGCAGTGCGGCCTTGAAGGTGGCTTCCTTCGGGCTGCCTTCGCGCAGGCCTTCGCTGAGGGTGCGGCGCAGCGCCCGCCGTTGTTCGGGTGCGAGCGCCAGCAGGCGCGCCACGTCGCTGTGCTCCAGCACACCGGCGCGCTGCAGGTCGAGCACCTGGTCGCCGATCGCCACACCGATGCGCCAGCCGGGTTCGTCGCCCACGGTGAACCGGCCATAGGGCAGGTTCTGGATGGGGAAGTCGGTGGCGGGGGCGTTCGCGGACGCCAGCCAGCTTTGCAGGCCGGCGCCGTGGGTGTCGTCGATGGGGGACGGCGACATGGGCTTCACTCCACCTGGATGTTCTGGCGCTTGATGACCGCGCCCCATTTCTGGGTTTCGGCCTTCATGAAGGCGGCGAACTGTTCGGGCGTGCCGCCGGCGGGCCGCAGCGATTGTTCTTCCAGGAATTTCTGGAACTCGGGCGACTTGAGCGCGGCGTTCACGCCGCCGTTGAGCTTGTTCACCACGTCGGCCGGCACACCGGCGGGCGCGAGCAGGCCGACCCAGGAGGTGGCTTCGAAGCCGGGGTAGGTGTCGCTCACGGTGGGCACGTCGGGCAGCGCGGGGATGCGTTCGCGCGTGGTCACGGCCAGGGCGCGCATCTTGCCGGCGCGGATGTGGGCCAGCACCGAGGTGACGCTGACGAACATCACCTGCACCTGGCCGCCGAGCACGTCGGTGATGGCGGGCGCGCCGCCCTTGTAGGGCACGTGGTTGAACGAGGCACCCGTGGTGGCTTTGAAGAGCTCGGTGGTGAGGTGGTTGGAGCTGCCCGCGCCGGTGGAGGCGTAGTGCAGCGTGTCGGGCTTGCTCTTGCCCAGGTCCACCAGTTCGCGCAGGGTCTTGGCCGGCACCGAGGGGTGCACCACCAGCACCAGCGGCGAGGTGGCGATGAGCGCGATGGGCTTGAGGTCCTTGTCGGAATCGAAGGTGAGCTTGTAGAGCAGCGGGTTGACGGCGTGCGTGTCGAAGGCGGTGAGCAGGGTGTAGCCGTCGGCCTTGGCGCGCGCGACCTGGGCCGCGCCGATGGAGCCGCCCGCACCGCCCTTGTTTTCCACCACCAGGGTCTGGCCCAGGCTGGCGCTGAGTTCGGTGCCGAGCTTGCGCGTCACGTTGTCCACGATGCCGCCTGCGGGGAAGGGCACGACGACCTGGATGGTCTTGTTCGGGTAGGGGCCGGTCTGCGCGAGGGTGCTCAGCGGCAGGCCGCCGGCGGCCAGGGCAATGGCACCGGCCACGACGGTGCGGCGGCGGGTGAGGGCATGGGAAGCGTTGTTCATGTTGTCTCCAGAAAAGGGAAAGGAAAAAAGAGAAGAAGGGGTCAGTCGTTGATGACCGCGACCGCGCGCACCCAGCCGGCGGAGCCGTGTTTGATCTTGATGGGGAAGCAGCTGATGTCGAAGCCGTGCGAGGGCAGCTGGTCGAGGTTGGAGAGCTTCTCCATCTGGTAGTAGCCGATGTCGCGGCCGGCCTTGTGGCCTTCCCAGATGATCGAAGGGTCGCCGTCGCGCTCGAAGCGCTCGACCACGAACTTGAAGGCCGCGTCCCAGCTGTAGGAGTCGGTGCCGACCACGCGCACGCCGCGTTCCAGCAGGTAGAGCGTGGCCGCGCGGCCGAAGCCGCAGGCGCTCTCCCAGTAGTCCTCCTGGCCCTGGCGCGCGCCGGCGCGGGTGTTGGCCACCACGATGTCCAGCGGCTGCAACTCGTAGTGGATGCGCTTGAGTTCGGCTTCGATGTCCTGCGGCGTGACGACGTAGCCGGCCTCGAAGTGGCGGAAGTCGAGCTTCACGCCGGGGCGCAGGCACCAGTCCAGCGGCACCTCGTCGATGCCGGGGGCGGGGCGGCCGCCTTCCTGCAGCGCGTGGTCGGTGGTGGGGTGGTAGTGCCAGGGCGCGTCCATGTGCGTGCCGGCGTGGGTGGAGAGCGAGATCTTCTCCACCGCCCAGGCCTTGCCTTCGGGCAGCGAGTCGGGGCCGATGCCGGGGAACAGCTTGGAGAACAGCTCCCACGACTGGTCGTGGTCGGCGTACTGGATCTGCGGGCGGTGGTGGGCCGGCGAGGTGGGCTTGTCTTCCAGCGTGACGGAGAGGTCGATGATGCGGCGGGGCATGGGTGCTTGTTTACGGTGAGGGGGAAGAAGGAGCGGCGGGCCGCGCGCGCAGGCCGGCGACCACGAAGGCCACCAGCTGGCGCACGATGGTTTCGGGGTCGTCGGTGTCGCACAGGCCGCCCGAGAGGCGGTTGAGCCGGTGGTAGGCCGCGTCCGCGTCGGACACGATGTAGTGCATTGCGCCGATGGCGAAGGCGTAGCGCCAGAACGCGTCCTGGCGGCTCAGGCCGGGCTCGGCGTCCATCAGGGCCTGCACGAACAGCAGGGCGGTGCTGTCGTACTGCTGGAACAGCGCGCTGTTCGTGAATTCGCTGGGCAGCGCGCGCGCCTGCAGGATCAGGCGCGTGAGCAGGCGGCCGTCGCCGGTGGCGTCGGCGCTCAGGCGGATCGGGGGCGCGAGCAGCGCTTCCACCACGTGCTCCAGCGAGCGGCCCGGGCCGTCGGGCTGCTGCGCCAGCATCTCCCGGCGCAGCTGGTTCACCGGGTCGGCCACGGTCTGCAGCACCTCGCGGATCAGCGCTTCCTTGGAGCCGAAGTGGTAGTGGATCGCCGCCACGTTGGTCTCGCTCGCGGTGGTGATCTCTTTCAGCGAGGCCGCCTCGAAACCGCGCGTGGCGAAGATCCGCAGCGCGGCCATCACGATCTTGGAGCGTGTCGAGTCCTTGGGCGTGGGGCTGGGTTTCTTCATTTCAAATTCAAATGTGAATTTGAAATGTAGATTTGAATCAGGATCAGGGCATTGGTAGTAACCCTAGGTGTTGATTCTCAGGAGGTTGTTCATGGCCGGAATGCGGCTCATGGGCGGC